>CAZTMG010000082.1:0-9779 GCA_964614815.1 uncultured Rhizobium sp. | reverse complement strand
ATCCTTGTTGAACGGCTTGGTGAGATAGTCGTCGGCGCCGTAGCCAAGCGTCTTCACCTTCGCTTCGATATCGGGGTTGGCCGACAGGATCAGCACGGGCGTGTTCACGCGCGACATGCGGAGCTGCTTGAGGACTTCGTAACCGGAGATATCCGGCAGGCCCAGGTCGAGGACAATCAGGTCGTATTCGTAAACTTTTCCGAGGTCGACGCCGTCTTCCCCGAGGTCGGTCGTGAAAATGTTGAACCCGGCTGCCTTCAGCATCAGTTCGATGCTGCGAGCGACCTGCTCGTCATCTTCGATCAACAGGACCCGCATGTCATTCTCCCGAATCGCGGTTGCCTTGCGGCGGTCTTAACCATCGCATTAAGGCGGGCAAAGGTTAACGGAAAACGAATAGAACCCCGAACAGATTCATGAACCTTACCGTGATTCCATCCATGTGAAAGAGTCTGAATGCCCGATCAGGATGGACCTTTTCTGGTTAACGCGTCTGAAACGTAATTGGGGACCTGATGAAATTTCCAGGGCCGCAGGCCGGAATTTTCAGGGGTGTCAGGAATGCTGGCCGCGGCCATCCGCGATATCAAGTCGATCGGGACCCGCAGCCATGAAGGCCGCGTGACCGCGCTTGAAGGCCTGCGCATCGAAGCGGTCGGGCCGCAGGAAGCGCTGAAGCTCGGCGCCTATGTTCGTTTCGGTTCCGAAAACGGGCCGCGCGGGGAGCTTGTCGGATTTGCAGACGGCCGGGCGGTCCTGCTGGCCTGCGATCCGCTGGATGGCCTCGGCCCGGGCACGCCGGTGCATTTCGCTTCCGGTCTCGACGTCGTTCGTCCCGGCGAGGGCTGGCTCGGCCGCGTCATTGATGCGTTCGCCGAGCCGCTCGACGGGAAGGGACCGCTGACGGCGGGCCTGCGCCCGCGTCTCGTCAAGGCTTCCGCACCCAACGCGCAGGCGCGGGCGCGCGTCGACCAGAAGATGGCGCTCGGCGTCAAGGCGATCGACGTGTTCGCCCCCTGCGCCCGTGGCCAGCGCCTCGGCGTGTTCGCGGGATCGGGCGTCGGCAAGTCCACCATCATGTCCATGCTCGCGCGCGGCGCCGACGCAGACGTGATCGTGATCGGCCTGATCGGGGAACGGGGACGGGAGGTCCGGGAATTCATCGAGGACACGCTGGGGCCGGATGGTCTCGCAAAATCCGTCATCGTCACCGCGACATCGGATGAAGCCGCCCCGCGCCGCCGACGCGCTGCCTGGCTCACGCTCGCCGTGGCGGAGCATTTCCGCGACGCCGGCAAGCAGGTGGTCTGCTTCCTCGACAGCATCACCCGTTTCGCCATGGCCCAGCGCGAGATCGGCCTTGCGGCAGGCGAGCCGCCGACCACGCGGGGCTATACGCCCTCCGTCTTCGCCGAACTGCCCAAGTTGCTGGAGCGGGCCGGGCCGGGCATCGCCGCGGCGGAAGGAGAGCCGCAGGGCCATATCACGGGCCTGTTCACCGTGCTGGTCGACGGCGACGATCACAACGAACCGATCTCGGATGCGGTGCGCGGCACCCTCGACGGTCATGTCACCCTGTCGCGCCAGATCGCGGAACGCGGCCGCTTTCCGGCGGTGGACGTGCTCAAGTCCATCTCGCGTCTCCAGAATCTTCTGCAGACGCCCGAGGAGAAAGCGATCGCGCTGCGCGCCCGCCGGCTGATGGCGCTCTACTCCAACATGGAGGAGCTCGTCCGGATCGGCGCCTACGCCAAGGGCGCCGATCCGGAGGTCGATGAAGCCGTGCGCCTCTGGCCGCAGCTGGAGGCCTTCCTGCAGCAGGACGTCCACGAGGTCGCAAGCCCTCAGGAGTCGTACGCCCAGCTGAAGGCCATCCTCGCGCCGCCGGCGCCAGCGGCCGCGCCCAGGAAAGCCGTTAAATGAAATCGCTGCATACCCTGCTGAAGGTCGCGCAGCGCAGGTTGGACGACCTGGGCGCCGAGGCGGCGAGGATCGCAATGCAGATCCAGGACCTGGAAGCGCGCGAGGCTGCTGTCCGGGCCCGCGAGGAGGCCGAACTTGCAGGCGCCGCCGGGAAGGACCCGACCTTCGCAGCCATGCTGACTGCCTACCGCATGCGGGTGAAGCAGCAGGTCGGCGAACTCCGTGCGCAGATCGCCGCCAGGACGCAGGAGCTGGAGGATGTGCGCAAGCGGCTGTCGGACGCCTATATCGAGAAATCGAAGTTCGAGCAGTTGATCGAGCAGGCCCGCAGGCGCGAGGACGCGGAACGTGCGGCCCGGGAACAGGCGCAACTGGACGAAGCGGCCATCACGCGCGCTGGAGGGCAGGGCAAGTAGGGCCGGACTGCTCGTCCGAATCCAGCGCGCTTGCGCGCCCCGACAGCGGCATGCGCAACCGTGATGTGGGCTTCCCGATGTCGAGGAAACGGCGGGAGCCGGGGTCAGGCCGATCTGGCTTCGACCAGCCCTTCGGCCCCGCCGCGGATCAGCGCTTCCGCGATCTGCTGGGCGTCGAGCGCGGCCTGGGCCTGCGGATCGATGCTCACGATGGTTTTCTGCTGGCGGATGGCCTCGCGCACCTTCAGGTCGCGCAGGATGATGCCGGCGAGCGGCGGTCGGAAGCCCAGGAAGGTCTGCGATGCGCGCGCCAGCGCCTCGTAGGTGCGGCGGCCGGCGACGCGGGTATCGGCCATGTTGACCGCAATCCATGGCTGGACCGACGGCGCATAGCCGCGCAGCACCTTGATGAACGCATAGGCGTCCGTCATCGAGGTCGGCTCGTCATTGGCGACGATCACACAGCGGTCGCAGGCGCGGGCGAGCCGCATCACATTGTCCTCGATGCCCGCGCCGAGGTCGACCAGAACCGTGTCGTACTGCAGGGCGAGCGCTGTCAGCGATGCAGCGAGGCGCGAGGCCTCTTCCGCCGGCAGGCCAGCCAGCGCGCCCGAGCCCGAGCGACCCGGCAGCACGTCAAACCCGATTTCCGAGCCGGCGCCGCCATTGACCTTGCAGACCGCATCCTCGAGTTCGACCCAGCCTGCGATCACCGCTGCGAGATCCGTTTCGGGGGCGATGCCGAGCTGCACGTCCACGTTCGCAAGACCCAGATCGCCGTCGACCAGCAGCGTGCGGCGGCCCATCCTTGCGAAGGAGGCGGCGAGAGTGGTGGAGAGCCAGGTCTTTCCGACCCCGCCCTTGCCCGAGGCGACGGCGATGACGGAAGCCGGCGTCACGCGCGAACGGTGGCCGCCTTTCCCTTCCGACTTCTTCGAACCGAAGTTCATCATTACGCCGCTCCCTTGAGCTGGCCCGCCTCGGGAGCGTCGCTGCTGGTCATGAACAACCGCGCGATCCGTTCCGACGAAGCAGGCGTCAGCCCGCATCGGGCATTTGACGTCATACCTAGTGAAGCGATGCTTAACCGCGCCGAAGAAATTGCTGCGATTGCGCCCCCGCGACGCCGAACCGCATCGAGTCTGGTAAGGATGACACGGCGGCAACCGGCCTGGGCGAAGGCGCGGGCGTTGTCCTCGATCTCCATCGGATGGCCGTCGGCGCCCAGCACCAGGATCGGCTCCACATTCATGAAGGAAATCAAGTCGCTGCATCGCTTCATGTCGGCCTCGTCCAGCGGATTGAACGAGGGGCAGTCGATGACAAGCCTTTGGCCGCGATCATCGGCCTCGCGCACAACGCGCATGAGATGATCCGGCGTGATCGCACAGGTTACCGAAACCTTAAGGGTTAAGGCGGCGAGGCGGGCCGCCTGTCCCGAAGCGTCGAAATCAGCGGCGACGGGCTCGAGCGGACGCTTCCTGTCGGAGAGGAACCGGGCGATCTTCGCAGCCGCTGTTGTCTTGCCCGAGCCGGGGGGGCCGACCAGGAGCAAGGACTTCGCCGGGTGCGGGTTGAGCGGATTGAAGGTGAGCACGCCCTCGATCCCCGCCGCCAGCGAGTTGACTGCTTCCATTCCGGCGCCAAGGCGGCTTCCCGCCTCCGCCACCATGTGGACAAAGCCGTCCGGCGCGCCGTGCCAGCGCAGGGTGGAGGAGAGCTGCGAACGCGTCTCGTCGAACACGGGACGGACTTCGGAGAATTTCGGCGCGGCGAACTTGTGGCCGAAGGAGCGCTCGACAGCCGCGCGCACCTCGAACATGCCATCCTCCTCGCGCTCCCGCGTGGAGAGGATGACAGCGTCGGGGCCCATCTCGGCCCGGATCATCGCGAGGGCTTCCTCCTCGGTTCGGCCCACGAACATCTTCATCTTCATCGGGCGGGCTCCTCTCTACACGGCGCCGGCTGAGCGCAGCCGGGCCTTGGGATGGATTTCGTTCTGCGACATCACGATGGTCTGCGGCCGGAACCGTTCCACCAGCGAGCGCACATAGGGGCGCACGGCGGCGGAGGTCAGCAGTACGGGGCTGTCGCCCATCTGGCCGGCGCGCTCGTAGGCGTTGCGCAGGTCGGCGACGAACTGGTGCAGGCGCGACGGTTCGAGGGCAAGCTGGCGGTCCGCGCCGACGCCGACCAGAGCCTCCGCGAAGGCCTGCTCCCAGGTGGGGGACAGCGCGATGATCGGCAGCGCTCCTGATGCGTCGAGGTTGGCGTTGCAGAGCTGGCGCGACAGGCGCGTACGGACATGCTCCGTGACGGAAAGCAGGTCGGTCGAGGCTGACGTGGCCTCGGCGATGGCTTCCAGGATGGTGGCGAAGTCCCGGATGGAGATGCGCTCGCGCAGCAGGTTCTGAAGGACGCGCTGGATGCCGGAGACGGTGATCTGCTGGGGCGTGATGTCGCTGACAAGCGCAGCCTGGGCCTTCGGCAGGTCATCGATGAGCTGCTTGACCGAGGCGAAGGACAGGAGCTCGGCCATGTTTTCCTTCACCAGCTCGGTGAAGTGCGTGGTGAGGACGGTCGCGGCGTCGACGACGGTGTAGCCCTGGATTGCCGCATTTTCCTTCGTCGTGTCGTCGATCCAGACAGCAGGCAGGCCGAACACGGGTTCGTTGACCTTTTCGCCCGGGATGGGGGGGGCGGCGCCTGAAGCATCCATCGCGAGGTGGAGCTGCGGCCGCAGCCTGCCCCGACCCGCGACAACCTCCTTGATGAGGATGCGGTACTCTTCCGAACCGAGTTCGAGATTGTCGATGATCCGCACCTGCGGAACGACGAAGCCGAACTCGGCGGCGATCTGGCGGCGCACGGCCTTGACCTGATCGGTGAGCTTGCGGCCGGAGGTTTCGTTGATGAAGCTGAGCAGGCCAAAGCCGAGTTCGATCTTGATCTCGTCGACAGCAAGCGATTCCTGGATCGGCGGTTCGGGGACCGGCTGGGCGCGCTGGATTGCGATGGCTTCGGCCGCCTTCATCGCCTCGCGCTCGCCCTGTTTCTGGAAGCCGCGCCAGGCGAAGAAGCCGGCGGCGCCAGCAAGACCGATGAACGGCAGGATCGGCATGCCCGGCAACAGGCCGACGAACAGCGCCATGACGGCGGCCATGGCGAGGCTCTGCGGGTTGGTGAACAGCTGTCCGCCGATCGCCTTGTCGGCCGCGCCATCGACGCCGGCCTTGGAGACCAGCATGCCGGCGGCCACCGAAATGATAAGGGCGGGGACCTGGGACACGATGCCGTCGCCGACCGTGAGCAGGGTGTAGGATGCGGCGGCCTGTTCGAACGAGATGCCCATCTGCGCGACGCCGATGATCATCCCGCCAATCACGTTGATGAACGTGATGAGGATGCCCGCCATCGCGTCCCCACGGACGAATTTCGAGGCGCCGTCCATGGCGCCGTAGAAATTGCTCTCGCCCTCCAGCTCCTTGCGGCGTCTGCGGGCCTCCTCCTCGTTGATGATGCCCGCGGAGAGATCGGCGTCGATCGCCATCTGTTTGCCGGGCATGGCGTCCAGGGTGAAGCGCGCGGCGACTTCGGCAATGCGTCCGGAACCCTTGGTGACCACCACGAAGTTCACGATGATCAGGATTATGAAGACCACGATCCCGATGACGAAGTTTCCGCTCATCACGAAATTGCCAAAGGCCTGGATGATGTTTCCGGCGGCCTGGGGACCTTCGTGGCCATGAGCCAGGATGAGGCGGGTGGTCGCGATGTTCAGCGCCAGCCGAAGCAGCGTGGCCAGCAGGAGAACAGTCGGGAAGGCGGAAAATTCAAGCGGCTTCTGGATCAGCAGCGCCGTCATCAGGATGAGAACGGAGAGCGTGATCGAGGTCGCCAGAAGCAGATCGAGCATGAAGGGCGGGATGGGGATGATGAGCATCATCACCAGCGCCATGACGCCAAGACCCAGCGCGTATTCGCTCCTTGCGAACAGCTTCGTCAGCGCATTCCAGTCAAATCCGCCTTCGCCGGCTGATAGGGTTCCCGCTTGCGCCATCTAGGTCATCCCGCCGCGCGGACTTCGCCCGGCGCGGCGACGTCGATGCCGGCTTCCTGGTAGGCGCGCAGCTTGTTGCGGAGCGTGCGGATCGAGATGCCAAGAATGTTGGCCGCATGCGTCCTGTTGCCGAGGCAGTGGTCCAGCGTGGTCAGGATCAGATCCTGTTCGACTTCCGCGACCGTCTGGCCGACGCGGATGGTCGCGCCCTTGATGGCGGCTTCGGCAGCGTTGACCGCGCGTTCCGCCGTGGCGTCCAGCGCGTTGGGCTGGACGGGGTGGCCATCCGGCGTCCGAAGATCTTCCACCGAAATCTCCTCGCCGCGCGCAAGGATGACGGCGCGATGCATGGCGTTCTCGAGCTCGCGAACATTGCCCAGCCAGGCGGCCGCCTGCACGCGCTCGCGCGCGGCGGGCGACAGGCGGCGGACAAAGCCGTTCGCGGCCGCGTATTTCTCCACGAAATAGTCGGCGAGCGCGGCGAGATCGCGTGGGCGCTCCCGCAGCGGCGGGATATGGAGGTTCAAGACGTTGAGACGGTAGAGCAGGTCCTTCCGGAATTCGCCGCGCATCACCGCTTCCTGCAGGATGCGGTTGGATGTGGCGATGATGCGGATGTCGACCGGAACCGGCTTGGCGCCGCCGACGCGGTCGATCTCGCGCTCCTGTATGGCGCGCAGCAGCTTGGCCTGAAGACGGATATCCATTTCGGAAATCTCGTCGAGCAGCAGCGTGCCGCCGTCGGCCTCCTCGAACTTGCCGATGCGGCGGGCCACAGCGCCGGTGAATGCGCCTTTCTCGTGACCGAAGAGTTCGGACTCCAGCAGGTTCTCCGGGATGGCCGCGCAATTGACCGAGATGAAGGGCTTGTCCGCGCGTCTGGAGCGCTTGTGCAGATAGCGCGCCATCACCTCCTTCCCGACGCCGCTTTCCCCGGTGATCAGGACTGATGCGTCCGACGGGGCGATCTGGTCGGCCAGCGCCTTCAGCTCGATCATCGCCGGATCCTGGGCGATCAGCGGCCGGTCGTCTTCGGCGACGGCGGCGAGCACGGCGGCGATGAGTTCGGGGTCGGGGGGGAGGGGGATGAACTCGCGGGCGCCGGCGCGGATGGCGGCGGCGGCGGTGGCGGGGGAGGAGCCGATGCCGCAGGCGACGACCGGCGCGACGATGCGCTCCTGCTTCATCGCGGCGACAAGGCCGGTGATGTCTTCGTGAACATCGATCATGACGATGTCAGCTCCGCGGCCCGTGCGCAGCAGATCCATGGCGGCGGCGGAATCCGGGGCATGCAGCACCTTGGCGCCCCTGTCGAAGGCCATCTTGGTCGCGGCGGACAGCTGGCCAGCGAGATTTCCGATGATCAGAACACGCATGGGTGTTTCCTCTAGGCGTCCGAATTCTTGATGATTTCCGTCATGGTCACGCCAAGCCTGTCGTCGACGACGACGACCTCCCCCCGCGCGACCAGGCGTGAGTTCACATAGATGTCGATGGCCTCGCCGACGCGACGGTCCAGTTCGAGCACCGAGCCTTCCGTCAGCTCCAGCAGTTTCGACACCTCGATGGTGGTGCGGCCGATCACGGCCTGCACCGAGACGGGGACGTCGAAAACGGGTTTCAGGTCGGCTGCGATCTTGTCGCGGGGCTCCTCGGCGGCGGGCGCCGGCGCTCCGTTCCGTGTGGACGGCGCGCCGCTCTGGGTCAGGTCCGGCAGATTGAGGTCATTCGTGTTCATGGGGTCCTACGCGGCGGAAAAGA
The DNA here is from genome assembly GCA_964614815.1 of uncultured Rhizobium sp. Taxonomy (GTDB): domain Bacteria; phylum Pseudomonadota; class Alphaproteobacteria; order Caulobacterales; family Hyphomonadaceae; genus UBA7672. The sequence continues at coordinate 1,619 of CAZTMG010000082.1, read as the reverse complement.
GATCAAGCTGGGGAGCGACGGGGTCCTGCAGGCGGGCGCGCAGCACGCGCTCGATCGCGCTTTCCACGCCTTCACGGCTGAAGCCGGTCGATCCCTCGGCCCATTCGACACGCCAGTCGCCTGGCCTTGCCTGCGGGTCGGGGCGGAAGGTGATGCTGGCGCCGATGCCCTTGGCCCGCAGCTGCTCAAGGCGGCGTTCGATGGCTGCATGCGCTTCCGGCGCGCAGGCGACGACAATGGTTGGCCCGGTCTTGAGCTGGGCGACGACCTCGGCGACGGCGATGGCGGCGGCTTCCTCGCCGGCGTTGTCGAGCGCCATGCCGGCAATCTTCCGGGCGGCGATCATGGCCAGCTCGGCGGCTTCGGCGCGCAGCGTTTCGGCGATCGCGGACAACTGCGCCGCGACGGGCGCGAGATTCACGACGATGCGGTCGACCGAGGCGAAGCCCTTTGCTTCGACTCCCTGCCGGGCCCTGGCTTCGCCTTCGGCGCGCGCCTGGGCCGCCAGGCGGTCTGCTTCCTCCCGCGAAAAATATTTCCGGTCCGGCCCGGAAAGCACTTCGCCGTCAGGTGTGAACTCGATTGCAAAGCGGAAGGGAGAGGGCTGGGTCATCAGTATATCAGCTCGTCCTGGCCGCCGCTCTCGGCAAGCATGATTTCCCCCCGATCGGCGAGCGCCTTGGCGACGACGACCATTTCCTGCTGCGCCCCTTCCACATCCTTGAGCTTGACCGGCCCCATCGCCGCCATGTCCTCGCGCATGAGCTTGGCCGCACGCTCGGACATGTTGGACATGAACAGGTTGCGCATCTCGTCGTTCGCGCCCTTGAGGGCCAGGGCCAGCTTGTCCTTGTCGACATTGCGCAGGAGCGTCTGGATGCCGCCGGGGTCGAGCTTCGAGAGATCCTCGAACACGAACATCAGCGACCGGATGCGGTCGGCCGCATCCTTGTTCCTGTCCTCCAGCAAGGACATGAACCGGCCTTCGGTCTGCCGGTCGAAGGCGTTGAATATCGCCGCCATCTGCTCATGGCTGTCGCGTTTGGAGGTGCGGGCGAGATTGGTCATGAACTCCGTGCGCAACGTCGACTCGATCTTCTCGAGGATGTCGCGCTGCACCGGCTCCATGCGGAGCATGCGCTGGATCACCTCGAGCGCAAAATCCGTGGGCAGGGCGCTGAGCACGCGGGCGGAATGGTCCGTTTTGATCTTCGAGAGGATGACCGCGACGGTCTGCGGATATTCGTTCTTGAGATAGTTTGCGAGAACCTGCTCGTTCACGTTGGCGAGCTTGTCCCACATCGTGCGGCCAGCGGGTCCGCGCAGCTCTTCCATCAGCGCGTCGACCTTTTCGCGCGGCAGGAACTGCAGGAGGAGCTTGTGCGTCTGCTCGTAGGAGCCGGTGACGGCGCCCGAGCCGGAGAGGCGGTTCACGAAATCCTTGATGAGGTATTCCACTGTTTCGGCGCGGACCGGGCCGAGATTGGACATGGCGGCGGAAATCTCGCGCAGCTCGTCATCGTCCAGACGATCCCAGATCGGCTTTGCCTCCTCGCTGAGCGCAAGCAGGAGAATCGCCGCCTTCTCGGTGCCGTGCAGCGCCGCGACGGCGCGCAGGG
>CAZTMG010000081.1:8506-11653 GCA_964614815.1 uncultured Rhizobium sp. | reverse complement strand
GGCTCGGTGTCGGCGAAGACCGATCTGGTGATCGCGGGCCCGGGCGCGGGCTCGAAGCTGGCGGATGCGCAGAGGCACGGCGTCAGGGTGCTGACAGAGGAAGAATGGCTGAAGCTGATCGGCCGGTAGGGCGCGCCGCCGGCCCGCGCCGGCGTCTCGCGCCCTACGTTTCGGAGGCCGCGGATCCGTACGTCCCGGGTCAGTACTTCGCCTTGAGGTTCAGGACGAAGGTCCGGGGGTGGACGGGATGGAAGTGGATGTCCTCCACCGGCGCGGACTCGCTGGCGAGCTGGCTTTCGTAGAAATACACCATGTCGAAATCCTCGGCGTCGAGCAGGTTGAGGATGTCGAGGCCGATCTCGAACGTCCCGAAGTCCTTCGAGAGTCCGGCGTTGACGAGGGTGGTGGAGGGCGCGCGGACGGAGTTGTCCTCGATCAGCGGGCCGGGACCGAGATAGCGCAGGCGAATGGAACCCTGCCATCCATCGCCGGGCAGCCAGACGACGCCGGCGGCGGCGACGCCTTCGACCGTGTTGGGGATGCGGTCGAGGGCTGCCGGCGCATCCTTGAAGCGCGAATGTGCGTAGGCGTAGGAGGCGTCGAAGGCGAGCCAGTCGACCGGATTCCAGAAGGCGGCGACTTCCAGGCCATAGCGGCGCGTGGGGTCGGAGGGTTCGGAAACGCCAGCATCGCCGACATAGATCAGCTCGGAATCGAAATCGAGCAGGAAGGCGGCGGCGGAGACGTTGAAGGTCGCGTCGGGCTCCCAGCGCAGGCCGACCTCGCCGCCGCGGCTTTCGGCGAAGAGGGTGGCGGGATCGACGGGATCGCCGGTGACCGGGTCCACGGTCTGCACGACGCCGACGATGTTGTTGGAATGGAAGCCGAGGCCGTAGCCGGCATAGACTTCGAGATCGTCGGTGAGCGCGTAGGCGATGTTGAGCTTCGGGCTCCACTGGACGCCCGACTCGCTGCCGGCGTTGGCGGGCACGAGGCCGCTCACATCGCCAGAGATGTGGTCTGCGCGCAGGCCGAGCGTGGCGCGCAGGCGGTCGGTCCAGTGGAGGGTGACGTCGCCCCAGATGTCGGCGGACATGACGTCGACCTGGTCGCTGGCGATGGCGGAGGTGCGCGTGCGCGCGGTGGTGCGGTAGAGGCCGGTTTCATCGAGCCAGTCGATATGGGCGTCGGCGCCGAGACGGCCTTCGGCCTTGACGCCGAAGAGATCGAAGTCGCGCGCCATCCGCGCGCGCAGGCCGGCGGCGGTGCGGCGTTCGACCTGTTCGACCTGATCGCCGAGCACGGGGTCGATGAAATAGGTGAAGTTGTGGAACAGGTTCAGCTCCGACTTCTGGGCGTAGGCCAGCACGCTGGCGTCGTCCCATTCGAGGCCGGCGGAGGCGATGTAGCGGCGCGACTTCCCGCCATTGGTCGGGTCGATGAAGCCGAAGCGGCTGATCTGGCCTGACTCGACGGCGCGGAGCGGGATCTGGTCGGTGGCGGTCCAGTCGTTCTTGTAGCCGATCAGGCCGAGGCGCAGCCGGGCGTCGCCGAGCGGCTGCACGTACTTCGCATAGAGGATGGTCTTGTCGAGACCGGCCGGAAGATCGAACTCGCCATCCCCGCCCTCATGACTGGTCGCAACCAGCAGCGTCCCGTCGCCGATGTCCCAGGAGCCCGCGGCGGAGAGCGTGTATTCGTCCGGATCAATGCGCAGCTTGACGTAGTTTTCGGGGAGGCGGTCGTAGAGCACGAAGCTGGCGGAGCCCGCAGCCGTGTAGTCGCCATTCTCCGCGTACTGGATCCCCTTCTTGAACTCGACCCGCTCGACCAGGTCGGCCATCAGCAGGTTGAGGTCGAGATAGCCGCTCATGTGGGGGTGGGAGCGCTGGTTGATCGGCACGCCGTCGATGAAGCCGCCGAAGTCGGTGCCATGGTCGAGGTTGAAGCCGCGCATGAAATACTGGTTGGCCTTGCCGCCGGAGGAATGCTCGGTGGCGATCATGCCGGGAATGACTTCGACGAGTTCGGCGGCGCGGCTGATCGGGCGGGTGGACAGGTCGGCATATCCGACGACGCCTTCGGAGGCGGACTGGGCCTCGCCGATCTGCCCGATGGCGCGTCCGTAGATGATGACGGTGTCTCCCTCGCGCGCAGCGGAGGGCTGGTCTTCGGCGGGTCCGGCGGCGCCCTGCGCCTGGGCGGGGAGGGCCATGAGCGCAAGCGCGCTCGCGCCGCACGACAGGATGCGGGTCCAGCGGGTCATCGGGATCGTTCTCCTCCACGCACGCGACAGGGGGCGTTGCGCCCGGCCCGTTTCACGGGTCATGGCCGCGCTTCTGGCGCGGGAGGGAGACGCGAGGCAGGTGAATTACCGTAACGGCCGGCGTTTCAGGGCCGTTACAGCGGCGTTACAGCCTATTTCGAGGGGTCCCGGCTGCCGCCCTTGAGGGCGAACACACGGTCGCAATACTTGCATTCGACATGGTCCGCCTCGAACATGTCATACCAGACCTTCGGGTGGCCGAGCGCGCCGCCGCCGCCATCGCAGGCGACCTTCTTCGTGGCGACGAGGATCACCTCGGGGTTGTCCACAAGGGTGGAGGTACCGGAGCCGGGTTTGCCAGTCATGCCTTTTTGTCCCTTTGCGTCGTCCGGGCGCGCGCTTACCTATGGTCTGCCTGCGCCCACCGTCAATGTGCCGGAGGGCCCCTGCCGGAGCTTCCAACTTGGCTGATACCTCGTCCGGTCTTCCCGCCCTGGCCATCGAAGCCAGGGGCCTGACCAAGACCTATGCCGCCTCCAAGCGGATGCCCGCCAAGCAGGCGTTGAAGGGGATAGACCTCGCGGTTCCAAGGGGGTCCATCTTCGGCCTGCTGGGGCCGAACGGGGCGGGCAAGTCCACCTTCATCAACATCCTGGCCGGGCTGGTGAACAAGACCTCAGGCCAGGTGAGCATCTGGGGGATAGACGCCGACCAGCATCCCCGCGAATCGCGGGCCGCGCTGGGCGTGGTTCCCCAGGAAATCAACATGGACCCGTTCTTCACGCCCCGCGAGACGCTGGACCTGATGGCCGGGTTCTATGGGGTGCCCGCGGCGGAACGGAAGGGCGCGGGCCGTCCCGACGCCGGGGACGAGGCCGTTC
>CAZTMG010000081.1:2061-8496 GCA_964614815.1 uncultured Rhizobium sp. | reverse complement strand
AAGAAGAACGCCTATGTGCGCCAGCTGTCGGGGGGCATGAAGCGGCGCCTGATGGTGGCCAAGGCGATGGTGCATTCGCCGCCCATCCTGATCCTCGACGAACCGACCGCCGGCGTCGATGTCGAGCTGCGCCGGCAGCTGTGGGAGTATGTGCGCAAGCTCAATGCGCAGGGCGTCACCATCGTCCTCACGACGCACTATCTCGAGGAAGCGCAGGAGATGTGCGACGAGATCGCCATCATCAACCACGGGCAGGTGATCGCCTGCGAGCCGACGCCGAAACTGCTGCGGCGTCTGAACCACAAGACGCTGGTGGTGCGGCCGGAACAGGCGCTGGCCGCGCCTCCCCAGGCGCTGGCCGATCTTGCCCCGACGCTGCGCAAGGACGGGCAGCTGGCCATCACCTACAGGATCGGCGAGCAGTCGATCGAGCAATTGCTGAGGCGGCTGCGCGAAGCCGATGTCGTCATCGGCGATCTCGCCACCGAAGAGCCCGACCTCGAGGACGTTTTCGTTGCGCTGACGAGCGGCTGATCACGTCTTGAACGTCAGGCCCGCGGCCTTCAGGGCCGCGCGCAGTTTCGGCAGGCTGGCCGGGCCCATGCCGTGGAGGGCGAGAATCTCGCGCTCGCGGCGCTTCGCCAGACTCTGAACCGAGTCGATGCCCTGTGACTGGAGGGCGCGGCGGGCAGGCGCGCTGAGACCGTCGATGAAGAAGCCAGCCTTCGCCTTCTCCTTTTCGCAGGTCGGGCAGGTCGGACAGTCGCTGCTCTTGAGGTAGGCGTGACCCCGTGGGCAGACACGCTTTGTCGCCGCTCGCGCCATAGGGCGTCTCCCTGTCCTGCAGACCGTGTTATCGATGCGGATGCGGCGCGGATCAAGCGCGGCCATGGACATGCGGGGAAACCGTGAGCTGGCATATCGCCCAGATCAATGTCGCAAGTTTCCGTGTGGCGCGCGCTTCGCCTGTCAACGCGGATTTCGAGGCGATGCTGGATGTGGTCAACGCCGCGGCCGAGGCTGCGCCCGGATTTGTCTGGCGCATGGTCGGGGAAGGGGAGAATGCGGACGGGGCGCTGTTCGACGATCCCAACATCACGATCAACATGACGGTGTGGGAGACGATCGACCATCTGGCCGCCTTCGCCTACCGCAATCTCACGCACCGGTCGGTGATGCGGCGCAAGCGGGAATGGTTTGTCGAGCTGCCGGCCTATCTCGCGCTGTGGTGGATACCCGGAGGAACGGTTCCAACGCTGTCGGAAGGCAAGCGCAGGCTGGAGCTGATCGGGCGGCTGGGGCCGACTGCGGAGGCCTTCGATTTCAGGACGCCGTTTCCGCCGCCAGGCTGATCGGCTAGGGATTCGGCATGAGCGAAGCCAAGAAGGACATGAACAGGATGACGCTTGCGGGGCGGGTCCTGGTGATCGCCGGCTCGGATTCAGGCGGCGGGGCGGGCATACAGGCGGACATCAAGACCGTTACGGCCCTCGGCGGTTATGCGGCGACGGCCATCACGGCGCTGACGATCCAGAACACGCTGGGCGTGAGCGGGGTCGTGGGGACGCCGCCGCGCGTGGTGCGCGCGCAGATGGAGGCCGTGCTGAAGGATATCGGCGCGGATGCGCTGAAGACCGGCATGCTGGGCGACAAGGCGCTGGTGGAGGCGCTGGCGGAGGCCTTTGCGGACCTCGCGCCGAAAACGCCCCGCGTGATCGACCCGGTGATGGCGGCGACGTCCGGCGATGTGCTGCTGCCGCGCGAGGCTGTCGATGCGGTGCGGCGGCTGATCGTGCCTGGCGCCGCGCTGGTGACGCCCAATGCGCCGGAGGCTGAGATGCTGACCGGCAAGGCGGTGGAAAACGTCGACGGACAGCGGCGGGCGGCGGAGAAGCTTCTGGAGCTGGGCGCAGAGGCCGCACTGGTGAAGGGCGCGCATGTGGCGGGCGACGTAATCGTCGACGTGCTGGCGACGCAGCAGGGCGAGCATTTCTTCGACGGGCCGCGCATCGCGACGAAGGCGACGCACGGCACGGGCTGCACGCTGGCCGCCGGAATTGCGGCGGGTCTCGCGCGCGGGCTCGTGCTGCGGGATGCCGTGGCGTTGTCGCGCGCCTACCTCGTCGAGGCGATCAGGCGCGCGCCGGGGCTGGGACAGGGCAACGGGCCGGTCGACCACGGCTGGCCTGCGCGCGATCCCGAGGCCTTTGCGACGCTGTTTGCGAAATGGCGGCCGGCGCACGCGGCCGAGCGGACGGGATGAAACGGCGCCAACAGCGGGCGCGTCGTCTCAACGACCGGAGGCCGGCGGCTATTTCAGGCTGGCGGTCTGGACGCCGGCTTCCTCGAACGTCCATCTGATCGTCAGGCTGGCGCCATCGAGCGGCGCAGCACGCGGCGCGAAGCGCATCTTTTCCACCGATGTTTTCGCGGAGCGGCGGAGCGCTTCCGACGAACAGGCGCCGACGCGGATCGCATCAGGCTTGCCGGCCGTGGAGATGGCGAACGTGACGTCGCAGCTGCCTTCGATCGCCCGCTCGCCGGCATAGGCCGGATAGCGCAGCGAGGGCTCGCCGAGCGGCAGCACCTCAGAGCTGATCGTGATGGCGTAGCGACGGGCCTCCGGAGAGACGGGCTCCTGGGCCAAGGCGGACGGCAACAGACTCGCCGCCCCAACCCCCAGAATCACGTGTATCAGTTTCATGACGGTTATATGACAGAAAAATGACATCCTGTCATGTGTGACGTTGGGGAAGATCCCAAGCCCGCCATGGGCAGACGCTTGCATCTCAGGCGTTGCCGGTTCCGGACGGGTGGTTGAGGATCGGCGGCGAGTCGGGGCGGGCGAGGCCGGCCGGGATGAAGTGTCGGGAGGTTCGGACGTGAAGGTGTTTTCTGCAGGCGTAGCGGGGATGGTCGCAGCGGTGCTTGGGGGATGTGCATCCGCGCCCCCGCCGGCGGACTATCGCGCCGTTCTCACGGCGCCGTGCCCGAACGCAAGCGATGACACGCCCTGGCTGACCATCGCCGTCTGGGACGACGGCGATACGTACCACATGGCGACCCGCTTCGAGCCCAGCGGCGTCATGCCCTATGCCTACGTGAACCGCGACAATGAATCGTTCGACAATGGCCGCTGGTCCATCGACGGGACCAAGCTCGCTTTCGACATGAACAACCATTACGCAGACTACACCGGCACGTTCAACGGAAAGACGGGCAGCGGCACGATGAGGAACGTCGCCGGCAACACCGGCAAGTGGACGATGGCGGCCGCCTGCGACGGTCCGCAGGGCTGATCGGTCCATCGGCGGGTTCGCCTCGGACGTCCCGCGACGGCTGCGGCGGCTTGGGCACCAGCACGCCTGGGGCCTCGCTTCAGGCGAACGGATCTGGAACCTGTCGTGTCTGCCGTGAGTCCGGCCCGGCAAGCTTGCCGCAGCCGGCCCCGGCGGGTATTTCGCCGTCTCAAGATGCGGAGCCCTCCCGATGGCCGTTTCCACCTATCTCGACTTTGAAAAGCCCGTCGCCGATCTCGAAAAGAAGATCGCCGAACTGGAAGCGGCGGGCGGCGCAGCCGTGACGGACGAGGTCGGCAAGCTGCGCGAGAAGGCGCAGAAGCAGCTCGAGCAGATCTACACGCATCTCAGCGCCTGGCAGAAGACCCAGGTGGCGCGGCATCCGGACCGGCCGCACTTCCTCGACTATGTCGAGCAGCTGTTCGACGAGTTCGTCGAGCTGGCGGGCGACCGCAAGTTCATGAATGACGAAGCGATCCTTGGCGGTCTTGCGCGGTTTCGCGGCAAGCCCGTCGTGGTGATCGGGCATGAGAAAGGACGCGATACGCAGACGCGCCTGAAGCACAATTTCGGCATGGGGAAGCCTGAAGGCTATCGCAAGGCTGTTCGCCTTATCGAACTGGCGGGCCGTTTCGGCCTGCCGGTGATTGCGCTGGTGGACACCTCAGGCGCCTTCCCCGGCAAGGGCGGGGAAGAACGCGGCCAGGCCGAGGCGCTGGCGCGCGCGATCGAGGCGTGCCTGACGCTCGACACGCCGATGGTCTCCGTCATCGTGGGCGAGGGCGGCTCGGGCGGCGCCGTGGCGCTGGCCTCGGGCAACAAGGTGCTGATGATGGAGCATGCGGTCTACTCGGTGATCTCGCCGGAAGGCGCGGCCTCGATCCTCTTTCACGACGCCAAGCGCGCCAAGGACACGGCCGAGGCGATGAAGATCACGGCGCAGGACCTCCTGAAGTTCCGCATCGTGGACGCGGTCGTGCCCGAGCCGATGGGCGGGGCGCACCGCGATCCGAAGGACGCCATCCAGAAGGTGGGCGACGCCATCGAGTCGGCGCTCGGATCGCTAGACGGCATGACGCCCGACGACCTGCGCGCCCAGCGCAAGGAGCGCTTCTATGCGATCGGCCGGGAAGGCCTCGCCTGATCGTCAGTCGACCCTGCAGGATGATGTTCGCCGGCTGACGGTCAGCCTGATGCAGGAACTTTGCGGACGATCAAGCTGGCGCGCGCCAATGGCTTCAATCGGCTCGTCGACGGGGAGCTTCAGGCCCGCGCAACGTTGGTGACGTCGCCATGGCAGTTCTTGTAGCGCTTGCCCGAGCCACAAGGGCAGGGCGCGTTGCGGGGCGTCGAGGCCCATGAGGCGGGCGCCTTGCCATCGGGGCCGATCTGCTCCTGCGGCTGCTGGGAAACAGCTTGTGTCGGGGCGGCCATCGGGCGTGCGGCGGCCTGCATCGGGCCGGGCCGGGCATTCCCCGCGTCAGCGCCGGGCGGCTGTTCGACGAACTGGCCGCGCATCAGGACGCGCGTGACATCCGTGCGGAGATCGCTGAGGAGCCGCTCGAACAGGGTGAAGGCCTCGTTCTTGAACTCGTTCAGCGGATCGCGCTGGGCGTAACCGCGCAGGTGGATGACCGAACGCAGCTGGTCGAGATGCCAGAGGTGTTCGCGCCAGCGCGTGTCCACGGCTTGCAGGAGGATGTGCTTCTCCAGCATGCGCATGCGCTCTTCGCCGACCAAGGCGGTCTTCTGCGTGTAGAAGGCGTCGGCGGCCGCATTGAGCTTCGCGGCGACTTCGAGCGTGGCGACGCCTTCCTCGTTGGCCCACTCGCGCACGGGAACCGGAAGGCCGAGAACGTCAGTAACCTCTTCCTCGAGGTCGGCGAGATTCCACTGGTCCTGGTAGACCTTCTCCGGCATGTGGCGCAGGCACATGTCGCTGATGAGCTGCTGGCGCATCTCGGTGATGGTGTCGGTGACGCTCGGCGCGCGCATGAACTCGATGCGCTGCTCGAAGATGGCCTTGCGCTGGTCGTTGATGACGTCGTCGAATTTCAGAAGGTTCTTGCGGATCTCGAAGTTGCGCTGCTCGACGCGCTTCTGCGAGGTCTCGAGCGCCTTGTTCATCCACTTGTGGGTGATCGCCTCGTCTTCTTTGATGCCAAGGCCGCGCATGATCGCGTCGAGGCGCTCCGCCGCGAAGATGCGCAGCAGGTCGTCCTCAAGGCAGATGTAGAACTTCGAGCGGCCCGGATCGCCCTGACGGCCTGTGCGGCCGCGCAGCTGGTTGTCGATGCGGCGGCTTTCGTGGCGTTCGGTCGCGAGAACGTAGAGGCCGCCCGCGGCCAGGGCCTCGGCCTTCTTGGCGGCGCCGTCCGCCTCGATCCGGGCGCGCAGCTGGCGCCGTTCGTCGTCGGTCAGCTCGCGGCCGAGCTTCTCGGCCATGGCGGCGCTTTCGTCCTCGATCCGCATTTCGGCGTTGCCGCCCAGCTGGATGTCGGTGCCGCGGCCGGCCATGTTCGTGGCGACCGTGACAGCGCCCGGCACGCCGGCCTGCGCGATGATATGCGCCTCGCGCTCGTGATGGCGCGCGTTGAGAACCTGGTGCGGTATGCGTTCCGCCGAGAGAAGGTTGGAGAGGATCTCCGACTTCTCGATCGACACTGTTCCGACGAGCACAGGCTGCTTCCGGCGGACGCAATCCTTGATGTCCGCGATGATCGCCTTGTACTTCTCTTTGGCCGTCCGGTAGACGACGTCGTCCTCGTCGATCCGCTTGACCGGACGGTTGGTTGGAATCTCGAAGACTTCGAGCTTGTAGATGTCCGAGAATTCCTGGGCTTCCGTGGACGCGGTGCCCGTCATGCCCGCCAGCTTGTCGTACAGGCGGAAATAGTTCTGGAAGGTGATGGACGCCAGCGTCTGGTTCTCCGGCTGGATCCGGGTCTTCTCCTTCGCCTCGATCGCCTGGTGCAGGCCCTCGGACAGGCGGCGGCCATGCATCATGCGGCCGGTGAATTCGTCGATCAGGATGACCTCGCCGTTCTTGACGATGTAATCCTTGTCCTTGTGGAACAGCTTGTGCGCCCGCAGCGCCTGGTTGGCGTGGTGAACGAGGGTGATGTTGGACGGCTCG
>CAZTMG010000081.1:0-2000 GCA_964614815.1 uncultured Rhizobium sp. | reverse complement strand
ACCACCGAACGCTGCTTTTCATCGAGCGTGTAGTCGTCCTTGTCGAGCAGCGGGATGAGCGCGTCGATCGCCTGGTATAGCTCCGACCGGTCATCGGTCGGACCCGATATGATGAGCGGCGTGCGGCTCTCGTCGACAAGGATGGAGTCGACCTCGTCCACGATGGCGAAACGGTGGCCGCGCTGGACCATGTCGGCCAGCGAGTACTTCATGTTGTCGCGGAGATAGTCGAAGCCGAACTCGTTGTTCGTGCCGTAGGTTATGTCGCAGGCGTAGGCGGCGCGGCGCTGGGCGTCGTCGAGCCCGTGCACGATCTTGCCGACCGAGAGGCCGAGGAAGCGATAGACCTTGCCCATCCACTCCGCGTCGCGGTTGGCGAGGTAGTCGTTGACGGTCACGACGTGAACGCCGCGGCCCTCGAGGGCGTTGAGATAGACGGGCGCGGTGGCCACCAGCGTCTTGCCTTCGCCAGTCCGCATCTCGGCGATGCCGCCCTTGTGCAGGACCATGCCGCCGATCAGCTGGACGTCGAAATGCCGCAGGCCCAGGGCGCGTTTCGCCCCCTCGCGGACCGTGGCGAAAGCCTCGGGCAGGATGTCGTCCAGCTTGGCGCCGTTGGCGACCTGCTGGCGGAAGTCCCGTGTGCGCTGGCGCAGGGCGTCGTCCGACAGGGCCTCGGTGACCGGCTCCAGCGCGTTGATGCGCTGGATGACGGACTTGAAGGGCCTGATCTTGCGATCGTTGACAGACCCGAAGATTTTCTGGGCGATCCCGAGCATCTAGCCTATCCGCTGCCAGCCTAGCGCGATCCGCGAATGGTCGCGGTGTCCCACAATATAGTGTATACGGGGGAAATATCCGGCCTCGGCTACACCCGCGCGAGGCCCCGGAATTCCACCCCGTGATCCGGTGGGGAAACTCCCTCGACTTGCGCGTTGCCGAGACGTAAGGACCGGCATTCCCAGTGTCAATTGCCGCGCTGGGTGGCCCTGGACTGCCCGGACAGCTTTAGCAGCTTGAGGAGGCTCGGGATGGCTTTTGGGACACGTCTTGTGTTGCCGGCGGCGCTGGCCGCCGGCCTGCTGGCCTCGGCCTGCGGCGGCGAGAATCGCACCATGGTCGAATACGCCGCCGGAGATCCGTCCGCCGAGGCGGCGACGGTTAACGGGCAGATCATCTACGTCTCCGACGTGGAGCTCGAAGCCCGCATGAAGGGAATCATCAAGCCGGGGGAATCCCTCGCCCCGGGCAGCGCCGAGTTCGACGAGATCCTCGACGAACTCATCGAGATCAAGCTGCTCGCCATGGAGGCCGTCGGGCGCGGGCTGGACGAGGACCCCGAGGCGCGCCACCGGCTCAACACCGCGCGCGACAACATCCTGGGCAATATCCTGATTGAGCATGTCTCCGCCGAGGAGATCGACGAAGCGGCCATCCGCAAGATGTACGAGGCGCAGGTCCAGCTGCTCGAACCGCAGATGGAGAATGAAGCGCGCGTGCGCCATATCCTGGCGCCCTCGAAGGAGGAGATCGACCGCATCGCGACCGAACTGCGCACCGGCGTCGATTTCGCCGTGCTCGCGGCGCGGCGCTCATCCGACGAGGCGACGCGGATGGACGGCGGGGACCTTGGCTACATGACGGCGGACGAGGCCTCCCCCGAATTCGCGCGCGTGATCCGCGAAGTGCCGGAGGGCGGCGTATCGCGCCCGTTCGAGGACCAGCAGGGCTGGCACATCGTCAAGATCGAGCAGCTGCGCAAGCGTCGTCCGCCTTCGCTGGAAGATCTGCGCGAGACGATCGTGCGCTATCTCCGCACCCAGCAGCTGGAGAAGATCCTGAAGGAGCTGCGCGCCGACGCCGAGATCGTGAAGCATAACGCGCCACGCTCGCCGAGCATGGACAGGCCGGCCGCGACAGCCGCCGCCGCGCCTGCGCCGGCGATCGTCGCCAGGCCTGGCGACGAGACGAACGGGTCGCCGGGGACGCCGACGCCGGCC
>CAZTMG010000080.1:0-11764 GCA_964614815.1 uncultured Rhizobium sp. | reverse complement strand
TCACACTCGCCGCCATCGTCATCTTCTGGCTCGGACAATGAGTCCTGAGCCTAGAGCGCGCTCCGCGAAGGCGGTATCGCCGCAGCGGCGAATCGCCCTCTCGGCAGCGGCTAGACCAGCGCCATCCGGTCCACGTCCGCAGGATTCCACGCCGAAACGACGAGCCGGCGGGAGTTGGGATTCCGCATGATCTCGTCGCGGACCCAGGCGATCTGGTCGATGGTGCGGCCGTCCGGAGCCGCCCAGCTGCGCCATTGCTTGCCATAGACGGGGCCAAGCTCGCCATCGGCGTCGGCCCATTCATCCCAGATGGACACGCCGCGCTCCTGCAGCCACCTCACATTCGTCTCGCCGCGCAGGAACCAGAGCAGCTCCACAATGATGGAACGCAGGTGGAGTTTCTTGGTGGTCAGCAGCGGAAAGCCTTCCGACAGGTCGAAGCGCATCTGGCGGCCGAAGACGCCGCGCGTGCCGGTGCCCGTGCGGTCGCCGCGGTCGACGCCGTTGTCGAGGATGTCCTGCAGGAGATCGAGATACTGGCGCATGAATCCGTTCCGGCCTGATGGCGCCAAGTGATGCGGGCGGGGGGCAGGATTGGCAAGGCGGCGCGGAAGCCAGGGCCGGCGCGCCTGTGGATCGCTAATCACGACCTGAAACGGGGGGAATAGGCCGTCGGCGCGACCGGAGGCCTTAACCCGTCGGGAGATTGCGACCCGTTCTCAGGCCGGTGCGCAGGCGCGGGCGTCAGCCAGCCGGCGGGCGAGCCAGGCGCGGACCCATTGGTTGGTGCGGGCGGCGGCGCGCGTGGGGAGGCGGTTGAAAGCGTGCGGGGATTCCGGAACCAGGATCAGGCGGGCGTTGCCGTTCGCGGCCTGCCAGCGTTCGGACATGAGGCGGCTGTCGTCGATGAGGGGATCGATCGCGCCGCACAGGAAGAGCGCCGGAGGCAGGTGCGAGAGATCGGCATGAAGGGGCGAGACATCAGGCGCGCGGCGGCCGGCCTCGTCGCGGTCCGGCAGCAGCCGGGCGATGCCGGGCATCATCGCCGGACCGTCGAGCACCAGCGTGTCCGGCGGGGCGTTGCGCACGCTGGGCGTGCCGGAGAGATCGTAGGGCCCGTAGAACAGGACGGCGCCCCTGAGACGCGCGAAGTCGGCGCGTTCATCACGCAGGCGCAGGAGGGCGCAGGCGGCGAGATGCGCCCCGGCGGATTCGCCCCCGATGAAGAGATCGCGCGCGCCGAACTCCGCGCCTGCATGCTCGAACACCCAGTCTGCGGCGGCATGACATTGCGCGATCTGGTCAATGAAGCTGATGTCCGGCAGGGTCGTGTAGTCGACGCTGACGACCGTGAAAGTGTTGTCACGCACGATGGCGGCGTTGACGAGATCGTCCATCGCGGCGTTGCCGATGCTCCAGCCGCCGCCGTGATAGTCGACGTAGATGGCGGCAGGTGTCGCCGTGGCCGGGCGCAGGATGCGCAGCGCGACCGTGTGGCCCTTCCATGTGATGCGGCGCGTCGAGACGCTGGCGCCGCGCGTCCCCACGGGGAAGACAGCCTGCGCGCCAAGCATCGCCTGGATCGCGAGGCGGCCGAGCGGCGTCGGCGCGCGGAAGCGCGGGGCCCAGCGCAGCCGACGGTTCATGCGGCGCACATCCGCCATCTCGGCGGCGGTGAGGTCTGGGAACGGCTCGCGCATGGGAGGATCCTGCCAGGGGGATGAAGGAAGCTAGTGATCGCAAGGCGCCCGGACAATGGAAGAGCGCCGGGCGCGTCTGGGGCATGGCGGCGGATGCGGCTGCATGCTGGCCGGTCGGGATGGCTTCGGGAGCCTGCATGAAGATGCGCATCGTCCCTGATGCCGCCCGTGCGATGGCGCAGACCGATGGCGACGCGATGCTGGCGCCCGGTGTCGGCGGACTGCCGGACATGATGCATGGCGATGCGACGGCCAATGTTGCGGTGTTCGCGGAGATCGGCGACACGGTGCGGGATCAAATGGCGACGTGGACCGGCTGGAGGAGCAGAAGGCATGGTCGGAGCGGCGGACATTCCGGAGATCGTCCTGCCGGAGGGCATGCGGGCGGCGGACCGCAACGACTGGCGCAGGCTGGGCGCGATCTTCGCCGAGGCGTTTTCGGAGGATCCGGTCAATCTCTGGATCTTCGGCGACCGGGAGGCCCTCTCACCCGTGTTCTCCATCCTGGCGAAGAGCGTCTATCTGCCGCGCGGCTTCTGCCACCTGAAGGGCGAGGACGGCGCGACAATGTGGAGCCATTCGTCGGCCAAGCGCGACCTGCCGCTGCTGCCGATGCTGCAGCTTGTCTCGGCGCTGGCAGGCAAAGGCGCCAGGGGCGCCGCCAGACGCGCGCTCGCCGCGTCCGAGGCGATGACGCGCGAACACCCGTCCGAGCCGCATCTCTATCTTTTCGCCATCGGCACGCGGAAGGCGTCGCGCGGCAAGGGGGTGGGCAAGGCGCTGCTGGCGCCGGTGCTGGCGGCGGCGGACCGCGACGGCCTGCCCTGCTATCTCGAGAACTCCAATCCGGCGAACACCGGCTTCTACCGGGCGCACGGCTTCACGCGGATGAAACTGTTCGAGCCCGGGCCGGGCGGGCCGCCGCTGGAAGCGATGTGGCGGGCGCCGGCGCGCCGGACTTCCGCCCAGTAACATCGCCAGCCGGCCAGACGGGGCGACTTGCCTCGATTTAATCGACAGCTCTCCTGCCGGCCCGATGCAGGTCTGCTACCTTCTGGCTGTCTTTCGTCCCCGGGCGGGTTGGCCCATGAGCGCGCAGCAATCAGACGCGATCGTCTATCTGAAGGCGTCCATTGCCCGCTACAACGAGCAGATGGCCGAACTGCAGCGCCGCCTCGCCGAAGGCGCGGGCAGTCTCGCCGAACGGGCGCAGATGAAGATGCAGCAGGAGCAGATCGCGGCCCTGATGGAGGACGCAACGCGGCTGCTGACGCAGATCTCGCTGTAATGCTGGACCGGCATGGCGCGCCCTGACTAAGCTGCGCACGTCATCTCCACAGCGCCCGGCCCCACCACACCCGCCGCCATGATCTCCACCGTCTACCGGTTCATCTTCCTGCATGTTCCCAAGACGGGCGGAAACACGGTGCAAACCTGCCTCCTGCCCTACAGCGACGACCGGAAGACCACGACGCGGGCCCACCATCAGGACGGCGTCGACCGGTTCGGGATCAAGGGGCCGGTCACCCCGAACAAGCATGCCCTGCTGTCCGACTATCATGCGCGCCTGGGCGCGAGGCTTGGCGACTACCGGATCCTCATTACGCGGCGCCATCCGGTGGACCGGGCGCTGTCGATGTATTTCTCACCCCATCGACTCCTTCACGGCGCGCTTGTGGACGGAGCGCCGTTCGACCACGCCGCCTTCCTCCGCATGATCGGCCGCATGAAGACGCTTGCCGACTTCCTGCGCGTGGAAGGGCAGGTTCGACAACCCGACACGTTCCTGCGCTTTGAAAGGCTGGCCGAGGATCTCGCCGACGTCATGACGATGCTGGGCCTGCCGCCGCCCGACGCGCCCCGGCTCAACAGGACGGCCGACACGGCCGGACTGCGCGACGCGCTCAAACACGACGCGGCCGTCATCCAGGCGGTGGAGCGCCGCTTTGCCGAAGACTATGATCTGTTTGGCTTTGAGCGTCGCTGAACCGCCGGTTCAGATCGCGTCGAGACCTTCCATGAGGACAGGATCGATCTCGACGCGTTTGCCCTTTCGGTAATCGCCGACCATGCGTACGGCCTCGTCCGGGGAGAGGCCCTGACGCTTGATGAGACGCTCCACCAGCGTGCGCTCGTCGCGGCGCGCTTCTTCGGGCGTGCGTGTCTCGACCATGGCGGAAACTCCGTGACAGACAGGTGACGCGCTGCGGCATTCGCGAGGGGCAAGATCCGCAGGCCGCGCGGGCCTTTCATGCGCCCTGATATGGGGCGAAGATCGGGCGATTGAACGGCCCCGCCAAGAATTCTTGTTGCGCGTCCGTTGCCGGCGCCGTCCGCACCAGCGTGCGCGCGTCAGTCCGCCGCGAGAATCCTGGAGCGGAACAGCAGGGCGGCCAGGCCCGCGCCGACCAGCGGGGCGATGATGAAGAGCCAGAGCTGGCCCAGCGCATTGCCCTGCACGAAGATGGCGGGACCGAAGGAGCGCGCGGGATTCACCGACACGCCCGTCACCTGGATGCCGACGATGTGGATGACCGTGAGCGTGAGACCGATGGCGAGGCCCGCGAACTGGGCCGGCGCCTTGGCCTGTGTCGCCCCCAGGATGACAGTCACGAACAGGAAGGTGGCGACGATCTCGAAGACCAGCGCGGCCGTCATCGAATACTGGCCGAGATAGCCCTCGCCCCAGCCATTGGCGCCGAGACCGTTGACGCCGATGTCGTAGCCGGGCTTGCCCGACGCGATGAGATAGAGAATGCCGGCGCCGACCGCGGCGCCGATGAATTGCGCCACCCAGTATTGCACCATCTCGTTGATGCCCATCCGGCCGGCGAGGTAGGCGCCGAAGGACACGGCCGGGTTCACATGGCAGCCCGAGACCGGGCCGATGCCGTAGGCCATCGCCACGATGGCGAGACCGAAGGCGAAGGCGATGCCCAGCTGGCCGACAATATCCGAGCCGGCGAGCACTGCGGATCCGCATCCGAAGAAGACAAGCGCGGCGGTTCCGAGCAGTTCGGCGACGAGTTTCTTCATGTCCGTATGTCCGTCCCTTCCCCAAGACGCCGCGCGATGCGGCCGGAATGGACTCTAATCCGGCCGCCCGGGCGCGCGCCATCATGCAGCGCAAAAGAATCCGCCCGGCTGGAGGAGACAGGCCGGGAGACAGGCGAGGCTTGTATCCGCTGGGCGCATGTTCTAGTTTTGTTCCGAAGATTGATTCGCTCTTTGTTCTAGCCAATCCGGAGGCCGTCCCCCATGCAGGGCTATGTGACGCTGGACACGCGCGATCTCCCCCGTGCGGTGAAATTCTACGACCGGATCGCCCGCGAGCTGGGCGCGCGACGCGCCCTGGAAAGCCGGGATTTCGTCGCCTGGGGCCTGCCCGGGGCCCCGGCCAGCATCAGCGTGGCGGTCTCCGGCGACCGGATCGCCGGCGTCGGCGACGGGGCGGTGGCGCTGCAGGCGGCGGACCCGGAACAGGTGCAGCGGCTGTACGAGCTGGCCATCGCGCAGGGCGGATGCGGCGAGACCGCGCCATGCGAGCGCGGCGGGTATTTCGCAGCCTGCTTCCGCGATCCGGATGGCAACCGGCTCAACGCCTTCTGCATGACCCAGCACTGAGCCCGGGCATTCCTCCGCGTTCCTCCCCGGACGTGACTTGCAGCAAAGGGCTGGCTCTGGCGTTCTGTGTCAGGGCCTGGCCCGGAGCTGCGCCATGTACATTGTGCCCTGGATCTTCCGGATCGTGCTGGCGGTGTTCCTGCTGGCGGCGGCGGGCGCGATGCTGCTGACCGTTATGGGCGTCGATGTGGGGCTGCTGGGGCGCGACTGAACCGGCTTGCGGCCGGGTCGGAGGACGGTTGTTTGCGGTTAAGCTTTTAGCCCCTATATTCGTCCTGTCTCCGCAAGGAGACTATGGCGATAAACCCTCGCGCAATAAGCGGACCGGACCCGGGGGCAGTGCCCGGCGGCTCCACCAGATTTCACCCGGGATCGTTGCCCGGCTGTCTGGGGCCGACACAGGATCGACGGACGTGTAAAGGCGAAGACTTTGCCCGCCTGGGCCCCGACAGAAGCCCATTGCAATAGTTGCCAACGACAACTTTGCTCCGGAAATGCGCCTCGCTGCGTAATGCAGCTGGTGTTTTCCAACCTTAAGTCCTCCGCTCTAGCCAGCTGAGGCGGGGCTCGGGGCGGCGCCTGGCAACAGAAGCCGCCCCACTTGCTTTTCGGCGCCCCTTTCGCCCGCGCAAGCTTTCGCGCGACTGTCGCGTCTTGCAGCAATTCGCAGCCATGCCCCCGCCCGGTCCGCGTCCCGGCGCCGGTTTCCAGGATGGCGGCCGGAACCTATCTTCAACTCCGGCAAACCCGGAGGCTTCCCATGAAACGCACCGCCACCGCCGTCTGGTCCGGCGACCTCAAGACCGGCAAGGGCGCGATCACGCTGCAGAGCGGCGTCATCACGGACTCGCCGTACACGTTCAAGGCGCGCTTCGAGGATGAAAGCGGCAAGTCGGCGACCAATCCCGAAGAACTGATCGCCGCGGCCCATGCGAGCTGCTTCACGATGCAGCTGTCGCACTTCCTCGCCGAGGCGGGCCATCCGGCGGCGAAGCTGACGACCGTCGCGGAAGTCGAGGTAAAACCGGGCGTCGGCATTACCAAGAGCGCGCTCTCGCTGACCGGCAATGTGCCGGGCATGAGCGCGGCCGAGTTCGCCGCCAGCGCCGAGAAGGCCAAGGCCAACTGTCCCGTCTCCAAGGCGCTGTCGTCCATCGAGATCACGCTGGAAGCGAAGCTCGAGACGTAGAGCCGGTCAGTTTCCCGACACGATGCCGTAGCTTTCGCCTTCGGCGATGGGAACGATGACGTGGCGGACGCTGTAGGCGAGGCTGTCGAGCGGGCGCGGCTGGCCGAAAGGCCATTCATCCTCGATGACGACCAGCACATACTGGTCGCCGATCATCAGGCGGGTTACGCCCCGAACGGCGCCCGGCGCGAGCGCGGCCTTCGGCAGGACGAAATAGCTGTCGCCGCCGCGCGTGTCCCAGCGGCCGGGACCATCGAAGATATCGGCTTCCGTATCGACCGGCGGGGCGAGCGGATCGTGCGCGACGAGGCAGAGATGCTCGGCCGCCCTGCCCTGCGCCATGATCCATGCATCGAGCCATTCATTGGCGTCGCCGGTCTGCGCGATGCGGCTGGCGGGACCGGCGAGGACCTGCTGGTCCTCGGTCTCGGCGGGCGCAAGCGCCCACGCCTCGGGCCTTGACCAGCCGCGCCGGCAGATGCACCGGCCAAGTTCTCCCGATGACCAGAGCAGCTGCTGGACATACGCCATCAGATCCTTCGGGGCGGGAATCCGGGCCAGCGAACGCACGAACGACTCCTGCCGGCCCCGCGAGGACGCGCGGGATTCATTCGGGACCGGCGCGCAACACATGATCCTCCGTTGTGACCGGCATTCGCTGTGAAGCGCAAGCGCAGGGGATCATCCGCGCGATTTCGTTGCGGAGAAGAGATGAGGCGCACAAATGAACGCGGGGTCGAAACGATCGCCGCTAGCGCCTTTCGGCAAAGAGCGGCATGCCGCCTTCGGGGCGGAGCGTGATGCGGATGTTGGGTTCGACGCGATGCGCGGGATTGGGCCGGAAGCGCAGCTCGCGCAGCAGCGTCGCCAGCATGGCGACCGCTTCCATGTAGGCGAACTTCATGCCGATGCAGATGCGCGGGCCGGCGCCGAAGGGCATGAACTGGAAGCGGTGCATCGCCCGGCTCCTGTCGGGCGCAAAGCGATCCGGATCGAAGCGTTCGGGATGTTCCCACAGCATCCGGTGGCGATGCAGGATGTAGACGAGGTTGAAGGCGAAATCGCCCTTCTTCACCTGCACGTCGCCAAGGTCGACGTCCGCGGTTGCGACACGGTCGATGAGGGCGACGGGCGGATAGAGACGCATCGCCTCCTTTATGACCTGTTCGGTGTAGACGAGATCGTCGACCATGGCGGCGTCGATGGCCCGGTCGCCGCAGACGTCGCGGACCTCGCGCACGACACGGTCCTGCACGTCCGGCGAATTGGCGACGAGATAGAGCGCGAAGGTGAGCGCAAGGGCGGTGGTCTCGTGCCCGGCGCCGATGAACGTGACCACATTGTCGCGGAGCTCATCGTCTGACAGGCCGCGATGCGTTTCCGGGTCGCGCGCGGCGAGCAGGAAGCCGAGCAGGTCCTTCCGGTCCTGCCCGCTGGCGCGACGGCGGTTGACGGCGTTGACGGCGGAGGCCTGCAGCTCGGCGGCGCGACGGCGGCCCTTGCCGCCCCACGGCCGCCAGACCCAGGGCGGTGTTCCGAACATGTCGAGCATGTCGGGCTTGCCCATGGCGCCGATGTAGTCGGAGACGATCCGCGCAATGCGTTCATGGCCGAATTCGGGGTCCGCGCCGCCGAGAATGGTTTCCACAATCACATCAAGCGTGGCGTGCTGCATCTCCTGCATCACGTCGACCGGCTGGCCGGCGGGCCTCGCCCTGATGCGGGCGATCGTGTCCTGCGCGGATTGCGAGAAGGCGGGCACAAGGGCGCGCAGCGCGTCGATGCGGAAGGCGGGCGATGCGGCGCGGCGCTGGAATTTCCAGTGCTCGCCCTCCGCCGTAAGCAATCCATCGCCCAGCGCCGGGCCGACAAGCTTCTTCTGGAACTGCGACTTCACGAAGATGTCGGCATGGTCGAGGAAGACCGCCTTCATGTGCTCCGGCTGGCGGAAGTAATGGAAGGTGCGGCCGATCCATTTCACGCCATGGTACGGGGTCTCGTACATGGACCGGGGCCAGACGTAGAGCGGATTGGCGATCATCTGCAGAAGACCGCGCACGAGGGGCAGCGGCCTGTCAGGCGGGGCCACGGTCTGGGGGACGAAATCCGACGAGGTCAGCGTATCGGCCATCGCGGAAGGGGTAGCACCGGGACGATCCGGACGCTACTGCCCCAGGGCCTGTTCGATGTCCGCTATGAGGTCGTCCGGGTTCTCGACGCCGATGGACAGGCGGATGAGCGACTCCGTGATGCCCAGCCGCTGGCGTTCGTCGGGAGGCACGTCCGAATGCGTCATGGCGGCGGGATGGGAGGCGAGCGTCTCCGTGCCGCCGAGACTGACGGCCAGCTTGATGACCTGCAGCTTGTTGAGGAAGGCGAAGGCTTCCCTTTCGCCGCCCACGATCTCGAAGGAGAAGGTGGAGCCGGCCGAGCGGCATTGCTTCTCGAAGAGCGCGCGATCGGGATGGTCGGCCGGCAGGAAGGGGAGATACCAGACCGATTTCACGCGCGGATGGTCCCTGAGATAGGCGGCGACCTTGCGGGCTCCGCGTTCGGCGGCGTCCATCCGCACCTTCAGGGTTTCGAGCGACCGCAACAGCAGCCAGGCCGTGTGCGGGTCCGTCATGGTGCCGAGGATGGTGCGAAAGACGGCGACCTGCCCCACCCAGGCAGCGCCGCCCGAGGCGGCGCCGGCGATGAGATCGGAATGGCCGCCCACATATTTGGTGAGCGAGGTGATGCAGATGTCCGCGCCGAGCTTCAGCGGCTGCTGCCAGACCGGACCCAGGAAGGTGTTGTCGACGATGACCGGCGGACGCGGGCCCGCGCCGTTCACCCGACCGGCGACGTCGCGCGCGAGGGCGATGTCGACCAGACCGTTGGTGGGATTGGCGGGCGTCTCGACATAGATGGCGCCGACCTTGCCGCCCCGTTCGGCCGCGAGCGTCGCGGCGGCCTCGGCCGCGTCGCGCAAGCCCTTTTCGCCGTGCTCGGCCATGAAGCCCACGCCCTTCACGCCGTACTGCGGCATAATGTTGTGGATGAGGAACTCCGTGCCGCCATAGACGGGCTCGGAGAACACGAACGTGTCGCCGGGGCGCAGGAAAGTCATCAAGGTTGTGGATATCGCGGCCATGCCGGAGGCGAAGGCGAGCGCCTTTTCCGCGCCATCCCATACGGCAAGGCGATCTTCGAGCACCTCAAGATTGGGATTGTTGATGCGCGAATAGATGAGGTGCATCTCTTCGCCGCGCCGTTTCTCGCGCAGGCCGTAGGCGAGCTCGAACGAGGCCTTGCCCTCCTCGGCCGTGCCGAAGACAAATGTCGATGTCTGGAACAGCGGCGGCTTCAGCGCGCCTTCCGAGAGGTGAGGCGAATAGCCATACCCCATCATGAGCGTTTCGGGGGCGAGATCGCGCTCGCCCAGCTTGCGCGACCTGTAGGACTTGGCTGGAGGTGTCATGGCCTCGAAGATAGGACGCTTTGAGCCCGACAGGAATCAAATGTTGCAACCGGCTCTTGCCCAGGGGCGCGTGATGCGCGTTATCGTTCCGGAAGAACGAGGCTGGTCCGGTCGGTTCGCCTGCGGCTTGAAGGCGTTTTACCGACTCGGGACAGCGGACTAGGCGTATCTCTCGATGCGATGGAGGCAGGTTTGGATCGGGCGCCAGGCACGGGCAAGGATCATATCGGCTATCATGCGCTGACTCAGGCGGCCATGCGCGGCGTCGTGCGCGCCGCGATGGACAAGGTCTGCCGGATGAACCACCTGCCCGGCGACCACCATTTCTACATCACGTTCCGCACCCACCTGCCCGGCGTGCAGATGGCCGACTGGCTGAAGGACAAGTTTCCCGAGGAGATGACGATTGTCATCCAGCACCAGTATTCCGGTTTCCAGGTGCATGATGACCGCTTCGAGGTTGTGCTGAGCTTCAGCGGCCAGCCCCAACACCTGCGCGTGCCTTTCGGCGCGGTGACGCGGTTTGTCGATCCGTCGGTCAATTTCGGCGTGCAGATGGACCCGGCCGATCCAAAGTCGATGGCGCCGGCGATCATTCCCGAAAAGCTCCCGGCTTCGGGGAGCGCTGCTGCGGCGGCGTCCGCAGGCGGCGGCGCGCCGGCTGACGCCACGGTCGTCTCGCTCGACAAGTTCCGCCGCAAGTGAGCGGCGCGGACACGCCGGAGGACAAGCCCCGCGTCTCCGACGCCGAGATGCTGGCGCGTTTCCAGGCCTCGAAGAAACGCCCGCCCTGCACCGAGACGCTGGGCATGCAGCTGGTTCATGTCGACCAGGCGGCCATGACCTGCCGCTTCACCTTCGAGGCGCGGGACATCTTCGCCAATCCCACCGGCGCGATCCAGGGCGGCTTCATCGCCGCCATGCTGGACGAGGCGATGAGCACGGCGGCGATCATCGCCAGCAATGTCACCATGAACGCGCCGACGCTGGAGATGAAAGTCTCCTTCCTGCGCCCGTTGTTCGTCGGCCCGGCGACGGCGGAGGCGAGAATCCTGAAATGGGGCAAGACCATCTGCTTCATCGAGGCGGAGCTGTTCGGCCCGGACGGGGAACGGGTGGCGAAGGCAAGCGCCACGCAGGCGCCGAAGCCCTTCAGGCGGTTTTGAGACAGGGCGTTGACTAGCGCCCGCCTTCGCAGATGGTGCGCGCGTGAAACCGACAACCGCCATCTGCCAGAAGTTCCTGCCCGTCGCGCCGTGGATGGATGCGCTGGCGGCACGCCTGCCGGGATTGCAGCCGGTTGCGGAAGGCGACTGGCTCAGGGTCGACGACGCCTACGCAGCACAGATGGCGTATCGTGATCGCCTGCTGGCGAAACGGCGCGACGAGGTGTTCATGCGCGCGGCCGGGCCGGTTGCGGCCGAGGCGACGCTGCTGGAGCAGGTGATCGACGCGGCGCTCGCCCTGCCCGGCTATGCGCGTGTCGATGGCGGGATCAGGCGGCCAGACGGCGTGGTCGTCGATCCGGCGCAGGAGGATTCAGGGATTGTCGCAGCCGCGCGGCTGGCGCAGGAGGATTTCCTGATCCTTGAGCAGACGCCGGAGGGGCATGTGCTGACGTCAGCCGTGCTGTGCTTTCCGGCGAGCTGGACGCTGCGGCAGAAAATCGGACGCAACATGATCGGCATCCACCGGCCGGTTGACCGCTATGACGACAACATCGCCAGACGGGTGAACCGCGTCATGGACGCGCTGCAGCCGGGCAACGCCGTGTGGCGGGCGAATGTG
>CAZTMG010000079.1:8731-11778 GCA_964614815.1 uncultured Rhizobium sp. | reverse complement strand
GGGTGTCGCGGCGGGCGGCTTCTTCGCGCCGCCGAGGCGCAGCCGGTCGCGCAGGCTGTCGCCGATATCCCGCAATTCGTCGTTGATCCGCGCCTCGACCTGGTTGCGGGCGGCGGCGGTCGCCTTGTCGGCGAGCCAGGCCCAGTCGGGCGTGAACGTGATGCCGGTCCAGCTGCCGGACAGCTTCATGGGCAGGCCATAGCCATTGAGGCCCTGTTTCCTGTCGGCGAATTCCGGAAAAAGGTTCAGCGTGACCTGCTGCTTGCCGATGTCGAGCGCGCCGCCGGCCGAGACGGTCAGTCCGCTCGCCTCGATCTGCATGCCGGTGAGGACAGCGACGCCGTCCTTCATCGCGAAGCCTGCATTCAGCGCGTTGAATCTCGTTTGCGCCGCAGACGAGAAGGCGGCGCCGGAGAACTGTTTCGAGGTAAGGGCGTTGGAGGCGGCGGCGGCCAGCTCGGTGAGGTTGACGCCCTTCAGGACGCCATTGTCGAACGCGAATTCCCCGCGCCCGACCAGCGAGGCCATCATGGTCGCCAGGTCGCCGCCGGATCCGGCCACGTCGATGTCCAGTCCGCCAATTCCCTCCAGCATGGTG
The DNA here is from genome assembly GCA_964614815.1 of uncultured Rhizobium sp. Taxonomy (GTDB): domain Bacteria; phylum Pseudomonadota; class Alphaproteobacteria; order Caulobacterales; family Hyphomonadaceae; genus UBA7672. Next base: position 11,180 of record CAZTMG010000079.1, on the reverse strand, counting down.
AAGTTGGCCGCGGACGACAGCAGGTCCCTGACCGCCAGCTTGTCCAGCTTGGCCTTCAGCTCGATCACGGGCTCGGCCTTGCTGCCGTCGGCCACGAAACTGGCATGGCCCGCGCCGCCGAACAGGGAGGTCTGCCTGAGATCGGCGGCAAGCCGCCCGCCGGCGAGAGTGACCGCCACGTTGGACGGGCCGAAGTTGAACTTGTCAAACCGGATTCCCGCAGCCTTCAGGGCAAGGCTGGCGTCGACGGCGCGCAGCGGCGACAGGTCGATCGGCGTGCTGGGCCAGCCGGTCGGCGCCGCCACGGGTTTGCCAGCCGGCGCGCCCGATGCGACGGCGTAGGGCGTAATGTCGATGGCGCTGGTGGTCAGCGCGCCGGTCAGCCTTGGGCGGGCGCCGCCGAAGTTGAGCGCCGCCTCGCCCGTGCCGGTGATGTTGTCGAATGTCAGCGAGGCGTTTTTCAGGAGAACGTCAGACCCGCCGCCCGACGTCCGCCCTGAAAGGGAGAAGGACTTGTATATGTCGCCCGCCGGGAGGTCGACGCCCGCCGCTGCGGCCAGCTTGCGCAGGTCCGGCGCGGCGATGGTGACATCGCCCGTGTAGGTGAGATCCTCCTTCAGCTGGGCCGCGCCCTTGAACAGCAGGTTCAGCAGGCCGCTGGTATGGGCGAAGTTCACGTCGCTGAACTGCAGGTTGTCGAGCGTGCCGGAAATCTTCGCGGCGATCGTCGCCTTGCCGAGGGCCGTCTCGGCCGGCGGCGCGATCTCCAGCGCGCGGGCCAGAGCGGCCAGCCTCGGCGCCTCGGCGCTGGCGTCGAGCGCGAGAGCGACGCCTTTTGCGATTCGCGCCTCGCCCTTGAGATCGGCGTTCAGCAGCGGGCTTTCATGCCGCGCCGAGGCGACCTTGATCGTCATGTCATCGAACGTGCCATAGGCCTGGCCGGACAGGGCGAGCCTGCCCAGCGCGTCCGGAACCGGAAGCGGTGTCCGGAAGGCTTCTCCCAGCGCCGGAAGGTTTGGCGCTTCCCCGCTGACGCTGAAATCGAACTCCGGCCTCTCGCCCAGGCTGAGCGTGCCCTTGAGGTCTGTCCTGAGCAGGTCCGTCTGCAGCTTGATCTCGACCGGGGAGGCGAGGCCCTCGATCAGCGACTTCGGGTTCTCGATGCGGGAGTCGATGTTGAACCGGAGATCGTTGGCCAGCCCGTCCGCCTTGAACGACAGCGGCTTGTCCAGCGCCTGCATGTCGGCGCTGAGATTAAGCTGGCTGAGCGTCTGGGTCTTGCCGTCCTTGCGATCCTCGAACGAGACAAGGCCGCGCTCGATCCGTACGTCACGCAGGGAGGCCCCCAGGCTCCCCCCCTGCGCCGGGGGCGCGCCTTCCGCCGCCGGGGCGCTGGCGGGTGTGAAGGTCCAGTTGTTCCGGCCGTCCTCCAGCGCGACCAGCCGGATCGTCGGTTCGACGAGAACGAATTCCTCCACCTCGACATTGCCGAAGAACAGGGGCCACAGGGCGACGGCGGCGCGCAGCTCCTTCATCGACGCGAAGTCCGGGCTGTCGAACCCGTCGGGGTTGGCGATGGTGGAGGCGCCCGCCCTAGCCTCGATCCGCGGGAAAACGGCGATGCTGATATTGCCTGTCACGGAGACCTTGCGACCCAGCGCCTGGGCCCCGGCCTTCTCGATCTCGGCGCGGTAGACTTCCTGCGGAATGAGATTCGGGACGACCAGCACGGCGATCAGGAAAAGGGCCAGCAGCCCGCCCGCTACGCCGCCTCCGATCAGCCAGTGCTTCCGCATCGAATCCTCCCGGAATCCCGTTCCCCCCACCCATTAATCACAGGCATCGAGTAGGGCGCCAACAAGGCGTCTACCCTTAAGGTAGGGTAGGGTCAGACTTGAGCCATGGTGCTTTACCGTCAGGCCCCGAAACGCCTATGTCCACGGCTCACGCGAGCCTAGGACGGGCAGGGCCTTGACACTGGAATCCGATCTTTCGGCCTATGCCGAGCGCTTCGTGACGCGGCCAGCGCGCAGGAGGCCCCTGCCGGCGCATCTGCAACGGCTTGAAGCAGAAAGCATTTTCATCATGCGGGAGGTGGCCGCCGGGTTCGAGAATCCGGTGATGCTGTATTCCATCGGCAAGGACAGCTCCGTGATGCTGCACCTCGCCATGAAGGCTTTCTGGCCCTCCCGCCCGCCTTTCCCGTTCCTTCATGTCGATACGACATGGAAATTCCGCGAGATGATCCGGTTCCGGGACCTCATCACCCGGAAGCTTGGCCTCGACCTGATCGTCCATGTGAATGAGGACGGGCTGAGGCGCGGGATCAATCCCTACAGCTCGGGGTCGAACCTGCACACGCAGGTGATGAAGACCGAGAGCCTGCGGCAGGCGCTGGACAAGTACAGGTTCGATGCGGCCTTCGGCGGCGCCCGCCGCCACGAGGCGG
>CAZTMG010000079.1:4635-8721 GCA_964614815.1 uncultured Rhizobium sp. | reverse complement strand
AGAAGAGCCGCGCCAAGGAGCGCATCTTCTCCTTCCGCACCGAGTCCCACGGCTGGGATCCGAAGAGCCAGCGCCCGGAGCTCTGGAGCCTGTACAACACCCGCAAGGCCAGGGGCGAGAGCATTCGCGTCTTTCCGATCTCGAACTGGACCGAGCTGGATATCTGGGCCTACATCGCCGAGGAGGAGATCCCGATCGTCCCCCTCTATTTCGGCAAGGAACGTCCCACCGTCATCCGCAACGGCCAGATATTCATGGTCGACGATGACCGCACGCCGATGGAGCCGGGCGAGACGCCGGTGCAGCGCATGATCCGATTCCGCACGCTGGGCTGCTACCCGCTCACCGCCGCCATCGAGAGCGACGCGGCCACCCTCGACGACATTGTCGCCGAGATGCTGACGGCCCGGACATCCGAGCGTTCTGGCCGCCTGATCGACCATGACGAAAGCGGTTCGATGGAAAAGAAGAAGCGCGAGGGCTATTTCTGATGGCCGGGAAGGTGACCCCCCTGCGCGCCCGGGAGCCGCGCCAGTCCGTCCGCGATCTCGCTGCGGCCGAGAAGGGCGTCCTGCGGTTCATCACGTGCGGGTCGGTCGACGACGGCAAGTCCACGCTGATCGGCCGCCTGCTCTACGACACCAAGCTGATCTTCGAGGACCAGCTTGCGGCCCTGAAGAAGGACTCGATCCGGCACGGCACGCAGGGCGAGAATTTCGATTTCGCGCTGCTGCTAGACGGCCTGGAGGCCGAGCGCGAGCAGGGCATCACCATCGATGTCGCCTATCGTTTCTTCTCGACCGACAAGCGCAAGTTCATCGTCGCCGACACGCCCGGCCACGAGCAATATACCCGCAACATGGCCACCGGCGCCTCGACCGCCGACCTCGCGATCATCCTGATCGATGCGCGCAAGGGCGTGCTGCCGCAGACCAAGCGCCATACCTACATCGCCAACATGCTGGGCGTCCGCCACATCGTCCTGGCGGTCAACAAGATGGATCTCGCGGATTACAGCCGCGCCCGTTTCCACGAAATCGTCGCAAGCTATTTGCAGATTGCTGAAGGTCTCGGCTTCGAGACGATAACGCCGATCCCCATGTCTGCGCTCAACGGCGACAACGTCATCCGTCGCACGGAGGCGCTGTCCTGGCATCAAGGCCCCACCCTGCTGGAGCATCTCGAAACCATCGAGGTTGCGGACAGGCGCGCCGATGCGCCCTTCCGCCTGCCGGTGCAGTGGGTCAATCGGCCGAACCTCGATTTCCGCGGCTTTTCCGGGACAATCATTTCCGGCTCGGTGAAACCGGGCGACGACGTGGTCGTTGCGAAGTCCGGCAAGACGTCGAAGGTCAGGGCCATCGTGACAGTCGATGGCGATCTGCCGTCCGCCTCCGCTGGGCAGGCGATCACGCTGGTGATCGCGGACGAGATCGATGCATCGCGCGGCGACGTGTTCGCCGCCCCCGATGCCCGCCCGGAAGTGTCCAACCAGTTCACCGCCAACATCCTCTGGATGCACGAGGACCCGCTGACGACAGGCCAGGCCTATGTCCTCAAGATCGGCGCGCAGACCGTCCAGGCGACAGTGACGGCGATCCGGCACAAGATCGACATCAACACGCTCGACAAGACGGCCGGCGCGTCGCTGGGCCTCAACGAGATTGGCCTGTGCAACATCTCGGCGAACCAGCCGGTCGCGTTCGATCCCTACAGGACGATCCGCGAGGCGGGCGCCTTCATCCTGATCGACCGCTTCAACAACCTCACGGTTGGCGCGGGCATGATCGAGTTCTCGCTGAACCGGGCCACCAACGTCCATCGTCAGGCGATGGACGTGACCAAGACCAGTCGCTCGCTCATCAAGGGCCACAAGCCGGCGATCCTCTGGTTCACCGGTCTCTCCGGCGCCGGCAAGTCCACCATCGCCAACATCGTGGAGCGCAAGCTCTCCGCGATGGGCGCTCACACCTATTCGCTCGACGGCGACAACATCCGCCAGGGCCTCAACAAGGACCTCGGCTTCACCGACCAGGACCGCGTGGAGAACATCCGCCGCATCGGCGAGGTGGCGAAGCTGTTCGTGGACGCGGGAATCATCGTCACAGCTTCTTTCATCTCGCCCTTCCGGGCCGAGCGCGACATGGTGCGCGACCTCGTCGAGAAGGGCGAATTCTTCGAGGTGTTCGTGGATACGCCGCTGCATCTGGCCGAAAAGCGGGATCCCAAGGGTCTCTACAGGAAGGCGCGCGCGGGGCAGATCCGCAACTTCACCGGCATCGACAGCCCGTATGAGCCCCCGGTGTCTCCGGAACTGCGTCTTGATACGACATCTGCGACGGCCGAAGCGCTGGCCGACCAGGTGATCGACCATCTGCGGCAGGCGGGCATCATCGGTTCGGGCGGGGAGCCGCTACAAGAGTTCTCGATCTAGGTCCGTTCGGAAGCTGTCCTGACCGGTCATCTATCGTGGACGTTTGCAGTCAAAGACCTGTCCGTCGACCGGCATCTGCGGAATCCTCCATCGCGCTCGATGTCGTTCCCTGATGGGAAGTTGCATCTGCTTCGCGAAGTGCAAGGCGAATTTGCACGGCGACTGCGCATCGCCAGGCGCAAGGGTTGCCAAGTCAATGTTACTATGTAACACACGAACGGCGGCCAGCCCGGCCGCCCCGGAACGGTTCATGGCCGGCGAATACGCAACGATCCTTCTTGGCGCCGCCGCGCTCTCCGTCGCCGGCGTTGCCTTCCGGCTCCTCGCGACAACCTTCGCGGGGCGCATCGCGGATATCATCGGCATGCTGGGCGGCGTTGTCATTCTCGGCGTGGCGGCCCTGCATCTTGCGCCCGAAGCCATCGCGGCGGGCGGCGTGGACAGCATGTTCCTCATCGCCGGCGCGGCGATCGGCGTGCTGCTGGAAGTCCTGTTCCGCGTACGCGCGGCGCAGCCGCTGACGGACAATCAGGCGCGCCTGGGCGTCTGGCTGGGGCTGCTTGTGCTGGCGCTGCATTCGACCCTGGATGGCGCAGTCTACAACGCCGTGGCGTGGCATGACCACGGCGTCGGCATGTTCGCGTCGCTGGGCCTCATCATGCACGAGGCGCCGGAGGGCGTGGCGGCCATGACGCTGGCTCTGATGGCGGGTTTGCGTCCGGTTCCGGCTGCGGCGGTGGCCGTGATTGCGTCCTCGCTGACGACGCCATTCGGCTGGCTGGCGGCCAGCGCGATCGGCGAAAGCGGCCAGGACGTGATGCGCCCCATGGCGGCGGCTTCTGCGGGCCTGCTGATCTATGTCGGCTGGCACCTGGTCTCGACCGGGCTGCGGGCCCTGAAGCGGACCTGACGACCGCGCAACGGAATTGATCGAATCCGGCAAAACGCGCACGTCTGTTGCCTGGCGCCCCCTTGATCCGGCCGTACACGCAATTCGCTTGAGGCGACGTGCAGTATATATCTCCGGGCAAACGGAGACTCCCATGGCCGACATCTTTGACAACCCGCTGGGCACGGATGGCTTCGAGTTCGTCGAATACACCTCGCCCAATCCGCATGAACTCGGAAGGCTGTTCGAGCAGTTCGGGTTCACGGCCGTCTCGCGCCATCGCTCGAAGAACGTCGTCCGCTACAAGCAGGGCGACATCAACTTCATCCTGAACATGGAGCCCTCGGGCCAGCCCGCCGCCTTCCGGGGCGTGCATGGCGCAGGCGCCAACGCCATGGCCTTCCGCGTGAAGGATGCGGCAAGGGCCTATGCCGAAGCCATCCGGCGCGGCGCCGAGCCGGCCTTCACCACAGTCGGCCCGATGGAGCTGAACATACCCGCCATCCAGGCGATCGGCGGCGCCTACATCTATCTCGTCGACCGCTATGGCGCGCACGGCATCTATGACGTCGACTTCGTACCGATTGCGGGCGCGGACGAGACGAAGAACTCGGTGGGCCTCACCTATCTCGATCACCTCACCCACAACCTGCACCGCGGCAACATGACGAAGTGGGCCGACTACTACGAGCGGATTTTCAACTTCCGCGAGATCCGCTACTTCGACATCGAAGGCAAGCAGACCGGCCTTCTGTCGAAAGCC
>CAZTMG010000079.1:0-4611 GCA_964614815.1 uncultured Rhizobium sp. | reverse complement strand
CCGCATTCCCTTGAACGAAAGCCGCGACGACAAGAGCCAGATCGAGGAATTCCTTCGCGACTACAACGGCGAAGGCATCCAGCACATCGCGCTGGGCACGGACGACATCTACAGGTCCGTCGAAATGCTCCGCGAACGCGGCGTCCCCTTCCAGACGGCGCCGGACACCTACTACGAAGGCATCGGCCAACGCATCGGCCCGCACAATGAGGATGTCCCGCGCCTGCACAGGAACCAGATCCTGATCGACGGCGCGCCAACCAAGGGGCAGGGCCTGCTGCTGCAGATCTTCACCGCCAACCAGATCGGCCCGATCTTCTTCGAACTCATCCAGCGCAAGGGCAATGAAGGCTTCGGCGAGGGCAACTTCCGCGCCCTCTTCGAGAGCATCGAAGCCGACCAGATCCGGCGCGGCGTGCTGAAGGCGGAGGCGTGAGCGCCCCTCTCCACATCGAAGGCGCCTGCATGTGCGGACAGGTGCGCCTGCTGGTGACGCAGCCGGCGATGATGACCATGGCGTGCCATTGCCGGGGTTGCCAGAGGCTGAGCGCCAGCGCCTTCTCGCTGACGGTGATGATTCCGGCCGCAGGCTTCCAGGTGATGGGAAAAGCGCCCCAGGTTGGCGCGCTGCACAAGGAGACGAAATACTATTTCTGCCCGCACTGCCTCAACTGGCTCTACACCAGGCCGTCCTCGACCGGCGCCTTCGTGAACGTGCGGCCGACCATGTTCGACATGCCGGAATGGTCCGAGCCCTTCATCGAAAGCTGCACCTCGGAAAAGCTGCCCTGGGCGACGACGCCGGCGAAACACAGCTTCGCGCAGTTCCCGCCGATGGAGCAGTACGGGGCCTTGCTGGCGGAGTATGCTGCGCTGCGGGGCGGAGGCTGACATTGCGCCTGTCCGGCTGCGTGATACCCGTGGCGACAGCACAGGGAGGATCGGCATGCGCGGCGTAGTCCTGGTTGCGGCGTCGATCGCAGTTCTGACGGCGTGTTCTGCGCAATCTGCGCCGACGTCCGGCGAGGCAAGATTTGCGGCCGAGATCCGCCGCACCGCCTATGGCGTGCCGCATATCAAGGCGAAGGACATGGGCGGCATCGGGTACGGCTATGGCTATGCCAGCGCACAGGACAATGTGTGCGAGATTGCGGACCGCCTGCTCACCGTCTCCGGCGAGCGCGCCAGATTCCTGGGCCCCGGCGAGAACGATTCCAACATCGCCAGCGACCTCTATCACCAGCGCACGATCGGGTCGCGGCGCGTCGAGGCGCTGCTGAACGGGCCGGCGGGGTCGGCGGACACGCCCAGCGCGGAAGCGAGAGCGCTGGCGGAAGGGTATGCGGCCGGCTTCAACCGCTATCTGCGCGAGACGGGCGTCGCCAACATTTCCGATCCGCGTTGCAAGGGCGCCGAATGGGTGCGCGAGATCACGGCGCTCGATTTCTGGCGCCACATGTATGTCGGCCAGACAGTCGACGGCTTCTTCGCCCCGACGACAAGCGCCGCCCCTCCGGGCGTCGACCATGCCGCCGTCGCGCCGGATGTAAGGATGGACGAAAGCGGTTGGGGCTCCAACGCCTACGCCATCGGGCGCGAGATGACGAAGGGCGGCAAGGGCGTCCTCCTCGGCAACCCGCATTATCCGTGGGATGGCGTCAACCGGTTCTATCGCACGCACTTCATCATCCCCGGCGACATCAACATTGTCGGCATCAGCTATATCGGCATGCCGATGATCCGCATCGGCCACACCGAAACGCTGGCCTGGAGCAACACTGTCTCCACCGCCCGCCGCTGGGGCTATTACGAACTCACACTCAATCCCGACGACCCGACGCAGTATCTCCATGACGGCGCGTGGATCCCGATGGAAAGGACTTCCGTTTCCATTTCCGTGAAACGCGGCGACGCCGTCGAGACGGAGACCCGAGAACTTTATTCGACGCGCTGGGGCCCGCTGTTCGAGAGCGAGACCTTCCCGTGGACCAGGGACAAGGCCTACGCCCTGCGCACCGTCGAGGTTGGCCTGCGTGACCCGGACCAGTATATGGCGGTCTGGCGCGCGAGGACGGTGCGCGACATGAAGGCGGCCCTGGCCAAGTGGCAGTCCTTCCGTTTCAACGCCACCGCCGTCGATTCCACCGGTGAGGCGCTCTATGGCGACATGGGGCTGATCCCGAATGTCTCGCGCGAGCTGGCGGCCAAGTGCGCCACATCCGACTTCGCGAAGAAGCAATGGGCGGAGACGCGCTTCCCCGTGCTCGATGGATCGCGCTCCGATTGCGACTGGCCGACCGACGCGGATTCCTCCGCGCCGGGCGTGGCCGGCGCGTCCGCCGGGCCGCACCAGTTCCGGACGGACTATGTGCTCCAGAGCAATGACAGCTACTGGCTCACCAACATGTACGCGCCCATCACCGGCCTCAGCCCCGTATTCGGGGACGAGGCGACGCCCCGCAGCCTGCGCACGCGCGCTGCGCATGAGCAGGTGGAGCGACGCATGGCGGGAACGGACGGGTTCGGCGAGCCGAAGTTCGACCTTGAAACCATGAAGCAGGTGATGCTGTCCAACCGCCACTATGGTGCGGAGCTGGTGCGTGACGATCTGGTCGCGGCGTGCGTCGCTTCGCGCAGGCCGACGCTGCGCAAGGCCTGCGATGTCCTCGCGAAGTGGGATCTCAAGGTCGATCTCGACAGCCGTGGCGCGCACCTGTTCCACCTCTTCGCCGAGGCGGGCGGCCTGCGTTTCAGGGACGCCTTCGATCCCCGGAACCCGGTGCATACGCCGGCCAGGCTGGACGCCGGCGATCCGCGTGTCCTCGCAGCGCTGGAGACGGCCGTGAAGACGCTGGAAGGGCTCGGCATTCCGCTCGATGCGAGACTCGGCGACGTGCAGGCCGAGACGCGCAATGGCGTTCGCATCCCGATTCATGGCGGGGCGGGGCCGGAGGGCGTGTTCAACGTCATCTCGGTTCAGAACGACAGTCTGGAGCCACAGAAAGGCTGGACCAGCATCCGCCACGGCGCGAGCTGGATATACGTGGTCGAATTCACCGAGCAGGGCCCGAAAAGCCAGGGCTTCCTGACCTATTCGCAATCTACCGATCCGACCTCGCCGCACTACAGCGACCAGACGGAGCTGTATTCGCGCAAGGGCTGGGACGATCTGTTGTGGCGGGATGAGGATGTCGAGGCCGCGACTGTGTCGCGCGTGACGATCAGCGAGTGACGGCATGAGTGAAACGATCCTCTATGGCTACTGGCGCTCGTCGGCGACCTACCGGACGCGCATAGCGCTCAACCTGAAGGGCGTGGCCTACCGCACCGTGGGGGTTCACCTGTTGAAGGACGAACAGACCGCGCCCGAGCATCTGGCGCGGCATCCCAGCGGACGCGTGCCGATCCTGGAGATCGACGGGCATTTCATCGGGCAATCGATGGCGATGATCGAGTATCTTGACGAGACACGGCCAGAGCCGCCCCTCCTGCCGCGCGACGCCTGGTTGAGGGCGCGCGTACGCGACGTCAAGGACCAGATCGTGGCGGACATTCATCCCCTCAACAACACGTCCACGCTGGCGCGTCTGCGGTCACAGTTCGGGGCGGATGACTCAGCGGTGGCGGACTGGTATGCGCACTGGATCGTGCGCGGTTTTGGCGTTCTGGAACGGATGCTGCCATCCAGCGGAAACTTTTGCGTCGGCGACGCCGTGACGCTGGCCGACATCGTCCTGGTCCCGCAGGTGGCCAACGCCCGGCGTTATCCGCAGATCGATCTCTCGCCCTTTCCCAACATCGTGCGTATCGACGCGGCCTTGAGGACGCTGAAGGCGTTCCATGATGCGGCGCCGGAACAGCAACCGGAGGCGAAGCAGCAATGACCAAGGGCAAGTGGATTCCCGTCAGGGGCGCCGAGGGCCGGCATTCCAGACAGGCGCACGCAGACCTGCCGGAGGGCGCGTATGAACGCGAGATGTCGAAGGAAGGGTTCTTCGGTCCGGCCGCCTTCTTCTATCACCGGAAGCCGCCAACCGGCTGGAGCGGTTTCGAGGGCCCGCTGCGGCCGCGCGCATTCGATCTCATGAAGCCGGATGGCTTCACGCAGTCGCCATGGGAGGCGCCGGTCATCCTTTCCAACAAGGCGTGCGAAATCCGCATGTGGCGTCCCGCCGCGTCGATGGCGGGCTATGCCCGCAACGGCGATGGCGACACGCTTCTGTTCATCCATGCTGGCCAGGGGGACCTGTGGACCGACTGGGGGCGTCTCGCCGTCGAGGAAGGCGATTACATCTATCTTCCGCGCGGCGCGATGTTCGCTCTCGACGGCCGCGGATCGACGGGTTTTCGCGTTCTGGCCATCGAGGCGACGAATGCGCACTTCACCTTGCCCGATCGCGGCCTGCTTGGTCCGCATGCCATCTTCGATCCCGCCCTGCTGACCACGCCGGCGATCGACGACGCCTTTCTGGCGCGTCAGGATCTGGCGGGCGATTTCAAGGTCTGGGTCAAGAAGCGCGGGCAGGTCTCCACCATCACCTACCCCTACAATCCGCATGACGCTGTCGGCTGGCATGGCGACCTCGCGCCTGTGAAGCTCAATGTGCGGGA
>CAZTMG010000078.1:7781-11809 GCA_964614815.1 uncultured Rhizobium sp. | reverse complement strand
CGGTGGCGCAGAATGACGATGCGCAGGACCCGACCGTGAAGGACAAGGTGAAGGCCGCGTTCGAGGCGCAGAAGATACCGGTCGAGGTCGAGGTCTACCCGGCTCAGCACGGCTGGTGCCCGCCGGACAGCCAGGTGTTCGACCAGGTGCAGGCCGATCGCGCATGGGAGCGTCTGCTGGCGACCTTCAAGGCGGGGTTGTAGGCGCCTGCCGGTCCGCCGCCGGCGCTCGGGGGGGCGCCGGCCGGGTTGCGGTCAAACCCCCGTAATCTCGGACGCCTGCGCCTCGGCCTTGAGCCACGCCATGAAGGTGCGGGCGAGTTTCGAGGGCGTGCGCCATTTGGGGTAGACGATCCAGTAGGCGAAGTCGATGTCGGAGGCGCCGTCCGCAAAAGGCGCGATGAGACGGCCGCGTTCGAGGTCGCCGGAAGCGATGGCGAACTTGGCGAGGGCTACGCCGCGCCCAGCGGCGGCGGCCTCGACCACCAGCGACGACTGGGTGAAGCGCGGGCCGCGGCTGCCATCGACGGTGGCGACCCCGCGCGCCTTCAGCCATGACGTCCAGTCCGGGCGCGAGGGGTCGTTTTCAGGGCTCTCGTCATGGAGGAGGACGTGGTGGCTGAGATCCGCCGGCGATCTCAACGGATGCGGCCCGGACATCAGTTCGGGCGAGCATACAGGCAGGACTGATTCCGACATGATCTTCTCGGCGCGCAGCCCCTCATAGGCGCCTTTGCCGTAGCGGATGGCGAGATCGATGTCCGAATGGTTGAAGTCGGTCATCGCGGAATCGGCGGAGATCCAGACCTCGGCCTCCGGGTTCTGCCCCCGGAAGCGTTCGAGGCGCGGGGCGAGCCATTTGGCCGCGAACGACGGCGCGGAGGAGATCATGAGCCGGTCGCGGCGGGCGGGCGCCCGCATGTGATGCACCGCCTCGGACATCATGTCGAACGCGTTGGTGAGGAGCGGGAGCGCGGCCTGGCCGGCGTCGGTCAGCAGGACCTGACGGCCAGTGCGGCGGAACAGGGGGGCCCCGGCGAATTCCTCGAGCTGGCGGATTTGCTGGGAAATGGCGCCAGGGGTGACATTCAGCTCCTCGGCCGCGCGCGTAAAGGACAGGTGCCTGGCGGCGGCCTCGAAGGCGCGCAGCGCGTTGAGAGCGGGGAGACGGTCTTCCTGGGCCATTCTGCCTGAGTTTTTCTGCATGGAGGGCCGGGTGAGAGCGACTAATGGTTCGGCTTAGTATACGTTTCTTGTCTCGGCACGCCCTTCCGGCCATTTGCGTTCAGGGCGTGCGCCCGGCGAACCGGGCAGTGTCCCCTTATATGTGCATGCGTAAGAAAAACTAAAGGGCAGAATTCCATGTCGGACGTGCCAGCCTCTCGGACGGGAGAGCGCGGGACGCCGCCGGAGGCGACGGGGACCGTCGCGCTCGTCGGCGCGGGTCCGGGCGATCCGGATCTGCTCACGCTCAAGGCCGCGCGCCTGATCGGCGAGGCGGAGGTGATCTTCGCCGACCGGCTTGTCGGCAAGGCCATACTGGAGCTGGCGGGGCGAGACGCGCACATCGTTCCGGTCGGCAAGAGCAAGGGCGAGCATTCCGTTCCGCAGGACGAGATCCATGCGCGAATGATCGCCGCCGCGCGCGCGGGAAGGCGCGTGGTGCGCCTGAAGGGCGGCGATCCCTTCATATTTGGGCGCGGCGGGGAGGAAGTGGAGGCGCTGCGCGCGGCGGGAATTCCAGTCGAGGTCGTGCCCGGGATTTCCGCGGCGATGGGATGCGCGGCGGCGCAGCAGATTCCGCTGACGCATCGGGGCGCGGCGCAGGCCGTCACCTTCGTGACGGGTCATGCCAGGCTGGGCGAGGCGCCGGATCTGGACTGGACGTCGCTGGCGCGCGCGAACCAGACGGTCGTGGTCTACATGGGCGTCGGAACAGCGGGCATGATTGCGGCCCGGCTGATCGCGGCGGGACGCGACGCCGCGACGCCGGTGGCGGTGATCGAGAACGGCACGCGCCCGAATGCGATCTCGGCGTTCGGCGTGCTGGGAGAGATGAGCGAGATCATCCAGCAGGCCGGCATACAGGGCCCGGCGCTGCTGATCATCGGGGAGGTGGTGACGATGGCGCGTGAAGCGGCCGGCCTTGCCTTTCCGGCCGAACGCGGCGGGAGCGGTGATCCATCGTCCAGCGCGTGCGGACGCGGCGAAACAGGGTCCGGCTCTCCGCGCCGCGTCGCCCGGGATGACGCGTCGGCGCTGCAGCTGTTCGACCTGTGGAGGCTGGTCACGTGAGTTCGGAACGTCCCAAGCTGGCGCCGGAGACGCCGAAGGTGATCACGGCCTGGCTGTCGGCCACGGGACGCGTGGTCTACCTGACGAAGGATCGCAACTGGTCGGAGGATCTTGCCGACGCGGAGGTGCTGACGGGCGAGGGCGCGAACGACATCCTTGCCTGGGCGGCGACAGACCAGACACGCGTGGCCGATCCGTACTTCATGCAGGTCACGGCGGATGGCAAGGTGGCCGGGCGCGAGACGATCCGCGAGACGATCCGGGCGCGCGGACCGACGACCCACCCGATGTTCGGAAAGCAGGCGGGGAACAACTGATGCCCGACAGGCCGATCACGAAGCTGACGCTCTATGGCGACTCGAGCTCGGGCAACTGCCTGAAGACGAAGTGGACGGCGGACTATCTCGGCGTCGATTACGACTGGATCGAGGTGAGCGTCGTCGAGGGAGGCACGCGCTCGGACGCCTTCATGCAGATGAATCCCTCGGGCCAGGTGCCGGTGATGCGCCTGCCGGACGGACGCATCCTGCCGCAGTCGAACGCGATCATCCTCTATCTCGCCGAGACCTTCGCCAGCGAGGCGCTGATCCCGACCGATCCGTTCGAACGGGCGAAAATGATGAGCTGGCTGTTCTGGGAGCAGTACAGCCACGAGCCCTATATCGCCGTGCGGCGCTTCCGGAAAAAATTCCTGAACATGGCTGACGACGAGCTGGACCCCCAGCTGCTTGCGCGCGGGCGACGGGCGCTGGGCGTGATGGAGATGCAGCTGACCTTCTCCAGCTATTTTGTCGGCGAGAGCCTGACGCTGGCGGACATCGCCCTTGTGGCCTACACGCGCGTCGCGGGCGAGGGCGGATTCGACCTTGCCGAATTCCCGAACGTTCAGCGCTGGGTGGCGCGGGTCGAGAGCGATCTCGGCATCGCGCACGCCCGGAGCGCCGCCTAGCGAAGGCTGTGTGATGTACCGTTATGACGAGTTTGACGAAACGCTGGTCCGGGAACGCGCGCGGCAGTTCCGCGGGCAGGTGGAGCGTCGGCTGAGGGGCGAGCTGAAGGAGGAGCACTTCAAGCCGCTGCGACTGCAGAACGGCGTCTATCTGCAGCTGCACGCCTACATGCTGCGCGTGGCGATCCCGTACGGGCAGCTGGATGCGCGGAAATTGCGGCAGCTCGCCTTCATCGCCGACAGGTTCGACAAGGGCTATGGACATTTCACGACGCGGCAGAATGTGCAGTTCAACTGGATCAGGCTGGCCGACATGCCCGACGTGCTCGATGCGCTGGCCGATGTCGAGATGCACGCCATCCAGACGAGCGGCAACTGCATCCGCAATGTGACCTCCGACCATCTCGCAGGCGCCAGCCCCGACGAGATCGAAGATCCGCGGCCATGGTGCGAGATCATCCGGCAATGGTCCACATTCCATCCGGAATTCACGACGTTGCCGCGCAAGTTCAAGATTGCGGTGACGGGCGGCAGGACGGACCGGGCGGCGGTGCGCGTGCACGATATCGGCCTGCACATGAAGACGAACGCCGAAGGCCGGGTGGGATTCGAGTTCATCGTGGGCGGCGGGCTGGGGCGGACGCCCCATGTGGGCCTCACCGTGCGCGACTGGGTCGCGAAGGAGGATCTGCTCGACTATCTCGAGGCGAACATGCGCGTCTACAACCGGCACGGCCGGCGGGACAACAAATACAAGGCGCGCATCAAGATCCTGGTGAACGAGC
>CAZTMG010000078.1:6720-7763 GCA_964614815.1 uncultured Rhizobium sp. | reverse complement strand
CAGGCGCCAGGTCGAGGAAGAGTTCGCGGCGCAGCAGGCCTGGGAAAAGGTGATCCTGCCGCAGGACGAGATCGACAGGATCACGGCCTATTTCGCGCCGCCGAGGTTTGAAACGCTTCCAGCCGAGTCGGCCGCATTCGAGGCGTTCAGGACGGCTGGCCGCGAGCAGGCGCGCTGGGCGCGCAACAACCTGCGGCCGCATCGTGTCCGCGGCTATGTCTCGGTTCATGTCGCGCTGAAGCAGCAGGGCGCGGTGCCGGGCGATGCGACATCGGACCAGATGCGCGTGCTGGCCGACATCGGCGAACGCCATGGGCTGAACGACATCCGCGTCGCGCACGAACAGGACATCGTCTTTCCGCATGTGAAGCTGGACGATGTTCCGGCGGTCTATGCGGCGCTGAAGGCGGCGGGGCTGCATGCCGCGAACGCCGGGCTGGGCTCTGACATCATCGCCTGCCCGGGACTGGACTATTGCAACCTGTCGAATGCACGCTCGATCTCCGTCGCAAACGAAATCCAGGCGGTGTTCGCGGATCCTGAGTTCGAGGATGAGGTCGGCACGCTGCACGTGAACGTGTCGGGCTGCATCAATGCGTGCGGGCACCACCATGTCGGCCATATCGGCATTTTGGGCGTCGACAAGAAGGGCGAGGAGTTCTACCAGGTCCTGTTCGGCGGCCGGGCGGATGAGAAGGCCGCAATCGCCACGATCCAGGGGCCAGGCCTGAAGCATGAGGAGGTCGCGCCCGCGATCCGCCGCGTGATCGCGACCTATCTGTCATTGCGCCGCGACGGCTCCGAAAAATTCATCGATACCCTCGCCCGCGTCGGCCAGGCGCCTTTCAGGGAGGCGCTGTATGCCGCTGCTTAGGAATGGCAGGATCGCCGAGGACATATGGGCCGTGGCGGCGGATGGGGAAGAGTTGCCCGCCAGCGGGCCCGTCATCGTGTCGCTGGCGCGGCTGAAGGCGGACCATGCGAGCCTGCTCGCGGGCAATCGCGCCGTCGGCGTGAGGCTTGCGAACACCGATGATCCGGGC
>CAZTMG010000078.1:0-6706 GCA_964614815.1 uncultured Rhizobium sp. | reverse complement strand
TGGAGAAACTCGGGCTCATCGTGCTCGACTTCCCGAAATACGTCGACGGGCGGGCGTTCAGCCAGGCTCAGCTGTTGCGCCGCCGGCATGGGTACAAGGGCGAGATCCGGGCGACAGGGCAGGTTCTGCGCGACCAGCTGCGGCTGATGATCCGGTGCGGATTCGACGCCATGGTGATCGATGTGGCGGACGCGGAAGCCGTCTACGATTTTTCTGCACGCGAGTTTTCGGAGTTCTACCAGGCCGCCGCCGACACCTCCGATTCCATCTTCGTGAAACGGCAAAGGGCCAGACAGTCGCGGGCGGCAGAATGAGCGCGATCGCCATGACATCTGAAACACCCGACGAGAAGGTGAAACGACTGAACACTGAGCTGCGCGGCAAGAGTCCGCAGGAGATCATCCGTGCGGGGCTGCGCGAGTTCGGGCGACGGCTGACCTATGTGTCGTCGTTCGGCGCGGAGAGCGCAGCGATGCTGAGTCTCATCGCCGAAGTCGACAGGGAAATGCCGATCGTGTTCATCGACACGGGCATGCACTTTCACCAGACTCTGCAATACCGCGATACGCTGGCCGCGTATCTTGGCCTGACAGATATCCGCACCTTCCATCCGGTGAAGGAAGAGGTGAAGGCGGTCGATCCCAAGGGCGTGCTCAACAAGACGGACCCGAATGCATGCTGCGAAGTGCGCAAGGTTCGACCGTTGGGGCCGGCGCTGGAAGGATTCGACGCCTGGATCACGGGACGGAAGCGCTTCCACGGCGGCGGACGCGCACGTCTGCCGGTGGTCGAGTTCTTCGAGGGACGCTACAAGATCAATCCGCTGGCCGAGGAAACCCAGGACAATCTGCGGAAGCTGGCGGCGGCGCGGAACCTGCCGCCGCATCCCATGGTGGCGGACGGCTATCCTTCGATCGGGTGCTGGCCATGCACCGTCCGGCCGGTGGACCCGAACGACATCAGGTCGGGCCGCTGGGTCGGCTTCACCAAGGAGGAGTGCGGCCTGCACCTGGAGCGCAAGGACCGGCCCCGCGTGTTCTAGACGTCCGCAGGCTACAGCCTTACCGCATGGTAATCCCTCAACATGTCAGCCGCCCAGTGGCCGCATGCGACCGCTTTTGGTAAACAGCGCGCGGGGGCCGAGGAGTCTGGCCTGAAATCCGGCTGGTCCCTGAGGGGACAGGACGGCCTGCAAGGGTGAAAGGTGGCGCATGTCGATCTGGTGGCTGATCCCGGCCTTTGTGGGTCTTGTGGGCATACTCATGCTCGTGGGCGGCGTCGCCAAGGTGTTCAGGGCGCAGCTGGGCGGCGGGATCATCCGCGTGCTGTTCGGCGGGCTGACGCTGGCGGGCGCGATGATTGTCGGCCTGATCGGGTTGAACCTGCAGACCTATGCGCAGCTCTCGAAGGAGCGGCTGGCCGGGCAGGTGACGCTGAAACAGGTTGGCGACTTTGACTTCATCGCCACGATCGACCTCGCGGACGATCAGCAGAAGCTGCGCGGGCGGCCGGTCGACTACCAGATCACCGGGCAGCGCATTCACATCGAGGGACCGGTGGTGAAGTTCAAGCCCTGGGCCAACGTGATCGGCGTGGATTCGCTGTTCAAGGTGAGCGAGGTCTACGGCACCTATGTGAATCCCAACTGCACCAACAAGTATCCGCCGCGCCGGCAGGCGACCGAGGAGTGCAGGCCGGGCGACTTTTTCGGCTGTCTCGGAACGAGCTGGCAGGTGCTGAACCTTGCCGACGTCTCGCATACGTCGGCGAGCGGACAGCTGATGGCGGATGGCGCGGTTTACGACATCTACGCCACCCAGGATGCGTTCGAGCTGAAGCCGAACCCGCAGAGCAAGGCGGCCATGGACCTGCAAAGTCAGGTCCCGCCGCGCGGCCCGGTGGATTGCGATCCGGTGACCAGCCCGGTCGACACGCCGTCCGGCGCGGTCGAGTACCGGGCGCCGACCCCGACGCCGTAGGGCGCGGCGCCGCCTTCGAACTGAACCGGATCGGGACGGGCAGGCGCGCTTACCGGCCCTCGCCCATGTCGGCCAGCGCCCAGTCGGCAAAGGCGGACAGGTCGCCGCCGGCGAACAGGAAGCCGCGCACGCCGGCGGATTTCGCGGCGTCGAGATCAGCCTGCTTGTCGCCGATGAGGAAGGAGCGCTCCCGGATGACGGGGAAATCCGTCATCGCCCGGATCAGCATGCCCGGCCTTGGTTTCCGGTCGTAGCTGTCCTTCGTATAGCGCGGGATCACGCCGTCCTCATGGAAGGGGCAGTGATAGATGCGGTCGATGCGCGCGCCCGACCTGGCAAGCTCGGCATTCATCCAGTCATGCAGGGCCTGCATCTGTTCCTCGGTGTAGTAGCCGCGCGCGATGCCGCTCTGATTGGTGACGACGAAGACCCACCAGCCCATGGCGTTGAAGCGCCGGATGACATCCTGCGCGCCTGCGATCCATTCGAAATCCTCGACACGGCAGACATAGTTGCGGTCGACATTGATGACGCCGTCGCGGTCGAGGAAGAGGGCGGGGCGGGCGGCGGTCATTTCAGGCCGTCTGCGTCGCCGGCGCCTCGGCGGGCCCATCAGGCGTCGCTTCGCCGGGCGGATCGGCCGGCTGCTGCTCGACCTTCGGCACGGTGCTGAGGCCGCGCATCAGAGGCAGGAGCGAGATGGCGCAGACCACGGCGGCCAGCGCAAAGGCGGCGCCGGGAAAATACACCGGCGCCTTTTCGTGGGTGAACAGGTGCAGGGTCTGCGTCATCGCGAGGGGAGCAAAAACGCTGGCGAGAGACTGCACGCTGCCGATGGCGCCCTGCAGTTCGCCCTGGGCGTTCTTCGGCACGCGCGTCGTCATGATCTGGTTCATCGCCGGTCCGAGCACGCCCGCGAGCGCGCCGAACGGGATGATGAGGAAGACCATCCAGCCTTCCTGCGCTGCGGCATAGGCCGAGAAGGTGACGACGCAGATGAGGAAGCCGAACACCGCGGCGTTCGTCGCGCCGAAACGCTTGATGATGCGGCCCGAAAGACCTGCCTGGAACAGGGCCGAGACGACGCCGACGGTCATGAGGGCCGCGCCAACCATCTCGGCGGACCAGCCGTAGCGGATCTCGCCGAAATAGTTGAAGGTGCTAGGATAGACCATGTGCGAGAAGTTGAAGAGCCCGAGCGCGACCAGGAACCATGCAAGATAGGGCACCCTGGCGAAGTGTCTGAAAGCGCCGAAGGCGTTGGCGCGCTTCCAGTCGAAGCGGCGGCGATGCTCCGGCGCGAGCGATTCCGGTAGCACGAAGAGGCCGTAGAGGAAGTTGACGCCCGCAAGCGCGGCGGCCGCGAAGAAGGGAAAACGCGGATCGATGCCGCCAAGCAAGCCGCCGATCGCGGGGCCGAGCGTGAAGCCCAGCCCGAAGGCGGCGCCCAGCATGCCGAAAGCCGCGCCGCGCTGTTCGGGTTCTGTCGTGTCCGAGATGTAGGCGGCGGCAGTCGCATGCGTTGCAGCGGAGATCCCGGACAGGAAGCGGCCGAGGAAGAGCAGCCACATCGCATGGGCAAGGCCCATGATGACGAAGTCGATCGCCAGCATCCCCATCGAGGCGAGCAGGACCGGGCGGCGGCCGAACCGGTCCGACAGGTTGCCGAGGATGGGCTGGGAGAGGAAATTGGTGATGGCGTAGAGCGTCGTCAGGTAGCCGCCCCAGGGCGTCGCCTCGGCGATCATGGACTTGAAAAGCGTATCGTCGCCCTGCTCCTTGAGCAGCCGGGCGGCCTCCAGCGCGGCCTCGCCCTGCATCAGTTCGGCGACGAGTTCGGGCAGGGACGGCATGATGACGGCGAAGGCCATCATGTCGATGAAGACCGTGACGACGGCGAAGAAGAAGGCGTTGCGTCCGAGCCTGGGGGCGCCGGGCGCGGCGGGCGATGCGGGGCTCACGGACATGTCCGGCTCCAGGAGGCTCTGGCCAAGCGCGATACGCTGGCGGGCTGTCGGCAGTCAATCACGGCGGCGGACGGGAGGCCATGGCGCGCGCTTTCAGGCGTTCCAGGCCGGCGCGCCATTGCTCGCCCTGCCGCTGGTTGTGGAGGTTGAGCGGGAAACCGTGGCGGGCGACGTGATCCTGTGGAACCGTCTCCCAGCCGCGATGCTCCACCGTGATGCGCGTTTCCGCGCCGATGGGCTCGAAACGGATGTCGACCTCGGTGGCGTGGCCGGGCCCGAAGGCGGCATGGCGCCAGCCGACGACGAGGCGTTCGCCGGGCCGCCAGTCGCGCACAGGGCCCACCTCGAACACCTTGCCGTTGGGCAGGCGTTCGACCAGCCGGCCGGGCGAAGGCGGGACAGGCGGCTCGAAGGCGAGGACGCCGGGACTGCGCGGCGTGAAGCGGAAAAGGGGACTGTCGACCCACCATTGGCCGATCTCCTGCGTGAAGATGTCGAATGCCTGCGTCGGCGAGCAGGGCACGCGCACGGCGACCAGGACGCGGGACGTCATGACTGCTTCCGCCGGGCGATGTGTGACGCGAAGGCGGAGAGTTGCTGCGTCCAGCCCTGTTCGGCGCGGGCGAGCCAGTCCTTCAGTTCGGAGAGACGCACGCTGTTGAGCGAATAGACGCGCACGCGGGCGTCGGTTTCCGGGTGACGGTCGATCACGAGGCCGGCGGCCTTGAGCGCCTTCAGGTGGCGGCTCATGGCGGGAGCGGCGAGGCCGAGGCGGTTTGCGAGATCGCCAGCACGGTGCGGACCTTCGCCGAGGATCTCCACGGTGCGGCGGCGCGCGGGATCGGCCAGCGCAGCGAAAAGAGCGTCGACATCCGGCTTGTGGCGGGCGCTCATGTCGCGTGTCTCTTGATAAGCCTCTTTGGCGCGGCGTTGCGCCAGGCCATCCAGAGAGCGCTCTCCGCCATCTTTGCATCGGCGTGTTTCGGATAGAACCAGGTCGCGCCCTTGAGGCCCCACCCGCCGGCAACGGGCGCGAAGGCTTTCGGTTCAGCGGCGCAGAGCATCTGTTGCTGGTCGACCGTGAGCTTGAGATAGGCCGCGCCGCCGGGACGCACGGCGGGCGAGGAGAACACCTTTCCGGCCACGCGGAGGTCCGGCCCTCCCTGGTGTGCACCTTCGCTCACTTCCGGCAGGCTGAGCGCGAGCTTGAGGAAGGCGGCGGGGGTCACTGATCCGAGCCTTCGCGCGTCCATGTCCTGAGGCCGGAGGCCTTGTCCCACTGTTCGGGCGTCAATGTCTCGACGGTCTGTGCAAAAGTCCAGATATGTCCTTCGGGATCGCGGGCGCGATAGGTGCGGTCGCCATAGAACTGCGTCTCCGGCTCGGCGAGGATTTCGGCGCCGGCGGCGCGGGCGCGCTCGCAATGGGCGTCGATATCCCCGGGAAGCTGGATGTGGACGGTCTGGGTGCAGACGCGGCCGATGGAGGCGGGCGAACGATGGCTGTCCGACCACTCATGGCCGACCATGATGCGACCCTCGCCGAACACCATCTGGCTGTGGGCGAGATTTCCAGCCTCGTCTTCCAGCAGCATGTCGAGTTCGAAGCCGAAGGCGCGGGCAAGGAAATCCAGAGCGGCGCGGGGATCCCTGTAGAACACCGCAGGCGTGACGGCGGGATGGGCCATGGCGGCCTCCTGTTTCCAAAAACTGGAATATTTCTACATTATGGAAATCATATGGTCAAGGTAATCCGCGCCCGCTCCAGCGCGACGGGATGGCTGGGCGAACGAGGCTAGATCAGGTGGATGTCGCCGAAGGAGACCTGACGTCCGCCGGCTTGCGCGATGCGGGCGATGTCGGCGCAGGAGCGGCCCTTAAGGTTGTCGATGATCAGGCAGCCATGCCGTTCGCGGGCGAGGGCGGCGGCGGCCTCCAGTTCCTCGATGGAGAATTCGCGAGCGTTAATGCGGGCCTTGCCATCGGCGCGAAGCATATGAGCGCATTCCTGAAACGACATGGCGGGGCGTTCATCCTCTGCTGGACCGCGACTCGTGCGCAGCCTTCTGATCAACGGCCAGAATGCGCCGAAAACCGTGCGGCGCGGATTACGATGCAGTCAGACGGCGCCTGCAGAGCCTTGATGTTGCTGGCGTGCGACGCCGTGACTCAGGCCTGCCTCGCTTCATCAATCCTCGGCCAGCAGGCGCGGGCCTTCATTTCGCACATTGCCGACATCGGGATGGGCGGGCCAGGCCTGCAGGATGTCGGACGGGCAGGGTTTCAGCAGCGCCTCCGGATCGCGCGCGCTGGTGTCGAGCCAGCGCAGCCAGTCCTTCGGGTCCAGGATCACGGGCATGGAGGCGGCGATGCCGGCGACGGCGAGGTTCGGCTCCGTTGTGACAATGGCGAAGGTGTCGAACTCGGAGCCGTCGATCATCGCGCGGCTCCACAGGCCGGCGAAGCAGAGCCAGCTGCGCGATTTCAGCGCGAAGGCGAAGGGCGTTCCTTCGCTCCAGGCATAGAAGCCGGAGGCCGGCACGAGGCAGCGGTTCTGCCGGAAGGCGCCGGAAAAGGTGTTGCTGGTTGCGATGTCCTCGGCGCGGGCGTTGAAGGTGGAGAATTTCTTCTCGGAGAGGGGCTGCTTCCACCACACCGGCACGAGGCCCCAGAAGGCCGGCGCGATCTGGATCGCATGGCGCGGCGCATACTCGCCATCCGGCGCCCGGCGCAGGATGGGAACGACCTGGCTCGGGGCGCT
>CAZTMG010000077.1:745-11844 GCA_964614815.1 uncultured Rhizobium sp. | reverse complement strand
TGGAAGGTGTCGGGTCATCGGCCATGGTCGCCCAGCATAGGCAAGCCATTCCGCCCGGTTAAGCCGCCGCCCCGCCGCGTTAACGGTTTGTTGGCCATGGAACATGACACTGTCGTTCCATGACCGTATCCATCCGCGCCTCGCTGTTGATGAGCGCATTCGCCATGGCGGCGCTGACGGCGGCCTTTGCATCCCCCAAGGGCGACCCCGAAGACGCCAGGACCAGGCCCCATGCGTCGCACTGGGCTTATGGCGGCGAGGGCGGGCCCGAACACTGGGGCGAACTCAGCCCCGACAACCGCCCCTGCTCTGTCGGCCTGCAGCAATCGCCCGTCGACCTTTCCGGCGCCCTCGACGCCCGGGTTCCTGCCCCCGCGCCCCGCTGGTGGCCGGACCGGGGCGCGACAGTGGCCAACACGGGCCACAGCCTGCAGGTCAATGTCGCCAGCGGCGGCGATGTCACGCTGGATGGCAAGAGCTACACGCTGAAGCAATTCCATTTCCATCACCCGTCCGAGCATACGGTCGATGGCAGGGCGTTCCCGCTTGAGGCCCATTTCGTTCATGCGGCGGCAGATGGCGATCTCGTGGTTGTCGGCGTTCTGTTCGAGGAAGGCGAGGCAAATCCGGCGCTCGATCCGGTCTGGGCCGCCGCGCCGGCCATGGAAGGGGAAGCCCGCATCAACGCCGGGATTGACCCGTATCGCTTCCTGCCGCCGGTCGCCGGCGCCTATCGCTATGAAGGGTCGCTGACCACGCCGCCCTGTTCGGAGACCGTGCACTGGACGGTGATGTCGACGCCGGCGACAGCATCCGCCAGCCAGATCGCTGCATTCGCTTCGCTTTTCCCGATGAACGCCCGTCCCGTCCAGCCGCTGAACCGGCGCTACATCCTCAGGACCTCCGGCTGAGCCCGCCCCCTTTCCGGGACCGGACCGAAGGCGCATACCAGCGGCGATGATCCGCCCCGAAGACCTTCTCCGCCCGACGCCGCAGGGTCTCTACTGTCCGCCGGGAGACTTCTACATAGATCCCGTGCGCAGCGGCGTCGACAGGGCGGTCGTCACGCACGGCCATTCGGATCACGCCCGCGCAGGCCATGGGGCCGTGCTCGCCACCCCCGAAACGCTGGCGGCGATGGCCGTGCGTCATGGCGAGGGATTCGCCGCCTCGCGACAGCCCGCGCGCTATGGCGAGCGCACGCGCATCGGCGATGTCGACGTGCGCCTCATCCCCGCCGGCCATGTGATCGGCTCGGCGCAGGTGGAGGTCGCATGGAAAGGCCTCACCATCATCTGCACCGGCGACTACAAGCGCCGGGCCGATCCGACTTGCACGCCATTCGAGACGGCGCCCTGCCATGTCTTCATTTCAGAGGCGACTTTCGCCCTTCCCGTGTTCCGGCATCCTGACAGTGCGGGCGAGGTCGCCCGGCTGCTCGCCTCCCTCCGCGCCTTCCCGGACCGGACCCACCTGGTGGGCGCCTATGCCTTCGGCAAGGCCCAGCGTATCATCTCCGAGTTGAGAAATGCGGGCTATGCCGAGACCATCTATCTCCATGGCGCGATGATCCAGCTCTGCGGCATGTACCAGCGCCTCGGCGTCGATCTTGGTCCGCTGGCGCCTGCTACGCTGGAAGAGGGACCGCGCAGGGAGAACCGGAAATTCGCCGGCAGGATCGTCCTTTGTCCCCCCTCCGCCGCCTCCTCCTCCTGGGCCGGACGCTTTCCGGATCCGGTGGTCGCGTTCGCCTCGGGCTGGATGAATATCCGCCAGCGCGCCAGGGCGGGAGGAGTTGAACTTCCCCTCATCATTTCCGACCACGCCGACTGGGAGGAACTCACCGCCACAGTGCGTGAGGTGAACCCCGACGAGCTATGGGTCACCCACGGACGCGACGATGCGCTGGTCCGCTGGGCAGAACTGGAGGGCCGCAAGGCCCGTCCCCTCCACCTCGTCGGTTATGAGGACGAGGCAGGCGAATAGCCCGCCCGGGCGCAACTTCCGCGCGCGCGCCCTTTGCGGCCGCCCCGAGCCACGGCATTACTGTCGCCCATGCCCTATCGCTCGCTCAACGCCGACCGCATCGAAGCCACGCTGGAAACGCTTTGCCAGCGCATCGAGGAACGGTTCCCCAGCCGCGGCTTGTCGCGGCTATGCCGCGAATTGCTGGAGATTGCGCGGGAGGACAAGGACACGCTCGCATGGGTGGCGAAGCCCAATCTCTGGCTCCGCGGCGCCGTCGCGGCCATCATTACCGTGGGCGCGGTCAGCCTCCTGACCTTCGGTTTCGGTCTCGGCGTCCTGGGTCTCGAATTTAACGGCGAGATATCGAACGTGTTGCAGGGCGTCGACGCCGCCGTGAACACCATCGCCCTTTCCGGCGCGGCGAGCTGGTTCCTGCTGAACCTCGAATCCCGGTGGCGCCGTCGCGCGGTCCTCAAGGATCTGCACGAACTGCGCTCCATCGCCCATGTGGTCGACATGCATCAGCTCACGAAGGATCCCACGCAGCTTTGGAAGGGCTACAATTCCACGGCGTCCTCGCAGGTCCACGACATGAGCGAGTTCGAGCTGATCCGCTATCTCGACTATTGCAGCGAGATGCTGTCGCTGACCGGAAAGCTGGCCGCGCTCTACATGCAGAACATGCGCGATCCCGTCATCATCGAGGCCGTCAACGAGATCGAGGACCTGACGACCAGCCTGTCGCGCAAGATCTGGCAGAAGATCATGATCCTGCAGCAACCTGCGCGCAGCTGGGCGCAGTAGTTCCTGCCGTCATTGCGGCGGCAGGGCGTACCCCACTGTCGCGCCGGGGCCAGGCGGGAGGTCGAGCAAGACCCATCCGATGGTCAGCGCCACGCCTGTGATCATGATCCATACCGAATAGGGCAGCATCGTCGCAGCCAGGCTCCCAAGACCGAACTGCGGATTCCAGCGTTGCGCGAAGGTCAGGATCAACGGGAAATAGACCATCAGCGGGGTGATGATGTTCGTCGCGCCGTCGCCGACGCGATAGGCGGCCGTCGCCATCTCCGGGCTGATGTTCAGCAGCATCAGCATTGGCACGAGCACCGGGGCGAGGAGGGCCCACTTCGCACTCGCCGATCCAACCAGCAGGTTTATCGCCGCCGCCATCACGATGATCGAGGCGAGCAGCGCAGGCGCCGGCATGTTGGCCGACTTCAGGAAGTCTGCACCGTTCACGGCGACAATAAGACCGAGATTGGTCCAGTTGAACATCGCCACGAAATGGGCGGCGGTGAACGCGAGCACGAGATAATAGGCCATGTCGCCCATGGACTGCGCCATCATCCTCACGATGTCGCGGTGTCCCTTCACCGTGCCCGTGACGGTGCCATAGACCCATCCCATCACCAGGAAGAGGACGAAGAATCCGGCGACCAGCGACTGCAGCAGCGGGGTCAGCTGGATGACGAGATTGTCGCCAGCCGGGTTCATCAATGGCGTCCCGGGACCGATTGTCAGGAATGCCCAGACGCCGATGACGACAAGCGCCGCCAGGCCAGACAGGGCAAGAGCGCGGCCCTGCTTCGAATCATCGCCTGCAACCTCGATCGTGGAGGCCCCGCCGCCTGTCCACGGACCAAGGCGCGGCTCGATGATTCTGTCGGTCACGAACCAGATCACGGGCAGGAAGACGACCAGCATTGCAGCGATGAACCACCAGTTGCCGGCGATGTTCATCGTCCAGGAGTCTGTCAGCGTCTCTGTCGCCGCCTGCGTGATGCCGAACAGCAGCGCATCGAGCTGACCGGGCAGCAGGTTTGCAGAGAAGCCGCCGGACACGCCCGCGAAAGCCGCCGCGATGCCCGCAATCGGATGCCGTCCGGCGGAGGCGTAGAGCACGGCGGCCAGCGGGATCAGCACGACATAGGCGGCGTCCGCCGCCAGGTTGCCCATCATGGCCACGAATGCGATCATCGGCGTCAGCAGGAATTTGGGCGCGCCTTTCACGGCGGCTCGCATCGCCGCGCCGAAAAGCCCTGTCCGCTCGGCGACGCCGGCGCCCAGCATAACGACCAGCACATACCCCAGCGGATGGAAGTGGGTGAAGGTGGTCGGCATCTCGACCAGCAGGCGACGAATGTTCTCGGGATCGAAGATGCTGGAGGCCGCCACCACCAACGGCGCGCCGGTTTCATCCTTGGCGACGGGATGCAGCACCTGCACGCCCGCAGCAGCCGCAACTGCCGAAATCACGGCGAGGATCAGGATCAGCCAGAGGAAGATGAAAACGGGATCCGGCAGCGCATTGCCGGTCCGCTCGATCCAGCCGAGAATGCCCTTCTGGCGCGGTTGCTCGCCTCCCGTTGCGGTGTTCATGCGTGCTCCCCTGTTGTCGCGCCATGCAACAGCGCGGGTTCCGCAGGTCAACCGGATTCTGCGTAATGCGCGCTACGACACGTGGGATCGGCCAGCGAGCTTCCTCCATCCTTGATGGTAGATCGTCCAGTCGCCCGAGCATGCTGCATCACGCCTCCGTGTCCGGGCGCGCGAAACGGGCATGTCCGCCGCATCTCTCCGGATCGTCATGCAGTCCGTCTGGACGGCAGCCTGTGCAGCGGTCTACCGTTCCCGCCAGGGAGCCGGCGTCAGACCGGACCGTCCAGGGAGAGACACATGACCATTTACGCATCCAGCAGCCGCCGGACTGTTCTCAAGGCGTCCGTCGCGCTGGCCGCCATCACCGCGACGGGCGGCCTTGCCGCCTGCGACAATGCCCCCGCCGCGCCGGCCGCGGCCGATCCGAACCCTGTCGTCACGACGCAGTATGGCAAGGTGAAAGGCTACCTTGAAGACGGCATCGCCGTGTTCAAGGGCGTTCGCTATGGCGCCGACACAGCCACCACGCGCTTCCAGCCGCCACGCGCACCCGAACCGTGGACTGATGTGAAGGACGCGCTTGCCTACGCCAACTCCGCGCCGCAGCCGCCGTCGGGCGATGGCGGCGGCCTGTTCAGGTCGTGGCGCCCCGATCCGCCGATCCCGACCAGCGAGGATTGCCTGTTCCTGAATGTCTGGACGCCCGCGCCGGATGCGAAGAAGCGCCCCGTCCTGGTCTGGTTCCATGGCGGCGGCTTCACCACGGGCTCGGGCTCGTCCTACGCGTATGACGGCGTGCGGCTGGCCAAGCGCGGCGATGTCGTGGTCGTCACCACCAACCATCGCCTCAACCAGTTCGGCTATCTCAACCTCGCCGCCTATGGCGAGCAGTTTGCGGATTCCGGCGCTGTCGGCGCGCTCGACATGATCCAGTCGCTCGAATGGGTGCGCGACAATATCGAAGCTTTCGGCGGCGACCCCGGAAATGTTCTCATCTTTGGCGAGTCCGGCGGCGGCGCGAAGGTCTGCACGCTCATGGCGATGGACAAGGCGCAGGGCCTGTTCCACAGGGCTGTCGTCCAGTCTGGCCCGCGCATCAACCATGCAACGAAGGAAGCCTCGGCCAAGGCGGCCGACGAGGTGGTAGCCAAGCTGGGGCTGACGAAAGACACGATCGCCGAAATACTCACGCGGCCTGTCGCCGATATCCTGGCTGCGGCTCAGGGCGTCCAGGGAGCGGGCTCCGGCCCGGTGCTCGATGGCCGCTCGATCACCCGAGATCCGTTCAATCCGGATGGCCCGCCCCAATCGGCCAATGTACCGCTCCTGATCGGCTGCAACCGCACGGAGGGAACGTCTCTCACCCCGGCTGACAGCCCCAACCATTCCTTGACCTGGGAAACGCTTCCCGCCGCCATCAAGCAGGCTTTCCCGACCAAGAACGCCAAGGCGATCATCGACCTCTACAGGTCAAAGCACGCGGACATCGAAGCGCCCGAACTCTTCTTCATGGCGACATCCGACAACACATTCTTCCGCGGCAGCGTAACCGTTGCGGACCGCAAGGCGGCGCAGGGCGCGGCGCCCGTCTTTTTCTACATGCTCGACTGGGAAACCCCGGTCATGGGCGGCAAACGTTACGTCCCGCACGCCCTCGACATCGGCATGGTATTCGACAACGTCGCCAAGTCCGAGTCGATGTCCGGCACGGGACCCGAGGCGCAGGCCATTGCGGACCAGATGTCCGAAAGCTGGATTGCCTTCGCCAGGACCGGCAATCCGGCCAATCCCAAGGTAGGCGACTGGCCTGCCTATACCGTCGCCCAGCGCAAC
Source organism: uncultured Rhizobium sp. (assembly GCA_964614815.1). Lineage (GTDB taxonomy): Bacteria > Pseudomonadota > Alphaproteobacteria > Caulobacterales > Hyphomonadaceae > UBA7672. The sequence goes on along the minus strand of CAZTMG010000077.1, from coordinate 5,661 downwards.
ATGATGGTCTTCCGTACAAAGCCGGGGGTCGAGGTCGACATTCGCGCAGAAGAACGCGCCGCCACAGCCTGAGCCCGCATCGCCTCCGGCAAGGACGCAACATTCTCGCTGGACGACCCGGAGTCTCCCGCCTCTTGCCCGGCGGCCCGCGCCTGCACCATTCTGCCCATGGCCGGTTTCTCCGGCCATGGGTCTGGTGTGGGTGTTCGACGGGTGCCGATCCTGAAAGACGCGGGCCTCACGAAAATCGTGGCCGGCCTGGCCATTGCAGGCCTGGCTGGCGCGGCCGTGCTGGCCTGGGCCAATCGCCAGCTTCCGACAGGCGCCAGCATCTCCGCGGATGAATCGCTCCTGCTGGAAATGGACGAGTTGGCGCATGCCGCCCGTTGCGCCCACGTACTCATTGGGCGCGCGCCGGCCAGCAAGGAAGAGATCGCCAGCGTCCTGACCGGGGGCCCGTTGCCATTCGGCTATAACCCATGCACCGACTACAATGTGGTGATGCACGCCCCGATGCCGGGGCAGACGGGCAGCGAGATGGTGCGAGCCGTCAACCAGCGCCTCGACAACATCACGCACCTGCGACCAGAGCTGACGCGCATGGATGATCGCATCATCCGGCTTTGCGGCGTTTTCGAAAACCGGTCAGGCGGGCAGGATCGCGTCGCCATATCGTATGACGACGCCATAGCCCTCGATACGGAGGCGCTGACCCGGCCGCGCGAGGCGGGCCGCTCCTGTTTCGAGGTGGACACGAGCCTTCCCTACACGGTCGCGGAACTGCGCGACGCCAGCCGCCTCGCCGAGATGGACGCCGCTGCAACCGCAGCCGAATGCGCATCGACGGAAGGCGACCTCCCAGCCACGCTGGACGACATCGTCAACGTCATTCTCGACCTTGGACGCGGGCAGGACCCCCTGGCCTGCAATGTCCGCAGCTTGCACCTTGCAGGCGCCGCCGCGCCCGGTATCGATTACAAGCGTCTCTCGTCGCACAGCATCCAGCTTTGTTCATCATTCGAAACCGCCGGGCCCGCGTCTGCCGGTCTGCGGGCAGACTATGACGTTCAGCAGCGCGCTCATTTTCCTGAGTTGATGGTCGAGCGCCCGGCCCCGGGCCGGCATTGTTATGCCATCTCCCTCAGGCGCGATAATGGTCTGCGGGCGCCGCTCATCTGGGACGACCCCATCAGCATCGAGGCGCTCGATCCTGATATGCAGGCCGATGCGAGGCGAGACAGGCTTGCAATCGCGGACGTTGTCCGGGTGCTGCAGCTGGCCCGGTGCGCCTGGCTGATGCGGGGGGAGGTTGCTGAAACCTTCGAGGGTCTGCTTGCGACTACAGAAGCAAACGCTGGTCTGGCCGCACGCCACGGCTGCGACTGGCCGTCCCACCACTATGCCAGCCCGGCGAATACGCCGGTGGCGCGTTATGCGCGGGTCGATGCGGATACCGTGCGTGTGTGCGCCGGTTTCGCCCGCGCCTGGCCCCAACCGCTCAGGCTGAATTTTTCTGGCAGAGAAACGGAACCCTGGCCGGGCAGCCTTCCGGATCTCCGTCAGCCAGTGGAGCCCGGCGAACGCTGCTATGAGGCCGATGTCGGCTTCTGATCATGAAGGCGCTCTGGCGGCCCGGGATAGGCAGCCCTATACCCATCTCATGCAAACCTTCGCCGCGCTTCTCGAGCGGCTGGCGCTTACGCCGTCGCGCAATGCGAAGCTCCGGTTGATCGGAGACTATCTGCGTCAAACGCCGGATCCGTCCCGCGGCTGGGCCGTCGCGGCGCTGACCGGAGATCTCGACATTCCGTCGGTGAAGCCCGCCGCCCTGCGCGGGCTGACGGCTGGCCGTGTCGACGAGGTGCTGTTCCGCCTGTCCTACGACTATGTCGGCGATCTCGCTGAAACCATCTCCCTGATCTGGCCACGGAAACCGGGCGAGAATCGCCCGCCCATGCTGGACGAAGTTGTCGAGGCCCTGATGCAGTCCACACGCGCGCAGGCGCTTGAGCGGGTGGAAGGGTGGCTCGGTGCGCTGGATCCCGCGGGCCGCGGGGCGCTTCAGAAGCTGATCACCGGCGGTCTGCGCATCGGCGTATCCGCCCGTCTTGCGCGCCAGGCGTTGGCCGATTTCGGCAGGGTCGACGCCAGCGAGATCGAGGAGCTCTGGCACGGCCTGTCTCCGCCCTATGTCGCGTTGATGGCCTGGCTAGATGGACGTGGACCCAAGCCTGTGGCGTCAGGCCGCGCGCCCTTTCGTCCGCCGATGCTGGCCAATCCCCTGCTGGACAAGACGCAACGCATGGACCAGCAGGACTTCGAGCCAGCGCGCATATCCCCGGCCGAGTTCGCCGCCGAGTGGAAGTGGGATGGCGTCCGCGTACAGCTGGTCGCCGATCGCGGAGAACGCCGCCTTTACACCCGCAACGGCGATGACATCTCGAAATCCTTCCCCGACCTGCTCGGCGCTGCCAATTTCGAAGCCGCGCTTGACGGGGAGCTCCTGGTCCGCTCGCCTGCCGGCGGGGTCGCGTCCTTCAACGAGCTGCAGCAACGCCTCAATCGCAAGATCGTGACACAACGGCAGATGGCCGACCGCCCTGCCATGCTGCGCGCCTACGACCTGCTTCAGGAAGGCAACGAGGATCTTCGTCCCTTCCCGTTCGCCGTGCGGCGCCGGCGTCTCGAAAGCTTCGTGGTCACGCTGAATGATCCGCGCATCGACCTTTCCCCGCTGGTCCCGTTCGCCGCCATGGGAGACCTCGAAGACCTGCGCGCCAATCCGCCCATGCGCGACATCGAAGGCCTGATGCTGAAACGCTGGAACGCTCCCTATGTTGGAGGCCGCCCCGTCGGCCAGTGGTACAAGTGGAAACGTGATCCGCATCTGGTGGATGCCGTCTTGATGTACGCACAGCGCGGCCATGGCCGCCGCTCGGGACTCTATTCGGACTTCACCTTCGGCGTCTGGCGCACGACGCCGGAAGGCGAAGAACTCACGCCCGTGGGCAAGGCCTATTTCGGCTTTACCGATGCAGACCTCGCCCGTCTCGACAGGTATGTGCGCGACAACACGCACGACCGTTTCGGTCCCGTCCGGTCGGTCATCGCCAATCGCGAGCAGGGCCTCGTCCTCGAAATCGCTTTCGAGGGCCTGCAACGCTCCCCCCGCCACCGCTCCGGTCTGGCCATGCGCTTCCCCCGCATCCACCGCATTCGCTGGGACAAGCCCGCCCGTGACGCCGACCGTATCGAAGCGCTTGAAGCCCTGCTGGAGAGATGAGCCTGCCCGGCCTTGTCCGAGGAGGACGCCCATGCCAGGGTGGCCACAATGACAATGGGGACTTCGGGCGATGACCTGGTCCGGCGTCAGGTTCGATCGCTTTTGCGTCGCGTCGCTCATGCTGCTTGCGACCGCCGCGTGCGCGACCCCGTCGCCGTCCTCGAGAACGCCAGCATCGTCCACGCCACAGGCCAGTCCCGCGCCTTCGACGCCGCAGGACCAGTATCGCCTCTGGATCAGGGAGGCGCGCCTCAGGCATCCCTACCCGGAAAGCGAGGCGCGGATGCATGCCGTCATGATGTGCGAATCCGGCGGCCGCCCCGCCATCGTCAATCCCGCCGGCCCCTACACGGGACTGTTCCAGTACAGTGACACGACATGGAACGGCGCCTGGAACACCTACCGCAGCGAGGGAATCCTGAACCCCAGGGCGCAGATCTTCGCCACCGCGCTCGCCTGGAGCCTGAAGATGCAGAACCATTGGGGCTGCTACAGGAAAACCGCCTCGGCCGGGTGATCATCGCAGGCTTGGGTCCCCTGTCATTTCGCATTAGGTCTGCGAGATCGCAGCAAGGCGGACCGATTCATCCATGGACTGGCAGCAGCAAATTTCCGAGTTCCGGGCCTGGGCGTTCGACTTCAGCGGCCCCACGCAGAAATGGATGTGGTCGGCGATCGTCCTGGTCGCGGGCTATCTTGTCGGCCTCTTCGTCGCGCGCACAATGGTCTTCATCGCCGGGAAGCTGTCCGGTCTTCGTCACGCCAGGGCCGAGGGGAACGAACCCCGCAGCGCCGACCATGTGATGGTGGATATACTTGCCGCCGTCATCCGCTTCGCCTTCCTGCTGGTCGCCGCGGCCATAGCCGCCAATCTCGCCTTCGGATTCCCGCTGGAGCAAGCCGAGGCGCTGGGACTTGCAGCCTTGCGCGGCCTCGCCATCCTCGTTGCGGTCTGGTTCCTCGGCTCGTGGCTGGGCTCGCGCGTGCGCCGCTTCGGACGCAAGGTCGACCGCGCCCATTCGGGCGGCGAAACGCTGTTCACCTTCCTCGGCGCGCTGGTCCGCTTCGGCGCCTTCGCGGTCGGACTTATCGCCGCGCTCCAGCAGTTCGGGTTCGACACGGCCTCGCTTCTCGCCATCGTGGGCGCTGCGGGCCTCGCCATTGCGCTGGCCCTGCAGGATACGCTGAAGGCGGTAGCCGCCGGCGTGGTCATCGCGGTCTTCCGTCCCTACAGGATCGGGGATGTCGTCCAGGTCGCAGGCGAGACGGGAACGGTGTCTGACATCACGCCTTTCACCACGGTCCTCACGACGGTGGACAACCGCGAGGTTGTGGTCACCAACGACAAGGCGTGGGGCGACATCATCATCAACAACACGGCCCGCAGCCTTCGTCGCCTCGACCTGCTGTTCTCGATCGACTACGACGACGACATCGACAAGGCGATCCGCGTGATCGAGAATGTGCTCAAGGCTGACCCCCGGATACACTCGGAGCCGCCCATATGGGTCAAGGTGGTGGAGCTGGCGACATCCTCGGTTGATCTCCGCGCGCGCGCCTGGGTTTCGAGCGCAGACTGGTGGGATGCGCGTTGCGACACCATCCGCGCGGTGAAACTCGCGTTCGACAGCAA
>CAZTMG010000077.1:0-730 GCA_964614815.1 uncultured Rhizobium sp. | reverse complement strand
TCCCCTACCCGCATCAGGTGGAATTGCCCAAAAAAGGCCACAGTAGGACCATCGCGATCCTGCAGGATGCTGATGACGAATACCGTCCGCCCCGTGGACTCGAGCCGACGGACTGATAGCGTCCCTTCCGGGGCAGACCGAACCGCCCCGGCGCAGGAGCGCTGTGGATACACGCGCAGGCAGGAATGATGTCACAGCCGAAGCAGGTCGACGCGCCGCTCATTGACCGGACGATCCCCGCGAAGGTCACGGACGTCCAGTTCGAGCCGGTACCGGAGCAAGACCTTTTCAGGGAAGAGCCCGGCTCGCGCGGTCGCGTGCGGCCGCCGCTGTCCTTTTCCGGCCGCATGTTCAATGTCGGCTGGAAGGGCTGGACGCGCCTCGTCATCGTGTGCGTGATCGTCGGCGCCGTGTTCCAGGCTGGCGGTTTCAATCCCTTCGCGCCGGGTTTCACCATCGGCCAGGGCGCAGGCCAGATCCTCGACGGCGTCATCAGGATCGCGACATGGTCGGCCCAGCTCGCCGCGATGCCGCTGCTGCTTGGGGCGCTGGCGGTGCTGCCGCTCTGGGTCGCCTGGCGCGCGCTGGTCACGCTGGTCGGCCGGGACAGGCCGCCCGGCCCCGACGACCGCATCCTGCCGCGCGAACGCCAGAGGAAGCCCCGGCGGCTTTAGCGTCTAGGTCACGCACTCATAAACGGCCAAGCGGGATTCCCAGGTGGGGCGAACGC
>CAZTMG010000076.1:11451-12044 GCA_964614815.1 uncultured Rhizobium sp. | reverse complement strand
GGTGCTGGATGGCGCCCGAGATGCCGATGGCGACGTAGAGCTCGGGCGCGACCACCTTGCCAGTCTGGCCGACCTGGAAGTCGTTGGGCGCGTAGCCTGCGTCAACCGCGGCGCGCGAGGCGCCGACGGCGGCGCCGAGCTTGTCGGCCAGCGGCAGGATGTACTGGTTGAACTGTTCGGCCGAGCCGAGCGCGCGGCCGCCGGAGACGACGCGCTTGGCGGAGGCAAGCTCGGGACGATCCGACTTGGCGATCTCTTCCGACACGAAGGCCGACTTGAACGGACCCGCCGGGGCCGCGATGGTTTCGATGGCGGCCGAGCCCGAAGCATCGACAGCCTTGAAGGCCGTGCCGCGCACGGTGACGACTTTCTTCGCGTCGGCGGACCTGACGGTGAGGATCGCGTTGCCGGCGTAGATCGGGCGCTCGAAGGTCGAGGCGTCGATCACGGCGGTGATTTCGGAGATCTGCGCCACATCCAGCCTGGCGGCGATGCGCGGGGCGACGTTCTTGCCCGTGGTCGTGGCCGGGGCGAAGAAGGCGTCATAGCCCGCCATCAGCGGAACCACGAGGGCCTCGCCCGCCTCGGCGAGG
>CAZTMG010000076.1:11011-11398 GCA_964614815.1 uncultured Rhizobium sp. | reverse complement strand
CGGCCTGTGCGGCGGCGGCGGCAGTGTGGCCGGCCACCAGCACGTCGATGTCGCCGCCAAAGGCTTTTGCGGCCGCGACCGTCTTGGCGGTGGCGTCGTTGAGCGCGGCGTTGTTGTGTTCGGCGAAAACGAGAACGGCCATGATCAGATGGCTCCGGCGGACTTGAGTTTGGCGATCAGCGCGTCGACATCGGCGACCTTCTCGCCGGCCTCGCGCTTCCTGGGCTCGGCGACCTTGACGACGGTAAGGCGGGGCGTGACGTCGACGCCGTAGTCGGCTGGCGACTTGGTGTCGATCGGCTTCTTCTTCGCCTTCATGATGTTGGGCAGCGAGGCGAAGCGCGGCTCGTTGAGGCGCAGGTCGGTGGTGACCACCGCCGGCAGGCT
>CAZTMG010000076.1:6048-10908 GCA_964614815.1 uncultured Rhizobium sp. | reverse complement strand
CATCTGGCCGGTCTGGTTCGAATCGTCGTCGATGGCCTGCTTGCCGGCGATGACGAGGTCGGGTTTTTCGGCCTCGACGACGGCCTTGAGAATCTTGGCGACGCCGAGCGGCTCGACCGCCGCATCGGTCTGCACGAGGATGCCCCTGTCCGCGCCCATGGCGAGGCCGACGCGGATGGTTTCCTGCGCCGCGGCCGGGCCGATGGAGACGAGCACGATCTCGCCGGCGACCATCCCCTTTTCCTTCATGCGGACGGCCTCTTCGACGGCGATCTCGCAGAAGGGGTTCATCGCCATCTTGATGTTGGCGAGGTCGACGCCCGTGCCGTCGGCTTTCACGCGGGGACGTACGTTGGGGTCGATCACCCGCTTGACGGGCACAAGCACCTTCATCGGTGGAATCTCCGGTCAGGCGGCTCACGGCGCCCCGCTATGGTGCGCCTGCGAACCGGCGGGATTTCCGGTAGCCGTGAGACGCGCGGGAATCAAGTTTCCCGGACCAGACATGGGCAAAAAGCGTCGATTTGGCGCGAGGTCCCCGGCAGAACGGGAACATTCATGCCAATGGAGGCCCTCCGGCCAAGGTTTTTGGCGTGGATTCTGCAGTCCCTGCTGTAGCATTCGGCGCGTGTGCGACACCGGGAGCGGAACCGATGGCCGACCAGACGGACGACGCCTTCTTCGAGCGGGCGGATCAGCACATCCACCTGTCGAACGACCAGCTGGCCACGGCGCCGCGGGGCAAGGTCAGCGCCTCGATGATGTACGCCACCGCGCGGTTCAACGCCTGGCTGTCTGCCAAGGATTGCCGGACCGGCGGCGACCTCGCCTCCAATCGCGCAGAGCTGATCGCCTATTTTCTGGACTCCTACCGGACGATGCTGGAGGAAAACCTCGACGACTATATCCGGAACTTCGACGCCTACATGAGACCTGGCGTCAACTGACGCCCCCCAGGGAGACATGCGCATGGCCGATGTGCTCGACGACGCCTTCTACGACCGTGCGGATGCGCACATAAACCTCTCCAACGACCAGCTGAACGGCGCGGCGCGCGAGATGGTGAACGCGTCCATGCTGTTCGCCGCGGCGCGGTTCTGTGCGTGGCTGTCGGCGGGCGGGTACACGTCGGGCGAGGCGATGGCGGCGAAGAAGCAGGAGATCGCGGACTACTTCGTGGACGGATTTCGCCAGATGCTGGAGGGAAATCTGGACGCCTATATCCGGAATTTCGACGCTTACATGAGACCTCAGACCGAAGCGTGAGCGAGGGTGGCGATCGCGGCGGCCGGATGCCGTCGTACAGGCGAAACCCCGGCCGGCCGTGCGGGACCCGGCAGACGAGAAATCCACAGACAGGCGAGGGCCGATAGTGTTCTGGAAAAGGAAGACCCAAGACCATGCCGAGACCGTCGATCTTCCCGGGCTGGTGCGCACTTGGCCCGATGTGAGGCGGGAAGATTGCACATTCTATCATTGCATCGACTTGCCTGCTGGCGAGGAGGTCAGGGGCGAGTGGGATCTGCGGGGGCGGATGCCAGAATACATCGGACATGTCGATGTGTGGGGGAAGACGGTGCTCGACATCGGCTGCGCATCGGGATTCCTGACCTTCGAGATGGAGCGGCTGGGCGCGGCGCAAGTGGTCAGTTTCGACGCGGACGATCACCGCAGGATCGCCAACATCCCGGTGGCGGGGAGCGAGTATGTGGTCGACCGCAAGGCGTGGGCGGCAGGCGTCGACGAATTCCTGACCCGGATGAAGAATGGGTACTGGTACAGTCACAAGCGCCTGGGTTCGCGGGCGGCATGCCTCTATGGCGACATCTACGACATCCAGGCTCCCGACAGGTGTTTCGACACAGTCGTCGTTGGCCAGATTCTCATTCATCTGCGCGATCCCATCACGGCGCTCAGCGAAGCCGCCCGACTCGCCCGGGAAACACTCGTCATCGCGGAAGGCACGCATGACTCCCCGGAGCCGGTCGGCATGCTGCATGCTCGCGCCGCGCTCGGCGGCCCGCCTTATATCTGGTGGCTGATGTCGGTTCCGGCCTATCACAACCTGCTGGAGATGTTCGGCTTCCGGATCGAGAAGGTCCAGACCCGGTCGTACACGTGCATTGACCACGCGTATGCCAAGGGCAGGATCAAGATCACCACGATGGTGGCGAAGCGGATCTGACGGCGCCGTGGAAAGCCGGCTGCAGGAAACGAGGGAGACGCGCATGGCGGGACGGCTGGACGGCAAGGTGGCCGTCATAACCGGCGCGGCGAGCGGGATCGGGCGCGCGACGGTCGACCTGTTCGTCGCCGAGGGCGCGCGCGTCATCGCGGCCGACTTGCAGGAGGACAAGGGCGCGCAGATCGAGCATGAGCACGGGGGCAAGGCGCGTTTCGTCCGTTGCGACGTGATGAACGAGGCGGAGATCGCGGCGGCGGTGAATGCGGCGAAGGCGGAGTTCGGCAGGCTCGACATCCTTTTCAACAATGCCGGCGCGGGGGGCGTGCGGGAGATGGCGGACGGCGTGACGGCCGAGGGGTTTGACTCGGTCATGCATCTGCACGTGCGGGCGGCGCTGTGCGGGATGAAATACGCCGCGCCCATCATGCGCGGGCAGGGCGCGGGCTCGATCATCTCGACGGCGTCGGTCGCTGGCCTGCAGACCGGCTATGGCCCGCTGCTCTATTCCATCGCCAAGGCGGCGGTGGTGCACATGACGCGCGCGGCCGCCGCGCAGCTGAGCCCGGAAAACATCCGCGTGAACTGCATCTGCCCCGGCATGATCGCCACCAACATCTTTGCGAACGCGCTCGGCATTCCGCGCCAGGTCGCCGAAACGCGGATCGAGGCGCTGGCGGAAGCGAGCCGGAACACGCAGCCGATTCCGCGCGGCGGCCGCGCCAGCGACATTGCCGAGGCGGCGCTCTATCTGGGCTCGGACGGGTCCAGCTTCGTCACGGGCCATGCGCTGGTGGTGGATGGCGGCATCACGCTGGGGCTGAGCGATGCGGGCCGGATGGCGACGTTCGGGCCGGTTTTCGGCGCGCTCGGCGTGGATGCGGAGACAATGGCGGCCATCTTCAATCCTTCGAAGGCGGGCTGAAACATGGTTGCGGGTTTCCTGCGCAGGCTCCTGATGTCTCCTGGCCAGGCCAAGTTGCAGCCGGAGGATGCGCGTCTCGCGATTGCCGCCGTGCTGGTGATGGCCGCGCGGGCGGACGGGCGCTACGAGGCAGCGGAAGCGGCGATGATCGACCGCGTCCTGATGCGGCGCTTCGGCCTGAACGAGCCCCAGGCGCAGGACCTGCGCAACCAGGGAGAGCAGGCCGAGGCGGAGGCGATCGACATCTACCAGTTCACCAGGGCGATCAAGGACGCGGTCCCGTTCGATGACCGCGTGGCGGTGGTGGAGGCGTTGTGGCGCGTCATTCTGGCGGATGGGATGCGCGACCCGCACGAGGACTCGCTGATGCGCCAGATCGTGGACCGGCTGGGCCTGTCGCCCATGGACTCCGCGCTTGCGCGCCAGCGCGTCCACGGCGGAGGGGCGGCGCAGGGGATGTAGTCCGGTTCGCGGGCAGAGGCGGGGAGCCCTGCCCCTCCTGCGCCGAACAGACCGGACGGTCGAGGCGGCGCTCCGCTCCGCCTCCTCGGCGCGATCTCAGTCGCCGCTCGCGGCCGCAGGGGCGTTTGCCGCCTGCGCGATCTCGTCGAGGCGGAACCAGTCGGTCTTCGTCAGGCCGAGCTGATAGTCGAGCCAGGCGGGAAGGATCTTGGCGGCGCGCGAGCCGCGCGTGTTGGAGAGGATGACGATGCCGGCGTCCTGCTCCGGCAGCCAGGCGATCTGGGCGATATAGCCCTCGACCGAGCCGGAATGCGTCATCAGCCTGTGGCCGGCATAGGTGTAGCTGCGCCAGCCCAGGCCGTAGGAGGTGTCGGTCACGGGCGTCTTGAGCGAGCGCTGGCGGGCGGTTTCGGGCGGGGTGGCGATGCGGCGGCGGTGCGCCTCGTCCAGCACGGCTTTCGGGAGCACGTCAGGCCGGTGGCCCATCTGCGCGATCAGCCATTTCGCGAGATCGGAGATGGAGGCGTTTATCCCACCGGCCGCCGGAACCCTGTAGTAAGGCTCCGTGACCGGAACGGATATCCAGCCGTCTCCCGCACGGCGATGGGGCCGCGCCCAGTTGCCGGTTTCCATCAGCGGCCTCAGGCCGACCGAGGCTGTCTTCATGCCGAGCGGGCCGAAGATGCGCTCATGCAGTTCGGCGGGAAAGGACTTGCCGGACGCATGCTCGATCGCGGCGGCGATCATGTTGAAGGCGACATTCTGGTAGGTGAAGCACGCGCCCGGCCTGCAGGTCTGCTTCACCTTGCCATACTCGGCGAGAATTTTCGCGGGCGGCGCGCCCGCTTCCAGCAGGTTGTCGTAGGCATAGGGCGGAAGGCCGGTGCGGTGGGCGAGCACATCCTCGAATGTCACGCGGGCGGCGTCCCCGGGCGTCCTGAGGCGGAATTCCGGCACGAGCTTCACCACCGGCGTGGACAGGTCCAGCTTGCCCTCATGCTGTTCCAGCACGGCCAGGGTGGAGGCGAAGCCCTTGGACAGCGAGGCGATGCGGAAGACCGTGTCGGGCGTCACCGGCTCGCTCCGGCCGGCCTCGCGCACGCCATAGGTGCGCATCAGGGCGACCTCGCCGCCCTTCACCACGGCGACGGCGAGGCCCACGAAGTCCGGCGCGCGGGCGGCGTCATCGAGCTCGCGCGCGAAATCCCGGAGCGCCTGCGCCTCCCGCGTGAGCTGCGCGGACGCCGCGGCCGGGGCCAGGGCGACGAGGCAGAGCGACAGGCACAGGACG
>CAZTMG010000076.1:2720-6038 GCA_964614815.1 uncultured Rhizobium sp. | reverse complement strand
AAGGCGTCTCAACACGCATCTCCCCCGAACTTGGGCGCAGCGCAAACCGGCGACAGGAAACAGAATCCGATCCCCGGTCCTTGTCCAGAGAGGTTGGCGCCGAACCTGGCGGGATTTTGTCGTCCGCTGCGGGGGGAGTCAGCGGTTCGCGCCGGGGACCCAGAGGACGTCGCTGGCGCCGTTGCCGTTGGCGCGGCGGGCGGCGACGAACAGGAAATCGGACAGGCGGTTGGCGTAGGCCAGGGCCTCGGGGGAGACCTTTTCGCCTGGAATGTCGGCAAGCCGGGCGATCAGGCGCTCGGCGCGGCGGGCGATGGTGCGGGCGGCGTGGAGGTGCGCGGACAGCGCCGAACCGCCCGGCAGGATGAAGCTGGCGAGCGGCGGGATCGCCGCATTCATCCGGTCGATCTCGGTTTCGAGACGGGTCACCTGCGCGGCGACGATGCGCAAGGGCTCCCAGCCGAGCGGCTTGTCGCGCTCGGGCGTCGCGAGATCGGCGCCGAGATCGAAGAGATCGTTCTGGATGCGGCCCAGCATGGCGTCGAGGTCTGCATCGGCCCCGGCGTGGAGGCGTGCAAGGCCGATGGCGGCGTTGGTCTCGTCCACCGCGCCATAGCTCTCCACGCGCGGGCTCCATTTCCTGACGCGCTCGCCGGTGGCGAGGCCGGTGGCGCCGTCATCTCCCGTGCGGGTGTAGATCTTGTTCAGGACAACCATGGACGAAAGCCTCGCACCGGCGTGCAGGCCCGGTCAATGCCGGCGGCGAGCGGGCAGGTCAGGCCCAGGCTTCGTGATGGCCGGAAAGCGGCTGGGCGAGCAGGTCCAGGGAGGGGGGCGGCGCCAGCCGGAAAGGGATGCGGCGCCGGTCGGCGGCGTCGCCATGGGCCGAGAAGCGCCAGCCGGACAGGGCCGGAGCGGCATCCAGCAGGGCGTGGACGCTGGCCTCGGCGCCGGCGAGGGTGAGGCAGCAAGCGCCGTCGACCGCGCGAACGATGTCGGCCTGCAGCGTGGCGTCGAGGCGGGCGAGGCGCTGGTTGAGACCGGCCAGGACCCAGTCTGCGTCAGCCTCGCCGCGGGCGAGGGCTTCGAACGCATTGGCGTAGCCCTGGGCTTCCGACGCAAACCAGCTCCAGAACCGGCGCGGACCTGTATCCTTTTCGCGACGCCCGAACATTCCACACTCCGCCTGTCCGCCGTAGCCGACTCTGGCAGCCACAGCTTCAGGTCTGGATAAGCCGACCGGGCGAATTTAACCAATCCCGCCCAACACAGGATGAACGCAGGCGACGAGCGATTGTTTCCGCCGTCTCAGCGGAAAGCGCCGGCGACGGCGCCGAGGGCGACCAGCAGGAGGATGGCGATGAACTGCACCAGGACCCGCAGGCGCATCAGCTTGTTCGAGCGCGAGCGCGCCTGGCTGTCGGTGCGGACGAGGTTGAAGACCCCGAAGGCCAGGACGATGAAAACCGCCCCGATCGCAATGTACACGCCATAGGCCAGAAAGACTTCCATGGGCCGATCCTAGGCTTGTTGCGCGGGGCGCGCCATCGGGGCGCTGCGCCGCAGGGGCTGCTCCGTGGAAAGATCAGCGAGTTCCGTCCGGGGCGAAACGGTCGTCGGTCCAGACCAGGCTGTCGAATTTCAGGGCGGCGCGAAGGGCCGGGATCAGCTCGCGCCCCTCTGGTCCGCCACAGCCGGCGCGGTAGGCCAGTGTTTTCTGCTTGCCCTCCATTGTGCGCCAGGTGATCGAGACGGTGGGCGTGCCGGGCTGGCAGGAGGGTTGGGCGCTGGAGGTCTGGTCGGGCGCGAGGGTCCAGAAGCCGGCTGCGTCGAGCGCCTGTTCGGCCGCCGACCAGGCGGCCTTGCCGATATTGCCCTCGGACAGTCCCGGGGTTTTCACGAAGCGCTCTCCCCGGAGAATGTAGGAGCCGTCGGGGTGCAGCGTCATGTCATAGACCGGGCATTGCTGGTCGCACGCCCCCTCCGAAATGACGATCACCGGGTCATTGGCGTGAACCATGGCGACGCCCTGCTCGGCGCCGGAGCAGGCGGTCAGCGCAACGACGAAACAGATGACCCCGACTGCCCTCATGACATCCAGCCTAACGTGCGTCGTTCCGGCTGGCGAGGCCGGCGACTTCGGTGCCGCCCCCTCAGGCCGGTTTCCTGAACCTGAACAGGAACTGGTCCGTGTGGCGGCGGAGATCCGGAGCGAAGGGCGATTTGGTGCGGTCATCCTCCGGGTTGGCGAGGATGTCGCTCTTTTCCATGAAGACAAAACCCGCCGCCTTGGCGGCGTCGAGCACGTGCTGCGGGTCGATGCGGTGCAGCGTCTGGGCCGACGTCTTGGCGGGCGCGCCGGCGACGGCGGCGTGATCCATCGCGATGAAGTCGCCGCCCGGTTTCAGCACGCGGCTGATCTCGGCGAAGGCGGCGGCGGGGTCGCCCAGGCCCTGCGTGTTGGCGGGCGTGAACCAGACTTCATGGGGCCCGAGGATCCATAGCACTTTGTCGACCGAGGCATCGGCGGCTTCGAGCTTGTCGAAGTGCGTCTTGGTGATCGTGGCGTTGGGCAGCTGGCCGCCATCGACGCGCGCCTTGTAGGCGGGATCGCCATACGCAAATTCGGGCGGGTATTGCACGATCAGCTTGCCATTCGCGCCGATGGCCCTGGAGATCAGGAAGGAGAACCAGCCGCGGCCGCCTTCCATTTCCAGCACCGTGTCGCCGGGGCGCAGGCCGGCGAAGGCCAGGACCTCCGCCGGCTTGCGGGCGGCGTCGTCCTTGCGGTCATCGGCGGGGCGCAACGGGTCGGCGAGGATGGCCGCATAGTCAGCCACGGTCAGCGGCGGCGGGCCGGATGGGCCGGTGGCGCATGCGGCGAACAGGGCCAGCGCGCCGACAGCGAGCAGCATGGGTCTTGTCATGGTTCGTCCTTCCTCCGGAGAGCCGGGCGCGAACCGTCCGATGCGATCCGCGTCCCGCTGGCCGACCCCTTGCGCGGTTACGGCTTCCTGTAGCGGATCAGGAACTGGTCCGTCCTGCCCTGGACTGCGGCGTCGAACACCCCCTTGGTATAGTCGTCCGCGGGGTTGGCGAGAATCGTGCTTTCCTCGTCCAGCGTGAAACCGGCCGCCTCGATCAGCGGCTTCACCAGCGCCGGATCGATGCGGTGCATGTCGTTGCCCGTGGCGCTGGGCGCGCCCGCCGGGGCGACGTGGTCCATCACCACGAAATAGCCGCCGGGCTTGAGGATGCGCGCGATTTCCTTGAAGGCCGTGGCGGGATCGCCCATCGGCACGTTGCCGCAGGCCGCCT
>CAZTMG010000076.1:0-2710 GCA_964614815.1 uncultured Rhizobium sp. | reverse complement strand
CATGGGGGCCCTGATACCAGGTGACGACATCCACCGAACCGTCAGGGGCGTCGAGCTTGTCGAAAGTCGACCACGAGACTGTAACGTTCGGCAAACGGTTGTCCTTGAGGCGGGCGTCGAGCTGGTCCTTGTAGAACCTCTCGAACTCCTTCGGCGACTGCATCACCACCTTGCCGGCAGGGCCAACCGCCCGCGAGAAAAGCTCGGTATAGTAGCCGGCGCCCGCCTCCATCTCGAACACGGTCTGCCCCGGCATGATCTTCGAGAAGGCCATGACTTCCGCCGGCTTGCGGTTGGCGTCGCGATCGGCGTCGCCTGGCAGGCGCTCCGGCGTCAGGTAGGCGGCATAATCGGGCGTCGCCGGGGCGGCCGGGGCTTCGGCCGCAGGCGCGGCAGGTGTTTCGGCTGGCGCAGTCTCGCCGCCGCACGCCGACAGGGCCAGCGCCAGTGCGGACACGCCTGCAATCGTCAGGATGCTCGATTTCATCGTTCTCTCCCATGCGGCTGGAGCCGCGAAGCAAGCGGGAACATACACCTCCGCCCGCCGGGGGCCAGCGGCTGCGCGTTACGTCAGGGAGAGGAAAAGTGTTCCACATTCGTCGGGATTGCGGCTTCCCCGCAGCGCCCGGGCGGGTATGCTCGCGACCATACCCGGTTTCCAAATCATGAGCCCCCAAGGGGCCAGGGACACAGGATCGCAGGAGGAACGGCATGACTTTCCTGAAAACCTCGCTGTCGGCGATTGCGATGGCGCTGATGGCGGCCCCGGCCATCGCCCAGACATCGGACGGCAAGCCCGACCTGACGGGCTTCTGGACCAACGCCTCGTTGACCCCGCTGACCCGCGACCGCAACGTGAGCAAGCTCGTGGTCGATGAAGCCGAAGCCAAGCGGATCGCAGAAAACACCGGCCTTGCCGGCATCCCGGCGGACGATCCGGACTTCAACAATGCGGGCTATTCCGATCCCAACAAGGGCGCGCCGGAAAAGGGCGGACAGGATTTCGGACTCAAGGGCTATGACAAGTTCTGGGTCGCGCCGGGCGAATCGCTGGCCAAGGTGAAGGGCGAGTACCGAACCTCGAACATCGTCGAACCGGCCAACGGCCAGCTGCCGTTCCGGGACCCGGCCGGGCAGATGAAGCGTCAGCTTGAAGGCTTCCGCGTCTACATGACCGGCAATGCGCCCTATGAAGGTCCGGAAGAGCCCACCCTGTCAGAGCGCTGTCTGATCGGTTTCGGCCAGACCGGCGGGCCGGGCATGCTGAGCGTGCTGTACAACAACAATTACCAGTTCGTGCAGACGCCAACCCACATGATGATCCTGGTGGAGATGGCGCACGATGCGCGCATCGTCCCGATCTTCGCCAATGCGGAGGAGGCGCGGAAGAACCACAGGCCCGATGCGATCAAGCCATGGCTGGGCGATACGGTCGGCTGGTGGGAGGGGGACACCTTCACGATGGAGACCCGCAACGTGAACCCGTTGCAGGCCGCCGACCAATCCTTCCCGATATCGGCCTCGGGCGTTGTGACCGAGAGGCTGACCCGGGTCGGACCGGACGAGATCTTCTACCAGTTCGAGGTCAACGATCCGGAGACCTATACGCAGGTCTGGAAGGCGGAGCTGAGCTTCTATCCGGCCAAGCATGTGCTGGAATACGCCTGCCATGAAGGCAATCACGGCATGATCGGCATCCTCGCCGGCGCGCGCGAGCTGGAGCGCGCCGCGGAGAAGGAAGCCAAGTCGAAGTCCAAACCCACTCGCTAGAAGGCTGCCAGGGCCGACAGGGAAGCCGCGCCGGCCTCTTGGCGCGGCTTCCTGCATGGAGTCCGATGGCACGCCGGATGGGCTGCGCCCGCACCGCCCGATCCGATGTTCGTGGGCGGCTGGACACGGATTTGTTGAATTGTCCGTGCGCTATTTACGGCCTGTGAGCCGCTCTGTAGGACTTGATCGGGCACGCTTCTCCCGCCAGATCGACAGAGTGTGGGGCGTGCAGGGATTCCGCGTTCATGAGTCGGCTCAGGAAGATCTACCCGTTCAACGCTGAGCAGACCGTCAACATCGCCAGCGAATTCGGCCCGCTCATCGCCATGTTCGTGGTGAATGGCGTCACCGGCAAGGTCGAGGACGGGACCTGGGCGCTTCTGGTCGGCACGGCGATCGCCATGGCCGCCATGCTCTGGGTGCTGAAGCGCCTGCCGGTATTCCCGCTGATCGCCTCGGCCGTGACGGTCGTGTTCGGAATCATGACGCTGGCGACCGGCGATGCGATGTGGGTGCAGATCAAGGTCACGATCTTCAACGGGCTGTTCGCCGTGTTCCTGATCGTCGGCCTGGTGATGAAGAAGAATTTCTTCCAGTACATCTTCGAGAAGACCTTCCACTACACGCGCGAGGGCTGGGACAAGCTGACCTGGAGCTTCGCGGTCTTCTTCATCGTGCTGGGGCGGCGAACGAGTATGTGCGCGTCACATTCCACCAGGGCGTGACCTACGACATCCTCGGCTTCGAGATGGAAGGCGTGAACGTCTGGATCATGTTCAAGATCGCCATCATCATGCCGGCGACCGGCGTCTATGCCTGGATCATGACGCGGATCCTGCAGCGCCATCGCCTGCTGCCGCCGGACGAGCGCAAGGACATCGTCGCAACGGCGGTTTCCGGCGTTCCGGTCGCGCACAAGAAGGGCGAACCTGACATTATC
>CAZTMG010000075.1:7800-12217 GCA_964614815.1 uncultured Rhizobium sp. | reverse complement strand
CGCCCGCGGCGGCGGCGGCGAGACCATCCCGCTTTCGCCCGACGCCGGACGCCCGGCCGGCCCCACCGCCCAGCAGATGGCCGACGCCGAAGCGATGCCGCCGCAGGCCCGGCAGGCGATGATCGACGGCATGGTCGCGCGTCTGGAAGCCCGCTTGCGCGACACTCCCGACGACCTGGACGGCTGGCTCAAGCTGATCCGGTCGTATCGCGTCCTGGGCCGGGCCGACGCCGCCGCCCGCGCGCTGGCCGACGGCAAGATCCAGTTCGCGAAGGACCGCGCCGCCCAGCTGAGGCTGGACGCCGCCATGACGGAATCCCTTAACTAGCACGGGGCGGATTGCTTGCTCGATACGCTGATAGCGTCCCTCGTCTATGTCGTGCCGTTCATCATCGGCCTGCTCCTCTTCGCGGCCACCCGCAGGAAGAGCACGGCCCGCGCCAGGAAAACATGGGAGGAGTCGAAGGAGGCCGGCCTCACCGAGCCCACCTCTCTCCATCCCCACATCGACCTCTCGCTCTGCTGCGGTTCCGGCGCCTGCGTCGCCGCCTGCCCGGAGGAGACCGTCATCGGCCTGATCGACGGCAAGGCGCAGGTGGTCGATCCGACCGCCTGCATCGGCCATGGCGCCTGCGCCGCCGCCTGTCCCACCGAGGCGATCACGCTCGTGTTCGGAACGGAGAAGCGCGGCGTCGAGCTCCCTGTAGTCTCGCCCACCTTCGAAACCAACGTCCCCGGTCTCTTCATCGCGGGCGAGCTCGGCGGCATGGGCTTGATCCGCAACGCCATCACGCAGGGCGTGCAGGCGATGGACGCCATCTCGAAACTGCCGGGGCTCAAGCGCGGCGACCGCCTCGACGTGCTCATCGTCGGCGCCGGCCCTTCCGGCTTCGCAGCAAGCCTGGCCGCGAAGGAAAAGGGTCTGCGCTACCGCACGATCGAGCAGGAAACCTTTGGCGGCACCGTCTCGCATTTTCCACGTGGCAAGCTGGTGATGACCGCGCCCGCCAGGCTGCCCATCATCGGACAGATGAAGTTCCGCGAGGTCTCCAAGGAGACGCTCCTCGCATTCTGGACCGAGGCGCGCCAGAAGGCCGGAATCGACGTTTCCTACGAGGAGCAGCTTCTCGGGCTGGAGCGCGACGGCGATGGCTTCGTCGCCAGGACCTCGAAGGGCGAACACAGGACGCGTGCGGTGCTTCTCTGCATTGGCCGCCGCGGCACGCCGCGCAAGCTCGGCGTTCCCGGAGAGGAAGCCCCGAAAGTCGTCTACCGTCTCGTCGATCCGCAGCAGTTCGCCGGCCAGCGCGTGCTGGTGGTCGGCGGGGGCGACAGCGCCCTCGAAGCCGCCGCGACCATCGCCGAGGAAACCGACGCGATCGTCGATCTTTCGTACCGCGCCGAAGCCTTCCAGCGGGCCAAGCGCAAGAACCGCGAACGCGTCGATGCGGCTGCGGCCGCGGGTCGCCTCACCGTCCGCCTCTCCTCGCAGATCAAGAGCATCGCCCCGCGCCATGTCCATCTGAAAACGAAGGAAGGCGAAATCGAACTGCCCAATGACGCCGTCATTGTTTGCGCCGGCGGCGTCCTGCCGACCGACTTCCTGAAGTCGCTGGGCGTCTCCACGACGACCAAGTTCGGCGAACGCTGAGCAGCCCGCCACGCCTGTTCCCCGCCTCTCTCGCCATGCAGGCGGCTTGCATCCTTCGGGACGCCGCTTCGCGGGGCGCGGGGCAAGGCCGGCGGGGCGAGACTCCGCGCGCGAAACGCATAGCCTGCCTGACCCAAGCGACGAAAATGGCATGAACCCAAGGGCGAGGCTACAGCCTTACGGGGTCGGCCTGTCGACGAGCCTGATGTCGGATCGCGAGCTTGTGCTGTTGCCGACGAGGGCCGTACGCGCGTAAATCAGGCCAGGGAGACGAGCCATTCTGACGTGGATGCAGCGCTTCGGACGGCAGCTAGGGGCTTTCGCGCTCCTTGCGCTGCTTGTTCGTGCGCTCGTGCCGGCAGGGTACATGCTCGCCAATGCGGAGACTTCGGACGGCCGCTACCTGGTCGTTCATATGTGCGACGGCCATGCAGTCTCGGCGCAGATTGTCGACCTCGACACGGGCGAGTCCGTCGACACGACCCAGTTGCCCGACGCGCCGGACGGCCAGACGGCCGACGATCCCTGTGCATTCGCCGTCTCTCCGCATCTGGCCTCGCCTCCCGCGACAGCGGCCCCTGCCGCGTACGTTCAAGCCCGGAATGCTGGTTTTGCGGTTGCCGCCACTGCCTGTCCCGGCCGCGGCATTGCAGCCCCTCCCCCGCCCGCGACAGGCCCTCCCCGCCTGATCTGAACTGCTTCGCGGCGGGCGCATGCCCGCCCGTCAGGTCGCGCAAACAGCGCATCGACATGCATTCATCAGGCGCATATACAATGCTTTCCACTTCACTTTGCCGGGCCCTGCCCGCCTCCACCGTCGTCCTCGCACTCGGCCTGTCGGCCTGCACGACATCGCCCTACCGCCTTGGCGGCGACATTCCCGTCACCATCAACTTCGATGCGCGTATCAATGGCAGACCTGCACGCTGCGGCGAGAGCTATGGCGATGTCGGTGCGTCGAAGGCGACCATCATGCTGCAGGACTTCCGCATCTATGTGAGCGGAATCCGTCTAGTGACCGCAGACGGCCATGAAGTCCCGCTCGCGCTGACGCCCGACAATCAATGGCAGAACGACAAGGTCGCGTTGCTCGACTTCGAGAACGCGACCGGCAACTGCAATGGCAACGCGCCAATGAACACAGTCATTCGCGGAACGGCGCCGGCCGGGACCTATACCGGCGTCATGTTCGAAATCGGCGTGCCGTTCGATCTCAATCACAAGGACCCGACGCTTGCAGCCCCTCCGCTCAATTACACGGGACTCACCTGGCCCTGGCGGATCGGCTACAAGTTCACGACCATCGATCTTGATACCGCCGGTCAGGCCATGGCGGCGACGAAGCCAGCCATGCCGGGGATGGGCGGTATGGCCGCGTCCGGCTTTTCGATCCACCTCGGATCGACCGACTGCGGCGAAGGATCGCCCACGACGCCGCCAACTTCGCCGTGCCTGAATTCGAACCGCCCGGTCTTCCGGATCGATCACTTTGATTTCGCCTGGCAAAATGTCGTATTCGACCTTGGCGAACTTCTGGCCGCCACGGATGTCACGGTGAATGCACCCAGTTCGGCGTCAGGCTGCATGTCGTTCACGAATGACGACGACTGCATCGCGATCATGGATCGCCTGGGGCTGTCCTTCCGCGGCAAGCCTTCGGCCGGCCAGCGCTTCGTTAAGGCTGGATAAGATGCTGCGGGGCGCCCTCATCGCCGGATTCCTCCTGCTCCCCGCTTGCGCATCGCGCGAGACGGCCACGCTGCCGGAGGACGCGGCGGCAAGCCCGCAGCCGCCGCACGGCGCGCAGCAGGCGCAGGCCCTGACGCCCGACGCCGGCCTCGCGCCGGTGACCTACGATCTCGGTCTGCCCGCCTGGGCGCCGACGCCGATGGAGCCGGTTTCCAACCGCCTCAACGCCGCCAAGATCGCGCTGGGCCGGCGCCTGTTTTACGATGTGCGCCTCTCGACCGACCAGACCAAGTCCTGCGCCTCCTGCCACAGGCAGGAGCTCTCTTTCACCGACGGCCTGCCTGTCTCGCCGGGCGTCACCGGCGAGACGACGCACCGCAATTCCATGTCCCTGGCCAATGTCGCCTACGCGCCCGTGCTGACCTGGGCCAATCCGCTGCTTCGCACACTGGAACAGCAGGCCCTTGTTCCGCTACTGGGGCAGGAGCCGGTGGAGCTGGGCATGGCGGGACTGGATGGCCAGATGAAGGAGCGGCTGGCGGCCGATCCGGTCTATCGCGACCTGTTCCCGAAGGCCTTTCCCGACATGGGCGGCGAGATAAGCCTCGCCACCGTCGTCCGCGCGCTCGCCGCCTTCCAGCGCACGCTGATCTCGCTGTCCTCGCCCTACGACCAGTACCGCTATGCGGGCAGGACGGAGGCGATGAGCGACGCCGCCATTCGCGGCGAAGCGCTTTTCTTTTCGGAAAGGTTCGAGTGCCATCACTGCCACAACAACCTGAACATGAACGACAGCATCGTTCATGCCCGTGCGCCCCTTCCGGAGATCGCCTTCCACAACACAGGCCTCTACAATCTCGACGGCAAGGGGGCCTATCCCCCGAACAACACCGGCATCGCCGAACTGACAGGCCGCGCGGAGGACATGGGCCGCTTCCGCACGCCGAGCCTGCGCAACGTCGCCGTCACCGCGCCCTACATGCACGACGGCTCGATCGCCACGCTGGACGAGGCGCTCGACCACTATGCCGCTGGCGGGCGCACGATTGCGGAAGGTCCCCACGCGGGCGTCGGCCG
>CAZTMG010000075.1:4639-7780 GCA_964614815.1 uncultured Rhizobium sp. | reverse complement strand
AAGAGTTCGTTCGTTCCCGGCTTCGAGATGACGGCCAAGGAGCGCGCCGACCTCATCGCCTTCCTGAACGCCCTGACCGATACGGACTTCCTCACCAACCCCGCCTTTTCCGACCCCTGGAAATGAAGGAGCCCACGATGCGCCGCCTCGTCCGCACCGCCATTCTCGGCCTATCCTTGGCGCTCTGCGCCGCCCCCGCGCTTGCCCACTCCACGGTGAAGAGCACCGTCCCCGCCAGCGGCGCAATCCTGCTGTCTTCGCCACCCGAAGTGGTCATCAACTTCAACGAGCCCGCCCGCCTGACCTCCGTGGTGCTGCTGGAGGCCGGCATGCCGGAGCGCAAGCTGTCCTTCACGCCGCCCGCAGGCAGCGCCACGACCTTCACACTGCCGAACCCGAAACTCGGGTCCGGCCGCAACGAGATCAGGTGGAAGGCGCTGTCGAAGGATGGACATCCCATCTCCGGCTCGATCATCATCGTGATCCGCTCCGGCCCCGCGCTCTCGACCACGCCCCGCCCGCCGGGCGCCGACGCGGCTCCGCATCCGGCAGGCGAAGCGCCGCACTGATGCTCGAACTCGCAGCCGCCCTCGCCAAGTTCCTGCTCTACGCCGGCGCGCTCGTCGCCGCGGGCCTGACGCTGGCCGCCGCAAGCCTGAACGGGCGGCTGGGCGCGGTGGCGGGCCTTGCGCCCGGTCTCATCGGACGCAGCGCATCGGCGGCGTTGCTGGCCGCGATCGCAAGCTTCATCATCCTGGTGATCCGCCTCGGGGGCGAGCTCAACGCTCCCACGCTTTCCGCCATCGCGGAAACGCCCGCGGGCCCGGCCGCCGTACTGCAGGTTGCCGGGGCGAGCCTGATCCTCGCCTTTGCGGGGGGAAGGGGGGCTGCGTCGATCCTGCGCCTGGGGGGCGCCGCGGCGCTGCTGGCGGCGTTCGGGGTCAACGGGCACGCGGCCTCGGTGAACGCCGCGACCGGCGTGATCGTGTTCATTCACGTGCTCGCCGCATCCTGGTGGATCGGGTCCCTTGTCCTTCTGGAACGCGCCTGCATGCGCCTGCCGCGGGAACAGCTGGATGCGCTCGTGCGGCGGTTCAGTCTCATTGCGCTCGGGATCGTCGGAGGATTGCTCGCCGCCGGCGTGTTCGTAGCGCTGGCGCTGCTGGACTTCGGCCGCGAGGACTGGCTGACGCCATATGCGCAGGCGCTGACGCTGAAGATCCTGCTGGCAGCCTTCCTGCTGGCGCTGGCGGCATGGAACAAGTTCCGCCTCACACCACAGCTGAAACAGGACGACGACGGCGGCGTGCGTGCGCTGCACCATTCCATCGGCATCGAGATCGGGATCGTGGCCGGCGTCCTCGCGGCCACGGCGTGGCTGACCACTTTTACTTCGCCGCACACATAGCGACGCCGGTCAGCCGGCCAGCGCAGCCTCGAGCGCATCCCTGAACCCTGGCGTGGTTTCGCGCACCACGCCGACATGGCGCCAGCGCAACACGCCCTTCCGGTCGATCAGCACGGAGGCGGGCACGCCGCTGGCGCGGAACAGGTCGCTGATCCGGTCGTCAGGATCGAGCCAGATGTCGTAGGACATGCCGAGCTGTCGGGCGAGATCCGTCACCTTCGCCCGGTCCGCCCTGGCGTCGACGCTGACGCCGACGATCTTCAGGCCGCGTTTTGCCTCGGCGCGCGAAAGCTCGGAGAGATAGGGAATTTCCTCCCGGCAGGGGCCGCACCACGTGGCCCACACGTTGAGCAGGACCACCTGCCCGCGCAGGGACGCCAGCCCCGTCGGCGCACCGTTCATGGAGACGGCCTCATAAGCCGGAGCGGGCGCTTCGATCGGCAGGACTGCTCCGGACCCGTCGTCCGAACAACCAGCGGCCAGCAGCGCAAGCGCAGCCATGATCCTGCGCATCATTCTGTCGCCCGCGCACGCGCCACTTGTACCGTGGATGGTTCGCCCGGCGCAGTCCACGCCAGCACGATATCCCCGCCCGCCATGGCCATGCGGGGAAATCCGCTTGCGCGCGCCGCCGATGTTTCCGCCACCACCGTCGCCGCCGAACGCTTGCCATCCGGCGCAATGGCGCGGAGACGGATTTCGGCCTTTCCGTCTTCCGTCCGCTCCAGCCATGTCGCCAGCGCGCGCCCTTCTGTGTCGAGCGCCACATCGACACGTCCCGCCGGAGCGCCGTCGTCCACGCGAACCGCCGGCCCGAACGTCGCCCCGCCATCGCCGGAGAAGGCGACATTGACCTTGTCGACGCCGCCCGCGCCGGTGAACCATGCCACGGCCACATTGGCGCCGTTCGCCGCGATCGCGGGTCCGTTGACCGGGCACCCCTCGATCACCCAGTCATCCGCATGGACGCGTACGGGCTCGGTCCAGACGCCATCGACATGGCGCATGATGCTGATGTCCCGGATCTCCTCCGCCGAGCGGTCGCGATAGACCACGGCCAGCCCGGTCGAGGTCCATGCCGCCGAAGTCTGGCAACAATCACAGATGCGGGCGTCGATCAGCGTCGTGGCGCCCGGGACGCCATCGGGGCCAAGCGTGGCGAAGCCCAGCGCCATTTCGGGAGAGGCGTTCGTGGTGTTGCGCCCGTCGAGCCAGATCGCCTGCACCTCGCCCCCGGGCGTCTCGACCAGCGAGACGAAGCCGTGCTCGGCTTCGACGCCATCATCATGCAGGACATGCGGGACGGACCAGCTTTCGCCACTGTCGTCCGACTGCGCGACCATGACATTGTAGGCGTACGGGCCATCGCCGTCCTGCTGCAGCCAGTGCGCAACCAGCCTTCCCGAGCGCGTCGGCAAGAGGGAGGGAACATCCGCCCAGTTCACGAACAGGTCGTCCCGCGCCACGACCGGCGCTGCAGCCGAGGGCGTCGCCCAGGCGTCCGAGCCGGGCGCCAGCCGCGCGAACCTCAGCGCATGACCTTCGGAGGCATGTGGCTCCAGCCAGCTCAGATAGACGGTTCCGTCCGCGCCAACCGAGAGGTCCGGCTCGCCGCTGCCCGGCGCAGCGGGCGAGGCGAGCGGCGTGAGAGTGAACGCCGGCGACGCCGGCGCGCACGCCGCAAGGCCGCACGCGAAAAGGATCGAACCCGCCACACTCCGCTTCATGCCCGG
>CAZTMG010000075.1:0-4629 GCA_964614815.1 uncultured Rhizobium sp. | reverse complement strand
TCTGGGCCACGCGCGCGGGAGGGTCAACGCTGGCACGGGCGAATGCCGGAAGAAAGCGGCCCTGCCCCCTTGCCTCGCGACGCCCTTGGCAACAGAATCAATAGAGACCACAACCCCACCACAGGCGTCGTCACGCCGACGCTGGGACGCGAGGGCACACTGACCGCCTTCTACGGCGATCCGCGAACCTGGTGGGTGAGCCTGACGCACGATTTCTGATACGACCTTGCGCAGGCCGCCGCGTTCCTCCCCTTTGCGCGTCGGCCATGACTCTGCTCGGATGCAGCCGCCCTGCATCCGGGCATTTCTGTTCAGGGAGCAGCTTCATGTCCGCTTCGGACCCCGCCGCCGCCGCGCCGCCCGAAAGCATCAGGGGGCGATACCTGGCGCTTGCGCTCCTGATCCTCGTCTACACGCTGAATTTCCTCGACCGGCAGATCATCTCGATCCTCAAGGACCCGATCGGGCAGGAGCTGGGTCTCGACGACCAGCAGCTCGGCCTGATGGGCGGACTTGCCTTCGCGCTCCTCTACACCACGCTCGCCATTCCCGTGGCCTGGTTGGCCGACCGCACATCGCGCGTCTGGATCATGACGTGGGCGCTGGGCCTATGGTCCGCCTTCACGGCGATCTGCGGCCTCGCCACGAATTTCATCCAGCTCTTCCTCGCCCGCATGGGCGTCGGCGTCGGGGAGGCCGGCGGCGTCGCCCCGGCCTACAGTCTGATCGCCGACTACTTCCCACCCAGACAGCGGGCGAGGGCGCTGGCGATCTACTCGTTCGGCATACCGGTCGGCTCCGCCGCAGGCATCCTGTTCGGGGGGCTGCTGGCGCAGTATGTCGACTGGCGCTTCGCCTTTGTCTCCATCGGCCTTTTCGGCGTGCTGCTGGCGCCCGTCTTTCGCCTGCTGGTAAAGGACCCGCCGCGCAATCTTCATGACGTGAAGCCTGCCGGCGAGGCGCCGCTCGGCTTCCTGCCGGCATGCCGACTCGCCCTCGCCAAACCCAGCTTCTGGCTGTTGTCGCTGGGCGCCGCATTTTCCTCCATGGTCGGCTATGGCCTGCTTTACTGGATGCCGACCTATCTGGCGCGTTCGATGGGGATGTCGCTGGTGGACCGGTCCTGGTTTCTTGCCGGCGTGCTGTTCATCGGCGGCGTCGCGGGCATGATGCTCGGCGGCTTCCTCGCCGACCGCTTTGGCCAGACGTCGAAAGGGTCCTACGCCCTGATCCCGGCCATCGCCTTCCTCGTCTCGGCGCCGCTCTACGTGCTCGGCGTCCTGACAACAGATGTGACCCTCGCCTTCCTCATCTTCCTCGCTCCGCAGGCGCTCGGTCTCGTCTGGCTCGGCCCGGTCCTCACGGCGGTGCAGCATCTCGGACCAGCGAACTCGCGCACGATGATCTCGGCGCTGTTCCTGCTGGTCAACAACCTGATCGGGATCGCCGTCGGCACCTGGTTCTTCGGCGCCGCATCGGAAGCCCTGAAGCCGCAATTCGGGGACGAGTCTATCAAGATGGCCTTCCTGATCGGCCTGTCGTTCTATCTTGTCGCCGCGTTCCTGCTCTTTCTCGCCTCCTTCAGGATCAGGAAGGACTGGGTGGAGTAGACGGCGAAGGTCTGCCCGATCCGGAGACGGAGACAGGACGGCGGCAGGCGGCGGCGTGTCCGTCAGGACCCTGTGAACTGCGGCGAACGCTTGGCCAGAAAGGCCATCACGCCCTCGCGGTGGTCCTGTGTCTGTCCGGCGAGACGTTGATTGTTGCGCTCCGTCGTCATCGCCGCCTCGAACGATGTCTCAGCTGCTGACCAGGCCATCCGCCGGATCATCGCCAGCGATTTCGTCGGCCCGGAAGCCAGCGTCCTCGCCATGTCCGTCGCGGCCTGCATCAGCTGCTCGTCCGGGACAATGCGGTTGACCATCCCCCATTCGAGGGCCCTGACCGCCGGGATGCGTTCGCCCAGCAGCATCATCTCCATGGCCCGCGCCCGTCCGATGCTGCGCGTCAGGATCCAGCTCGATCCGCCGTCCGGCACAAGGCCGATACGCGCGAATGCCTGAAGGAAGAAGGCGCTCTCGCCGCAGATCACAATGTCCGCCGCAAGCGCGAACGAGCAACCAACCCCCGCAGCCGACCCCTTCACCGCCGACACCCAGGGGATCGACAGGTCGCGCAGGCGCAGCATCAGTGGATTGATGTGGCTCTCCAGCACAGCGCCGGAATCGTAGGGACCCTCGACCTTGCGGTCGCCCATGCCAGCCGACAGGTTGGCGCCGGAGCAGAAGCCGCGCCCGGCCCCGGTGAGGATCATGGCGCGCGCCGAGCCTTCGATCTCGTCCAGCGCCGCGTCGATCTCCTCGATCGTCTGCACGGTCACGGCGTTCAGCGTCGCTGGATCATTGAGCCGGATGACGGCGATGCCGCCATCGCGTTCGAGTTCGATCTTTTCATAGGCCATCGCCGGCTCCTCCACTCACGCGTCGGCAGGCTAATCCGACTGCCGCTCGCGTCCAGCCCCGCTTGAAGTCAACATGCGTTGACATAAAGTGCGCCCGGGACGTTGACGTCAGCAGGCGCTGGCGAAGCGCTCGCGATCCGGAGGTCGAATGTCGGTTGGCGACCTGGCGATGCGGAAACGTGACGCCGCTGCGACACGCGCGGCCCTTCTCCGCGCGGCCGCCGCCCGCTTCGCAGCGGAGACCTATGACAGCGTCAGTCTTCGCGCCATCGCTGCCGACGCCGGCGTCGATGTTTCCCTCATTTCCCGCTATTTCGGCGGCAAGGAGGAGCTGTTCAAAGCCGTCCTGGACACTTGTCCGCCGCCGGACGATTTCTTCGGGGGCGACCCCGCAGGATTCGGCGAACGGCTCTCGCGCATCCTGGTCGAGGATCCGATGCAGCAGGACAAGCCGGACATATTTCTCATCATGCTTCGCTCGGCGGACCACCCGGTCGCGGCCGAGGCCATCCGCACATCTGCTGAAGAGCGGTTCTATGGGCCGTTCCGGCGCTGGCTCGGCGGCAGGAATGCCGATGCGCGCGTGCGCCTCGCCGCGGCGATCATCAAGGGCGCGGTGATGGACCGCCTGATCTCGGACGATTTCGGCCTTTCACCTGAGGCCCGGGAGACGTTCCGCAGGCGCCTCGCCCGGGCGCTGCAAGCCGCGATCGCGCCCTGAGAAACGGAAAACAGATCGATACAGCTGATCAGCCGTCGAGGCGCTCGATGATGATGGCCGGCGCCATGCCGCCCGCCGCGCACATGGTGACAAGGCCGTGGCGACCGCCCGTGCGCTCCAGCTCGTCCAGCACCGTCCCGATCAAGATCGCGCCTGTCGCGCCGATGGGATGGCCGAGGGCGATGGCGCCGCCATTCACGTTCACCCTGGCGCGGTCAAGGCCCAGGTCGCGGATGAATTTCTCCGGCACGATGGCGAACGCCTCGTTGATCTCCCACAGGTCGATGTCGGCCGGGGCGAGACCCGCCTTCGCCAGCACCTTGCGCGCCGCCGGCACAGGGGCGTTCAGCATCAGCGTGGGGTCATCCCCCATGTTGGCCATGGCGACCACGCGGCCGCGCGGCTTCAGTCCGTGCTTTTCAGCATACGTGCGTGATGCAAGCAGCACCGCCGCAGCGCCATCCACCACGCCCGACGAGTTGCCCGCATGGTGCACATGCCGGATCCGGAGGTCGGGATAGCGGCGGTTGATCTGCTTCCGGAACGTGTCCCCGGCCGCGTTGTAGGGCATGTCGGCCAGCGCCTCGAACGCAGGCTTGAGCCTTGCCAGACCTTCGGCCGTCGTGTCGGGCCGGGGGTACTCGTCCTTCTCCAGAAGCACGCTGCCGTCCTCATCCTTCACCGCGACCATCGACTTCCGGAACCGGCCCTCCGCAATGGCTTGCGCCGCGCGCCGCTGGCTTTCCAGCGCATAGGCGTCCAGCTCCTCGCGCGAGACGCCTTCGAGAGTGGCGATGGCGTCTCCACACACCCCCTGGTGCGACTGCGGATGCTTCATATCGAGACTTGCGTTGTGCGCGCCCATCAGCGCGGGCGGAAACCCGGCCGCCGCCTCGTCCGCGGCCATGGCCGCCGTGAGGCTCATCATCTCCGCGCCGCCCGCGATGACGAGGTCTTCCATACCGCTCATGATCTGCGCCGCGGCAAGATTCACCGCCGTGATGCCGCCGCCGCAGAAGCGGTCGAGCGTCATGCCGCTGGCCTTCACGTCGAACCCCGCATCCAGCGCCGCCATGCGCCCCAGGTCTCCGCCCTGTTTTCCCTTCTGCGACGATGTCGACCAGATCACATCGTCGACCTCCGCCGTATCGAGTCCGTTGCGCTCTGCGATCGCCGCCAGCACCGTCGCCGCAAGCCGCTGCGGATGCAGCTTCGCCAGCGCGCCCTTGCCGGCCTTGCCGATCCCGCGTGGCGTGCGGACGGCGTCGATGATGAGGGCTTCGGACATCGGATTGGCTCCAGCTCTGCGTCGGACAACACGGTAGACTGATTTACGTCGGGTCAGCGCAAGACGGCCGGGACCGCCGCCGACGTAGTCCGTGCCGCCCGTGTAGGGATCGCCGGTCACGAAGGCCTCGACGCGCGGGTTCTCCGCCCGGAGCGCGTC
>CAZTMG010000074.1:5105-12238 GCA_964614815.1 uncultured Rhizobium sp. | reverse complement strand
TGCTGGCCTCGGGGGCCTACATCCTCAACGACCTTGTCGACCTCGCCGCCGACCGCAGCCACCCGTCGAAATGCAGGCGGCCCTTCGCGTCGGGCCGCCTGAAGCTCTGGCAGGGCTTCGTCGCCTCGCCCGTGCTGATCCTCGCCGGTCTTGCCGGCGGCGTCCTGCTGTCGCCCGCCTTCGCCGTGACGATGCTGGTCTACCTCGTCACGACACTGTCCTATTCCTTCATGCTGAAGCGCGCCGCGTTGGCGGACACGATGACGCTCGCTTTCCTCTATTCCTGGCGACTGGTCATGGGCGCTGTGCTGGCAGGCGTCGCGCTCAGCCACTGGCTGATCGTGTTCTCGATGTTCCTGTTCGTGTCCCTGTCGCTGGCGAAGCGGCATGTGGAGGTGCTGCGCCGGGGCGACGCGGGCGAGCGCCGCATCGCCAACCGCGGCTATCGCGCGGAAGACGCGACGCTGACGCTCGGTTTCGGCCTTGCCTCGGCGACCGCGGCCCCCCTGATCCTCGTGCTCTACATCATCGAATCTGCCTGGCCCTCGGGAGTCTATTCGGCTCCCGAGGCGCTCTGGATCGCTCCCGTGGCGCTGGCGTTGTGGCTGATGCGCGTCTGGCTGCTGGCCAACCGCGGCGAGCTGCATGACGACCCCGTCGTCTTCGCCTTCAGGGACGGAAGGAGTCTCGCCATCGGCGCCATCCTCGCGGCCGGATTCATCGCCGCCGCCGCCCTGCCGGACGGGTGGACCGGCCTTCTGGACATCAACGCGCTGTTCGGCCTGTCATCCCCGGCGCAAGGTCGATGACCGCGATGGCCGCCCCCCGCGCCAGCCTGCAGGAGTTCATCCGGTTCCTCGCCGTGGGGGGAGTCGCCGCTCTGGCCAACCTCGTGGCGCGCTATCTCCTCAACTTCGTCATGCCGTTCGAGGCCGCAGTCGTGCTGGCCTACATGGATGGAATGGTGATCGCCTTCTTCCTGTTTCAGCGCATGCTGTTCGGCGGCGACGGCGCAAGCCCGCGGCGCGTGATTCGCTTTGTCTGGGTCAACGCCTTCGGCGCGGCGCTGGCATGGGCGGTGTCGACCTTGATGGCGCGCATCGTGCTGCCCGCCCTTGGCTGGACCTGGCAGCCCTTCGAGGCGGCGCATGTCTGCGGCGTCGCCGCGCCCGCGATCACCAGCTACTTCCTGCACAAATACTACACGTTCGCCGACGCCTCCCCGGCGCGGCGATAGGCGCTGTCGCGGCGCAGAGCTGGACGCTCCACCAGCCGCCACAGCAGCAGCGCCAGGAGGACGCTCGTCCCGCCCGCCGCCGCCAGCCCGAGCGCGGGCGCCTCGTCGAACAGCCCCGCCGCGATCACGCACTGGATGATCGGGAAATGCACGATGTAGAGCCCGTAGGACAGGTCTCCGAACCGGGCTGCATCGAATAGCCTGGGTATACCCACGGCCAGCCACACGGCGAAGACGCCAAGGCCCGCCGCCCGCACCGGCTCGGCCTGTGGAAAGGCAATCGAGACCGCCAGCAGGATCACGCCCATCGGCGCCAGCATGGACCGCCAGTTGAGATCGTCCCGCCACGCGCACAGCGCGATGCCGGTGACGAAGAAACTCATCTGTCCCGGCAGCTGGCGGGAGAGCTCGGTCCAGATTCCGCCCTGTTGCGCGCCCATCTGCTCCAGTACGGCGCGCCAGACTTCCGCGGCGATGTAGATCGCCACGAACCACATCCAGCGATGTGTCCCGGCCCGCCTCAGCAGCCAGGCCAGAAGCGGCAGGATGATGTAGAACATCACCTCGATTTTCAGCGTCCACAGCGCGCCATTTATCTCGCTGAAGCGGTTGGCCTCGAAGACGCCCGGCAGCCCCGGCGCCATGAAGTTGAGGAAGGCGAGATTCCAGCCGAGATATCCGGCCACGGCCGACAGGTCATTGCGCGCCGAAGGCGAGAGGACGACCGCCGCCGCCGCGCAAGCCAGAACGACTGTTACATACCCCGGCAGCAGCCGCCGCGCCCGCTTCTCGGCATAGAGCCCCAGCGTCGGCGACCGTTCGAGGCTCGCCCACACAAGATAGCCCGACAGCACGAAGAAACCCTGCACGCCGATCTCGGCCAGGAGGCTCGTCCAGCCCTCGGCCTGCTCCCATCCGGCCACGCCTGGCAGGGCGATGGCGTGATAAACCGCCACCATCAGCGCGAACATCAGCCGCAGCAGGTTGAAATTGTTCTCGATGTGCGAGGCTGATGACGGCCGAACCGCATCGGGCGCCGCATCCTCCTGAGCGGTCGTCTCCGCCCGCGCCGTCTCGCCGAACGTCACGCCCCGCGTCACAGGCGTCTCTGGGGCCCGCGCTGCACGCGTCGCCGGCGTTGCAGCGGCCAGGACAGCCAGCAACCCGCCGACGGCCCACCACCATTCGTTCCACAGATCGAAGGACACCACCGCCACGGCGACCATCGCGCCCGCCAGCGCGGCTCCCTTGTGCCCCGCCGGCCCCAGCGTGCGTGCATCCGGCATCCGCCAGCCCGCCAGGACGATGGCCAGCGACAGGAGCCCCGCCCCGATCACGCCCGTCTCGGCCCAGAGCTGCAGCATCATGTTGTGCGAATGGTTCGGCACGGTCCACTGACCCGCGAACAGGCCGGTCTCGATCGGCTCGCGGATCGTCCGCAGCACGCCGACGCCATGGCCGGTGATGGGCTCCTCGCCGATCAGCGTGATCACGCGCTGCCAGATCGCCGCGCGGTAGGAAGACGAATCGTCAGCCGTCGCAAAGTCCGCGCCTTGCGACAGGAGGCCGAACGCCAGCGGCGCCGTCATCAGCAGCGCCGCCGTTCCAAGAGCGATGAGCTTGAACCCTGCCTTCGGCAACAGGCGCACCAGCACAACGCTGGCTCCTGCCGCCGCGATCGCCAGCAGGCCGGAATTGACGCCCCGCATTGCGCAGATCGCGGCGGTTGCCGCGACGACGACGGCCGCAAGCAATCCGCCCGCAGCCAGCGACCTGCCCTGCATCAGGCCAATCGCGAGAAGCGGCGCCGCCGCCGCCATGATGAGGCTGTTGCGCGAGATGTTCTGAACGCCCTCCCCCGTATCCGGCACGATGGCGGTCAGCATCTGCAGGATTTGCGGCTCGAACGCCGTCAGCACGACCAGCATTGCGAGTTGCAGGCCCAGCGCGGTGTGAGCGATCCGCTGCACCGCGGCGCGCCCGGCCTCACCGAGCCGCAACGCGCCCGCCAGCAGCGCCCCCTGGGCAAGGACCTGCAGGCCCACGCGCAGCATCTCGCTGCGGACTGCGAACTGCAGCTCCCCGAAGTCGATTTCGACCAGCGCCTGCTCACGCGGCGAC
This sequence comes from uncultured Rhizobium sp., assembly GCA_964614815.1. GTDB lineage: Bacteria > Pseudomonadota > Alphaproteobacteria > Caulobacterales > Hyphomonadaceae > UBA7672. Next base: position 8,880 of record CAZTMG010000074.1, on the reverse strand, counting down.
CACAGGGCGGAAACGCCCGCGAAGATGAAGAAGGCGGCAAGCGCAAGAAAATAAGGCCGTGGACGCAGCGAGCGCGCGATCGCCGGCAGGAGGATCAGGGCGGCGAGGCCCGACAGCACCGAAAAGCCGAGTCCGCCCGCCAGCGCGATCAAGGGCCAGAGCGCCCACAGCGCACCTAGAACCACGATGGTCAAATCGCGCACCCCTCACCCCTGCCCATCTGTCTCTAGCGGGTCGGGCATGGACCATCAACCCGGGCGCAGGGTGTGGCCGCAGGAGGACGCCTACACCGCGAACACCAGTTTGCGTCCCTCGGAAGCGCCCCACATCAGAGCGAGCGTCCACAGTCCCACGGTCCAGACTGACAGCACCAGCACATCCTGGGGCTGCCACATGCGGCCGTACATGACGGGGTCGCGGAACATGTCCAGCAGCGGCACCATCGGATTCACGAACTCCAGGAACTGCAGCTTCGGCTGATCGAGAACCGCACGGGGCAGCATGACCGGCGACGTGAGGAACAGCGCGCGGATGAACAGGCCGGAGGCGTGCCGCACATCGCGGTACAGCGTTCCTGCAATCGAGAACAGCACGCTTACAGCGCAGCAGAACACTCCCGCAAAGACAACATAGAGGGGGATCAGGAGAAGATGCTGGCCCGGGGGCGGCAGGGCGCCGATCGCCAGCCCCCATCCGAATACGGCGATCATCTCGATCAGGAAAAAGACCATCGCCGTCAGTGTGACGCGAAGCTGGAAGATCAGGAGCGGGACGCGGGCCTGCCTGAGATAGCCGCCTGAACCGATCAGCGCATTCTGACCGCTGTTCACGACATTGCCGAAAAGGTCGAAGACCGCATGTCCGGCGAGCACGTAAAGCGCAAACTCCCAGGTGCTGATATTGCGATCGAGGACCCCCCAGACAAAGGCGATCATCAACGCGAAACTGAGAGGCTGTATCAGCGCCCAGAGGATGCCCAGGCGACTCCTGCGGAAGCGCGCCCGGAGGTCGCTGCCAACGAGATGCCAGCACAGATGCCGGTAGGCCACAAGATCGGCAAGGTAGCGGAAGACGAAGGGGAGCTTGCGCTCCTGGATATTGACGAAGGACATGACGCCGCCTCGATACGAAATCACTCAACCAGACCGGGGCCCGCCGCGCTCACCCCAGGCGAGCCCTGTATTCCGGCAAGACGGAATCCACTGGGCCATCGGAAACGATCCGTCCCGCTTCGAGCCAGATCACGCGGGTACAGACGTTGGCTACCAGGCTGAGGTCGTGCGTGGCGATCACGAAGATGCCGGCGTTGGCGACAATGTTGAGCATACGCTGGCGCGCGCGCGCCTGGAACGTCGCATCGCCCGCCCCGAACACCTCGTCCACAAGCAGGACCTCGGGCGAGAACTGGGTCGAGATCGCAAAGGCGAGACGTACATACATGCCGGCCGAATAGGTCCGAACCGGCAGGTCGATGAAATCGCCGAGCCCGCAGAAATCGACGATCTCCTGTTCATGACGCGCCAGCGCCCGGCGTGAATACCCCATCGCCATGCCGCGATAGTAGATGTTCTCGCGCCCTGTCGCTTCCTGCTCGAAGCCGACGCCAAGCTCCAGCAGCGTGCCGATCTTGCCCGAGACGCGGATGCTTCCCGCCGCCAGCGGATAGATTCCGGCCATCGCGCGCAGGAGCGTCGACTTGCCCGACCCGTTATGGCCGATCAGGGCGACGCGTTCGCCCTGCTGGATCTCGATGTTCACGCCGCGCAGCGCATCGACGAACTGCGACATCACGCGGTTCTGCTTCTTGCCGAACATCGACATCACGGCGGCCTTCACGCTGCCACGATCAAAATGGCCGAGCGGATATTGCAGCACGCAGTCCTTCACCTGGATGGCGAGCGGCGCACGCCGGCTGATCAGTGAACCTCCGCCGCCGCCGCCCTGCCGATCGCGGAATGCCGCAGAAGCCGCCTGGCCTGCAGCGTCGTCGGAAACAACTCGCAGGCTGGTCTGCTGGCTAGGAGCACTCACGCGGAACTTCCCCTGGCTGCTGGCCAACAGCTGGCCAAACACGAAATCGCCGGGAGCATTCCCCGCCCGGGCGATTGCACCAGTCCTACGAAATTCGCCCGGCTAAAGCCAATGTCTTTTGCCGCTTTTGCAGCAATTCCCTCGCCCCGGCGCCCTGGCGTCAGGCGCCGGGACTTTTTGGAACCAAACACAAAGACTTAGCTCCATGCCGGGAGCTGCGCCCCATTCGGACTCGAGTTCGGACCCTCCGGCAGGCCAATGGCCCGAACCTGGATTACAAGCGCTCAACGAAGGAAGGGTGCGAGCGCATCGGCCTGCGGCGCCTGTTGCAGACCCAAGACGATTCCGGAGATGCGACGCCCCTCATCCCCGGCTCAGCCGCGCGCGGGCGACGGGCGCGCCTCGCGCCTGCGTCTCGTAGACGAACAGGTTTCCGGATTTCGGATGCGCCGCCAGCTGCGCGGACGTCAGGCCCTGCCGCGCCGTGGCGACGAACAGCAGATTGCCCGCGGCCCCGCCGAACGCCGGGCAACTCGGCTGCGGCGCGTCCACGCCGACCGACGCAATCTCCCGCCCCTGGGGCGACAGCGCCGCCACACGCGCGCCGCCCCAGAGGGCGACCCAGTAGACCCCGTTCGCATCGGTCACGGCGCCATCGGGCGCCTCGTCCGTGAAGGTGGCGAATGTCGCGAACCGGCCCGGCGCGCCCAGCACGCCATCGAAGTCCGCTGCATAGACCTCGCCCCGCGCAGAATCCGCGAGATACATCCGCCGGCCATCCGGCGACCAGCAGACGCCATTGCTGATGTGAAGACCCGCCACCACGGGGGTTGCACGTCCATCATGATCCAGCCGGAACAACGCCCCCGGCGGCATGGAGCCGCCTGCAACGCCGTTCTCCGTCATCGACCCAGCCCAGAACCGCCCATCCGGCCCGGCCCGGCCGTCGTTGAGCCGCACGCCCGCGCGAAGCTCCGGCAGGCGCCAGAGCCAGTCGACCTTGCCCGACGCCGCATGCCAGAGCGCAAAGCCCGTCTCGAACGCCACGATCAGCGCGTCATCCCGGCCCTCGATGAAGGCGAGCGACCCCGGCCGCTCGGCCGTCTCATACGTGGCGAGCCTGAGGCTCGGCCATGCCATGCAGTGGATTCGCCGGCCGAGGATATCGACCCACCACAGCGTCGCATCGCTCGCCCGCCACAGCACGCCCTCGCCCAGCCTGTCCTGGACCTCGATCTCCTCGATCAGCCGCGCCTCCGGAAGCGACATCAGGTGCGCCCGCCATCGATCACGAACTGCTGCCCCGTGATCATCGCGCTGTCGTCCGAGGCGAGGAACAGCGCCAGCCGCGCCACATCATCGGGAAGGATGCGTCGCTTCAGGGGCGTATCCTTCATCCACGCCGCCTCCGCCTCCGGCGTCAGCCAAAGCGCGAGCTGGCGCTCCGTGACCACCCATCCCGGCAGGATCGCGTTCACACGCACGCCCCGGGGGCCATACTCCCGCGCCAGCGCCTTGGTCAGCCCCAGCAGCGCCGCCTTGGACGCCACATAGGCGGGCATGCCGGGCGGCCCGGTCAGGGCATTGATCGAGCTGAGATTGATGATCGCCCCGCCCGTGGCCGTCATCAGCGCGATGGCCGCCTGCGCTGCGAAGAAGGCCGCATCGAGATTGACCGCGAGCGCCGCGCGCCAGTCCGCCTCGCTCGTCTGCAGGGGGTCGCGCCGCGTATCGTCGGCGACAT
>CAZTMG010000074.1:1439-5095 GCA_964614815.1 uncultured Rhizobium sp. | reverse complement strand
GATCTGGTCCTGGGCCTTGAGGATCTCCCGCAACGCCGCGATCGCATCCGCCAGAACGTTGGTCTGCGTCACGTCCGCGGCGCGAAACCACGGCGCCGCGCCCCTGGCCTGCTGAATGTCGGCGGCCAGCCTGGCGCCCGCCGCCGCATCGACGTCGATGAACCCGACGCGCGCGCCCTGCCCTGCGAACGCCAGGACCATGGCCGCCCCAATCCCCGTCGCCCCGCCCGTGATCATCACGGACCGGCCCTTCAGGCTGGGATAGGTCGCCGGGTCTGTGTTCGTCGAAGCCATGCGGCTTGGTTAGCCGACGCCCAGAAGACGGGCAATCTTGTCGATCGCGATATGGCTTACCCGGCGCACGGCGTCCGCCGAATTCGAGCCGTTGTGCGACCCGAAGATGCAGCGGTCCATCGCCCGCAGCGGCGAATCGGCCGGCAGCGGCTCCACCTCGAACACATCGAGCGCCGCCGAATGCACCACCCCGGATTGCAGGGCCGCGATCAGGTCCTTCTCGACGATCACCGGCCCGCGCGCCACGTTCACCACCCGCACGCCCCGCTTCAGCTTCGGAAAGATGGAGGCGTTGAACATGCCCCGCGTTCCCACATTGAGCGGACAGGTGAAGATCAGGAAGTCCGCCTCGTCCAGTCGCTGCGGCCACGCGGCCGGTTCGACAGGCACGCCCTCCACCGGCGCGAACGCCGGATCGTAGACGATGACCTTCGAGCCGCAGGCAAGAATCCGCCTGGCCGTCTGCCGGCCGATATCGCCGAAGCCCACGATGGCGACCGTACGCCCCGACAGGCTGATGCCCGAAGGCTTGGGCCAGGCATTCCTCGCGCGGATTTCACGGTCGATGAAATAGGTCTCGCGGGCCAGCCCCAGCACATAGGCAAGCGCCACATCGGCCACCTCGCCGCCGAACACGCCCGGCGTGTTCTCAACCGGCACGCCGTGATCCTTGAACGCCGTGAAATCGACATTGTCGACGCCCACGCCCCATTTCACCGCAGCCTTGAGCTTCCCGGCGGCGCCCGCCGCCACGACCCGACGCGTCGCCGGATCGTCGCCGATGATCCAGCCGTCCATCTGCGGCACGAGCGCGATGAGGTCCGCCTCGCTCATGACCTGTGTGACCTTCGCGGGCGCGCAGGTCAGGCCCTTCGCCTCGAAAGCCGGAATGAACTCTTCGATGAGGCCCAGCATGGGCGGACAGGTCACCAGAACGCGCATGTCGTCTTGCCTCCGGCCGGAGTCTACGCTTCCGGCAGCGTCTCGCCCGCGACCACTCGCATCAGCAACGATTCCGCCATGAACCAGTCGGCGGGCTCGTCGATGTCGACTGACTGCAGGCGCGGGGTTGGAAACAGCAGCGGCCTCCTTCCGATGCGGGCGCCGGTCGCGGCGAAGCTGCCGGGCGAAAACAGGTAGCACACCGAATTCTCCTCCATGTAGGGAGGCAGGTCCTGCGTGCGAACCAGGTTGTTGGGATCGTGGTTTATAGGGGAGCCCTCGGCCGTGTAGAAGCGCGTATGAAGGCGGTTGACGCTGAACAGCGAGTCTGCCGTTCCCGCCTCTCTCGCATCCATGTAGGCGCGGATCATCGCGCGGATCGTGCGGACCTGCAGCAGCGGATTGGTCGTGTGCGTCATCAGATAGTGGTCGGACGGCGCGTTGGCGATGTCATCCGCCAGCACCAGATTCATCGACACGAAGTCGCCGCAGATCTCCGGTTTCCGGTCGCGGATCAGGACCTTCCCGCCGCCATCGCCGTCCTCCAGGCCATTGGCCGACAGGATGCCGCGCGCATCCGTGTTGATCACGATCCTGTCGATTTCCGGCGTCGCAAGAAGCGTATCGAGTATCCACCGGAATAGCGGCTTGCCCGCGATGGTCCGGAAATTCTTGGAGCTCACCCGGGCGCTGTGCGCCTTCATCGGGAGAAGCGCCGTCAGGCTGTGTCCGTCAATCACGCGTCAGATCCGCTCCGGCGGGAACCGGCTCCCAGCCAGCGCCATTTTCCACGCCCGCGTCCTTTCTGGAAGACTCCTTGTTGGAGGACGACGCATCGGGGGACGTCTTCTTCTCCTTCTTCCGCTTCGGCGCCTGCGGATAATAATACGAGATCTTCTGCGCCTGGGACAGGACACGGTGCTCGTTGTGACCCCGATAGGTCCCCCAGTACTGACTGAAGCGGTAGCCGATGATGCCGCCCGCCTCCTTCCAGAAGACCTTCTCCCGCATCGCCGCGCGCGCATCGTGAATGACGCCGGCGAGGAAGCAGCTGGCCATGTCCCAGATGTGGAAATGCACTTCCGGCATGATCACGCGCATGGTCAACGCCTCGCGATAGTAGCGACGCAGGGTCTGCTTCAGCGATTCCTCGTGGATATGCGCCACCGGCGCCTCCGCGACATAGCCGATGCGCCCGCCCGCAGCCGCAAGGGTCTTGGCGAGCACCATGTCTTCGAGTCCGGTCACGGCCTCGTCGAAGCGGTGCCTGCGCCACACGTCGGCGCGGATCGCCGAATTGGCGTTGTTGCAGAAGAAGCCCTGCTGCGGCAGCCGACTTGTCTCACCGAAATAATGCGCGAACACCTGCCGCTCCGAAAAGCGGCTGGCCGCATGGCCCGCCTGCCGGCCATAGGTGTAGTCGCACAGGCCGTCCTCGATCGGACGGATGAGCCGTTCGAGCCAGGCGTCCGTCATCGGAATGCAGTGCGCCGACATGAAGACGAGGATCTCTCCCCGCGCCGCCTCGCAGCCGACATTCAGCGAGCGGCCAAAGGTGAAATCTTCCTTCCTGATATGGACGATGCGGGCGCCGTGCTCGCGCGCGATGGGAACGGTGGCGTCGGTCGACCCCGAATCCACCAGGATCAGCTCGATCTGCCGGCCTTCGGCGAGGGTCTGCGACTTGCAGGCCGCGAGCGCCTGTCCAAGCCACTTCTCTTCATTCAGCGCCCGCACAACGACGCTGACGAGCTTGCTAGCCATGCGTGGTCCGCCTCGCGAAACTCGCCTGAGCTAATGGCGCCAATCCCCTGTCGGCGCAACGCTCAAGGCTGCCAAAGACCTGCAACGGCAATGCCATGACGAGCAGCAGCTCCACAACGGACCGAATGCCGGCGGCGGCTCGCGCTGTTCCTCGACATATGGCCCTTTAGCTCCTTGACTTGGCAATGTTGTGCGGATCGTTGGCGGGGATTGGCGTCTCCTCCGCCGCGGGCCGGGGCGCAGGCGCCGTTGCGCCGTCGCCGTCGCGCACGAGGCCCGGTTCCAGGCCCACGGTGATCGGCGTCTCGAGCGCACGCGCCAGCGACGCATGTCGCATTTCCATGGCCGCCAGCCTCTCGGACAACGTCTTGATCGTGGCCAGCTCCCGGAAGGTCTGCCGCGCCGCCTGCTCGGACAGGTGCACCGCCTCGGCGATCTGCGCACGCAGGACGGCAAGCGCTTGGGCTTCGACCGCCGGACCCGTGCGCTCCTGCATCGCTTCCAGCTCGGTAATGCGAAGCGTCAGCTTGTCGATCTCCCTGACCCCGGCGTCCTCCGATTCCTCGACACGCGCAAGAAGGTCGGCAATCTCCCGCCGCGCCGATGCAATGCCGGCCGCTGCTGTCTGCGCTCCCTCTCTGGCCAGACCAACGATA
>CAZTMG010000074.1:0-1429 GCA_964614815.1 uncultured Rhizobium sp. | reverse complement strand
GCCAGGCTCGTCTTCAGCGCCGCGAGGACGCCGCTGGTCTCCGCCGCCTGCGCCTCGGCGGCTGCAGCGATCTCGGCGCTGCGTTGCGTCGCCTGGCTCTGGACTGCGAGCAGCCTCTGTTCAAGATTGGCAAGTCCCGCCGCGCCCGCAGCGCCGGCGCCTTCGGCGGCCGCCGCGACCTCCGCCACGCGGCCTTCCACAGCCTGCATGTCGGCGCGCAACCCCGCGACGGCTTCGTCCACCCGCCGCCCGAAACGCGTCTCGTTATCTCCTAGCCGCACCGCGAGGTCAGAGACCCTCCGGGCCAGATCGGTCATGGCCGCCAGCCGCTCCTGCTCGGCTTCGGCAAAGTTCCTTTCCGCGGCTGCCGCTCTCGCTAGCTCGTCCCTCACCTGCGAAAGCGCGCTGGCCGCCGCGCGGTCGGCGATGGCCGTTTCGGCCCTGCCAAGGCGTTTGCGCATGTCCTCCAACGCAACCGTCAAATCGTCTCGCGCCTCCAGCGCGGTCTGCGCCGCATCCGCCGCGGCTGTCTCGACCTTGCTGATGCGCGCCGCCAGATCCGCTTCGGCGGCATGCAGTCGGTTGTGAAGCGAATCGAGCGCGACCCTCATCTTCTGGCTTGACGCCTCGGTCGCCAAGGCTGCCTCGCGCATCTTGTCGGCGATCAGGTGATCCGTCTGCGCCGCCTGCTCGCAACGCTGCTCACGCACCGTCCGCTGCAGAAACGTTATGACGCCCGACATGTGGCTCTGCTTCTCGCGCAACGCGTCTGTTTCAGCCGACAGCCTTGACTCCATGGCCTGCATCCGGCTGCTCAGTTCGCCGAGGGCGGACTCGGCCAACGCCTTCTCCGCAAGCAGACGCTCCATCTGCGCCGCCTGTCCATGACGGGCCTCCTCCACGGCCCGCTGCAGGAGCACGATGACGTCCGTTGCCTTCTCCAGCTTCGCGCGGATCGCCGCCTGCTCGATCGACGAACGGCGCGCCTGCCTCCACGCGTGCAAGGCGACATAGAGGCCCGCCAGCATCGGAGCGGCAAGGCCTGTCACAGTCGCCAGACTGAGGCGCCACTGGGTGTCGATCGGAATCACGAGGACGGCAAGGAAGGCCGCCATCGGCGCTAGCACCGCCGCCGCCAGCTGCGCCAGGCGCTCGCGTCGGATGTGCATCACGAGCCGTCCCAGCATCCCCGCGCCTTTCTGGGCGGGTCCGGCGCCTTCCGGTTGCTCCGTTCCGCGGCCTGGATATTTCCGCGGCGCCTGCATGGTGATGCCCTCTTGATCCCCGCCCGATGTCAGTACCCCTCGACTTATCGCTCCCAGACCTGAAGAATTCGTCGAGAATTCGCCAAGTCTTCTCTAACAGACCGTGCGATAAAGTAATCCGTCATTAGCAGAGATTGACGCTTGGCACGCACCTGATGAACACG
>CAZTMG010000073.1:11238-12516 GCA_964614815.1 uncultured Rhizobium sp. | reverse complement strand
TGGCCGCCGCCGAGGCGGGCGTGCTCGCGCTTCTTCTCCAGCGCCTCGACGCTGGCTTTCATGGACGGCCCCGTTCTGTGTCGTCGCTTCTTATGCGGCGCGCGGCGGATTTCGCAAGTGCGGCCCGGCGGCTGCGAGGGCGCCTAGCTCCTGATCCGGACCCCGATCGTCGCGTTCAGCGGCTCGCCGGGGAAGTAGCGGTCCTGGCCCTGGGCGAAATCGGCGCGGTCGGCATAGCGTTCGTCGGTCAGGTTGCGGACAATGACGAACGCCTCGAGCGCATCGGAGAAACGCCAGGCGCCGCGGGCGTGCGCGATCAGGTGGCCGTCATAGGTCGCCGTGTTGGCGGCGTTGGTGAAGTATTCGCCGACATATTCCGCGCTGAGGCCGAGGGAGAGATTCTGTCCATCCCACCGGACGCCGGCGTCGGCCAGCCATTCGGGGGCCGTGTCGATGACGTTGTCGCGGAAGATGTCCTCGGCGGCGACGGCGACATTGCGGTCGAAGTCATAGCGCTGGTCCGACCAGGAGACGTTGACGTTCCAGCGGAGCAGGCCGCCAGCCAGTTCGCCGGCGTCGCCCGCAAGCGAGGCTTCATAGCCGAAATGGCGCGTGCGGCCGTCGGGAACGTTGCGGCCATCGGAGTCGCGGAAGAAGAAATTGTCCTTGTACATGCGATAGAGGGCGACATCGAAGTCGACCCCCGCATATGTCCCGCGCGCGCCGATCTCGTAGCTGTCGAGACCCTCGACCTGCAGACGCTCGATCGTCTGCAGGTTCTGCAGGCGGTACTGGTCGGACGTCTGCGGGGCGCGCTCGCCCCGGGCGTAGTTGGCGTAGAAGACCACGCCTTCGGCGCCGGTGTAGACAACGCCAATCTTGGGCGTCAGCAGGTTGTAATCGTCCGTCCGGCTGGGGGCGACGCGGAAGCGGCCGCGCGTGCCGGGGGCGATGTGGGTCGTGTAGTCGTAGGCGTGGGATTCGCCGCGAAGGCCCGCGAGCATGTTCCAGCCTGGCGCGAAGTTCCAGTCGACCTCGGCATACAGGCCCGTTGTCCAGGCTTCGACGTCATAGTCGTAGTGGACACCCTGCGGGAAGGTCGGATTGCCCGGCGGGCCGCCGAAGCTGGGCCGGGTCTGGGTTTCGATCAGGAAGCCATCTGCGACCTGCAGATCCGCGCCAACCGACCAACGGAAGCCGGACGGACCGAAATCATAGCGCGTCATCACGCCGAGGGAGTCATGGCCGTTCTCCTCGGTCGACTGATCGGGCAGGAAG
>CAZTMG010000073.1:3236-11228 GCA_964614815.1 uncultured Rhizobium sp. | reverse complement strand
TGGATGAACGTCATCCGCTGGGCGACGCCGAACGGGCTGATCGTCAGCCGATCCGCCCCGATATTGGTCTCGTAGCGCAGATTGGCGCGAACGGCCCACGCGTCGCGATAGGCTTCCGGGTTCGGGTTCGACTTCGCGATGTCCTCGTTCCTGTAAACCTCAGGACCCTGTATGAAGCCGGCCGTTTCCTGATTGAGATTCACCGCAGCAAGAGTGGCGATTGCGTTCCACGTCTCGCCCTGGAACCTGGAACGCCAGGTGAGCTTCTGCTGGTCGACGCCGGAGGCGTCGCGCCACCCGCCATCGTCCATCACGGACAGGCCGACCCAGTTGTCCACGCCGTTGACGGAGAAGTTCGCCGTGGCGTCGGCGCGCGAGCGCTGCAACGTATTGGTCGACAGGGTCAGCGTCTGGCCAGTCTGTTCGCCCGGAACGGGGTCGATGAAATTGATGAGACCGTGAACCGCGTTGGAGCCATAGCGCACCGAGCCGGGACCACGCACGACCTCGATCGCCTCGGCGGTTTCGTGGTGGACTTCAAAGAGCGCGTTGACGTTGCCGAAGCCGGGCGCGCGGGTGGGCACGCCGTTCTCGAGGATGAGGAAGGAGCCTTGCCCGGCGCCGGCAGGCAGCACGGGCGAGCGCAGTGCGATGAGCAGCTCCTGCCCGGAATTCATCTGCACGTTGACGCCCGGAACGGTGTTCAGGATCTCGGCGGGATGGTTGGCGGCCGTGTCGGCGATGGTCCTGGCGTCGATCACCGAATAGGCGCCCGGATCGGTTTCGAGACGATCGCCGTAGATTGTCACGACATCGCCGTCGGCCGGGGCGGGGCTGGCGTGGACCGTGCGCCCGATTGTTTCTCCCTGGGCGAAGGCTGCGGGGGCGGACAACGCGCCCACCGCAATTGCGGCAGCCATCCAGCTCGCGGCTGAGTACATCCTGCGCACTCGACTCTCCCGGTTCTTTCTCAGGTGCATTCACCTTGAACGGACGCGTTAGGGCGATCCGCCTCAGCCAGCAAATAAACTTGCCGGCAGCAGGCCGACAATGGCGCCGGAGAGACATGTGGCGAATGTTCCGGCGATCAGCGTCTTCCACGCGAGACTAAGGAAAACTTCTCGCTTCTCGGGCGCAATGATCGTCAATCCGCCGATCAGGATGCCCACGGAGCCGAAGTTGGCGAAGCCGCAGACGGCGTTTGCGACAATCCGGCGCGTGCGGTCGGTCATTTCCTCTACCGGGATCGCCGACAGGTCGATGAAGGCGACGAACTCTGTGAGAACGGTCTTCACGCCGAGAATGGAGCCGGCCTTTGCCGCCTCCTCCATCGGGACGCCGATCATGTACATGAGGGGGGCGAACATCCAGCCAAGGATGCGCTGGAGGGACAGCGGCTCGCCCCACACCGGGGGAAGCGCGCCCAGCGCGGCATTGACGATGTAGAGCAGCGCCAGCGCCGCAATGAGCATGGTGGCGATGTTGAGGACGATCTTGAGACCATCGCTGGCCCCCGTGGCGAAGGCGTCCATCGTCGAGTGATACTCGAAGTCCGGCTCGCTGGCGCGTTCACGTATGTCGATCGTCTCCGGCACGATGGTCATCGCCACCGCGACAGCGGCGGGGGCCGCCATCAGGGAGGCGACCAGCAATTGCGGGAGCGGATTCGCCATCACCGGCGCGAGGAAGGTGACGTAGATGACGAGCACGGAGCCTGCGATCGTGGCGAAACCGGCTGTCATCACGATGAAGACTTCGGACCGGGTCATGCGGGGGATGTAGGGCTTGATGAGGACGGGAGCTTCCGTCATGCCCATGAAGACGTTTGCGGACACGGCGAGGCTGGTTGCGCCGCCAAGGCCCATTGTCCGCGAAAAGACAAGGGCGAATCCCTTCGTGATCCAGCGCAGGATGTGCCAGTGCCAGAGCATGGCCGACAGCGCCGCGACAACGATAATCAGCGGCAGTATCTGGAAGAAAAAGAGGGGCGGCAGGGATTTCGGTTGACCGGTCGCGGGATCCACCTGCGTGACGAGCGTGGCGTTTGCAACGGTATTGTCGCCGACCCAGCCGAACACGAAATTCGTTCCGGCGCGTGCGGCCGCCTGGAGCTGGTCGACGACAACGCCCGCATTCTCCAGGCCGATACGCAGGGGCGGAAGGCCATAGAGCGCCAGCGCGAAGATGATCTGGATCGCCGTCGCCCCCAGGATGATGCGCCAAGGCAGCTTCTTCCTGGACTCCGACAGCATCCAGCAGACGCCATAGATCAGCAGTATGCCCAGCAGGGCGCGGGCATTGTCCCAGCCCCATTCGAGATTCATGAATGACCGCCCCTCTCGCCGTCCTACTTCGTCAGTTCATCGACCAGCGCGCCTGCGCCGTAGATGTGGCGCAAGGCCCCGATGATGGCCTGGCTGGATACCGCCACGGTGCGATTGAGCGCCGGGTCAAAGCCGAATGAGCCCCCAGTCGAGTGGATATTGCCGTCAAAGGCAAGCCCGATCACGCGGCCCGCCGTGTTGAGGACCGGGGACCCCGAATTGCCGCCGATAATGTCGTTGGTCGAGACGAAGTTGAACTGCAGGTCGCCGGGTATCTTTCCTTCCTTTCCGACCCAGCGTCTGGCCAGGTTGAACGGGAAGGCGCCGGTGGCGCGCTTCCACAAGCCGGAGACGTAGGTGAAAGGCTCGATCCTGCCGTGGACCGGATCATCCCAGCCCTGCACCACGCCGTAGGAGAGACGCAGGGTGAACGTCGCGTCCGGATAGATGTTCTGGCCCAGCACGTCGAAGCGCAGGCCGGCGATCTTCTCCGCGGCGACGGAGGACGGGCCGGAAACCTGTTCCTCATACGCCTTGCGGGCGGCGCGCGCAGCCTCATCCACCAGCCTCGCGAGCGCCATGGCGGGATCGTTCGATCCGATGGCCTGCGCCGGATTCTCCCAGAGGCGCTTGCGGAACCCGGCGTCGCCAACCTGTGAGCTGGCGACAATCTCGTCCGCGATCTGGCGCGAGGTGCGCGCGCCGAACATCGCCTTCACGGCCGGATGGTCGGGGCCGAGATATTCGCGCGTCTTGTCGAGCCAGAAGGCTATCTGGATACGTTCCAGCACGGGCAGGACGGCGGCCTCCGCCAGCAGGCGCCGCTCGGCGGCGACCAGCCGCGAGGACGTATATTCAGGCAGGCGCGCGCCCTCCGGCTTGCCGCGTTCCACGCCGGCGCGGTAGAGCGTCCGCGCATCAGTGAGCAGGGCAGACGCTGCGCCGAAGCGCACTTCCAGCATCTGGTAGGGAAGGAAGAGGCGCTTCTGGTTTGCGGCAATGGCGGCGAGGCTCGCGAAGGGATCGCCATATTTTGCGCGCAGGGCGGCGTCCCCTGCGAGAGCATCCTTGAGGCGCTGCTCCTGGGCGACCTTCATGGACATGAAGGACGGTTCGACGAGCGCGCCGCGCTGGCCCTTGAAGACCTTCAGCGAATTCTCGACGCCCAGCAGCGAATCGTTGACCTGGCGCGCTTCCTCCTCGCCCTTCGCGCTTTCATTGATGAGCGCGCCGCGCATCTGCGCGAGATACTCGATGCGCCAGGGCAGGAAGTGATCGCGCTGGAATTCGAGCTGCGGGATCGTGAGCAGGCGTTCGGTGGTTCCCGGATGCCCGGAGACGAAGACAAGGTCGCCGGCCTTGGGGCCCGCCGGATCGAGCCTCAGCGGGTTGGCGAATTTCGCGGGCTGGCCGTCGCGGTAGAGACGCAGCAGCGCCATGTCGAGCGCATAGCGCGGGAAGTTGAAGTTGTCCGGGTCGCCGCCGAAGAAGCCAGCCTGCATTTCCGGCGCGAAGGCGAGGCGCACATCGTCGTACCGGTCGTAGACGTAGAGCTTGTACTGGCCGCCGCGATAGAGATCGACAACCTGGCAGCGCCTGCGCTTGTCCGCGCCGCAGGTCTCCGTCTCGATGGCGGAGATGACGGACGCGCGCGCGGCGGCCGCGGCGGACGGCGCGACATTGGCGGTCGCCGCCTTCACGCGGTCAGTCACATCCGTGATCGACCGGAGGATCGAGGCCTCGGCGCCGGGGCAGATTTTCTCGTCGCGGCGCGACTGGGTGTAGAAGCCGTCAGCCTGATAGTCGTTGCCGGGGCTGGAGAGATCGACCGTGCAGTCGGACACGCAGTGATGGTTGGTGAGGACGAGGCCGTCCTTCGAGACGACGGAGCCCGAGCAGCCGCTTTCAAGGCGGACCGAGTTCTCCTGCACGTGATCGAGCCATGCCCGGTCGGGGGCGAAGCCGTAGAGCTCCTTCACGCGCGCGGACGGGAAATTATCGAAGGTCCACATGCCCTCGTCGGCCATGGCGGCCGAGACGGCGATGCCGGCGGCGGCCAGAAGGGCGGCGCCCAGCGCAATCGACCTACGCATTCAACAGACCTCGTTCCTGCATGAACCCTGCGCGGGACCCTACCAGCGCCGGGGCCGGGCTCAAGCGCCAAGGCTGCGGCTGTGGGACGCCTGTGGAATGCGGCTGAACTGCGCGCCGGGCGCGCGGACGGGCGCTACCAGGCGGCTTCCTTGCCCTCTTCACGCAGGTAGATCGACTGTTTCGGCCGATCCATGACGCGATGCATCATGGGGATGAACGCCTCGAGCGGCATGGTGTCGTACGCGCCGTCGAAGGCCGGCTGGTCGAACAGGTGGCAGAACCGCGCCGTGTATTCGAAGTGCGGATGGCCGCGGAACTGGTCACGCATGTTCCGGTCCAGCCCGAGGTGATGGAAGAAGTAGTAGCCCTGGAAGATGCCGTGGTTGGCGACCATCCAGAGGTTCGCGTCCGACACGAACGGCTTGAGGATCGCAGCCGCGATATCCGGGTGGTTGAAGACGCCCAGCGTATCGCCGATGTCGTGCAGCAGGGCGCAGACGACATACTCCTCGTCCATGCCGGCGCGGTGGGCGCGCGTGGCGGTCTGCAGGCTGTGCTCCAGACGGTCGACCGGGAAGCCGCCGCAGTCGCCCTTCAGCAGGTTGAGATGAGCGATGATGCGGTCGACATGGGATCTTGCGAACACGGCGTTGGCGGCGACGATCTTCCGCCAGTCCTCCGCCGTGGCGTTGGTGAAGGCGGTAAAGGAAGCGCGGCCCATCGGCTCTTCGTGCGTCGCGTCGTGAGGGGTGGGCGGGGCTTTGAGATCGTCGGCCATGGGCGGATTCCTCGTTCTGCGGCGGCGAGACTAGCCGAGACCGCGGGACAGGGAAACGCCCGGCCCGGTCCTGCTAGACCGACCTGATCCAGGCCTTGAGAATGGCCTTGAGGGCCGGGAGATTTGCCTTGAGCGCGGAGCCGGAGCCCAGCTTGCACAGCGCCCTGTCGGGTCCCTTCCAGTCGAGAAGGCCTTTGGGATCGGGTATGCTGGCGCGATCCGCCCTGTTCCCGCCCTTCGCGCCGAGGTGGAGGACGAGCTGGATCTCGTCCTTCGCGCGCCAGTTCCACGTGGCGAACCACTCCGTCGTCCGGAACGACAGTGAATTCCACTTCACGCCGTCGCTGATGGCGCTATCGACGGCGAGTATCGCCTCGCGCACCTGCCCGATTTCCGCGGCCAGCGGATGATCCGCAGGGACGATCGCCGGATCGTCCGCAGGCGGTTTCGCCCCGGCCCTGGCCTTCGCCATGCGGCTACGCCAGGATCATCTGCGCCATGATGTTCCGCTGGATCTCGTTCGACCCGGCGTAGATCGACGTCTTCCGATTGTTGAAATAGCTGCCGGCCGACGTGATCAGATGCTCGGGCGCCGGGAGCGGCTCGTTCGAACGCCCCTCGATGTGGGCGTAGGTGTCCTGCACGAACGGATTGGCGTAGACCCCGGCGGCTTCCAGCACGATTTCCGTGATCTTCTGGCCGATCTCTGACCCGCGCGTCTTCATCAGCGACGACATCGCGCCGACCGACTGGCCTGAAGACAGCTTGTCGAAGATGCGGCGTTCGGTGGCGTCGAGCGCCTCGACCTGGATCTCGAGGTCGGCCAGCTTGCGGGCGAAATCCGGGTCCTCGATCAGGGGACGTCCGCCGGCGACTTCCATGCTCGCGATCCTGCGCGCCTTGCGCAGAGCGTTGCGGTTGCTGGGGGCGTAGGCCGAGCCGCGTTCGAAGGTCAGCAGGTATTTGGCGCAGGTCCAGCCTTCCCCTTCCTTGCCGATCAGGTTCTCGACCGGGACCTTCACATTGTCGAAGAAGACCGAGTTGATCTCCTGCCGCCCGGGCGGGGTGTCATCCAGCGTGTTGATCGGCGTGATGGTGATGCCAGGCGACTTCATGTCGACGAGAATGAAGGAGATGCCATTCTGCTTCTTCTCCTCCTTCGAGGTGCGGACGAGGCAGAAGATCCAGTCGGCCCATTGGGCGTAGGTGGTCCACGTCTTCGAGCCGTTGAGAATGTAGAAGTCGCCCTCGCGCCTGGCGGACATCTGGAGGCTTGCGAGATCGGAGCCCGAGCCCGGTTCGGAATAGCCCTGGCACCACCAGACCTCGGATTTGAGGATGGGCGGCAGGAAGCGCTTCTTCTGTTCTTCCGTGCCGAACTTCATGACGACCGGCGCACACATGCGCACGCCCATGGGGGAGGCATGCGGGCAGCCGGCAAGCGCCATCTCCATCTCGAAGATGTATTTCTGGGTCTGGGTCCAGCCGGGGCCGCCATATTCCTTCGGCCAGTTGATGCAGAGCCAGCCCTTGTCGGCCAGCATCTTCAGCCACTGCTTCTGGTGCTTCTCGTCGAGGGAACCTGACTTGCTGAGCGCCATGCGCTTCTTCAGGTCATCGGTGTAGTTTTCCGCGATCCAGGCGCGGACCTCATCGCGGAACTTCAGTTCCTCTGGCGTGAATTCCAGATCCATGTGCCTCTCCCGACGCCCCTACTTCACCTTGTCCATGCGCGTAATGACGGGCGCGCCCTCGAGGAAGGGGCCCATGGCGCGGCCGAGGCGCCTGAAATGCTCGGCGGCGCGATGCGCCTCGACCGCCGCAGCGTCCCTGTACTCTTCCATGAAGACGTACTTGTTCGAAGCGCCCTGCACCTTGAACAGGCGATAAAGCAGGATGCCGGGCTCGTTGGCGTTGACGGCGGCTTCCAGTTCGAGCGCCGCCTTCTCGAAATCCGCCTGCGAGCCTTCCTTCACCGTGAGTTCGGCCACCGTGCCGATCATGCGCTTCCTCCGACTTTTGACGCAGAATAGGGGTTACGGCGCGCTTGTCATCAGGCAGCTTGCGCATGACCCTTCCGCCCCTTCCGCCGCTTCCGCAAGGACTTGAGATGTGCGTCGATCTTGCCGCCCGCCGCATCGAGACCGTGAAGCGCCACATGGCGTTGGAGATCGCCCATGAATGGGACGCGGTGATCGCGACATTCGAGCATCCGCGCCACGAAATGCATGGCTCGGGCGCGGCGTTCGACGGAGAGGCGGCCGTGCGGGCCTATTTCGCCGCCTGACGGACGCCGTTTCCCGACCAAGACAACGAGATCGTCGCCATCGCCCACGCCGACAACACCGTGCTGGCGCAGTTTTGGCTGACGGGCGCGCACCACAGACCGCTAAAGGTTGGCGACAAGGGCGCGCCGCCGACCGGCAAGGCCTTCAAGGGCGCATGGCCGCGATGCTCGAGCCGGGCCGGGCTCTGACCGGATACTCTGCGAGCGGCCCTCTTTCGATCAGGGCATGGAGGCCCGGGCGATCGGGCTGGCCTGACGCTACTCGCTTTCCTCGGCATAGTTGACGAGGCCCAGCCTGTCGTTGAGACGCGCGCCGGCGAGAATGCCGGGAAGCGCGTGGTTGCCCTCATGGCAGGCATATTCATAGGCCGGATGTTCCGACCGGTTGAAGATCATTTCCGCGCGCCAGGGCTGTGAGAACAGTTTCGGATCGGTGACTGTGAATTCGTAGAGGATTTCCGTGTCGCTGATGCGGGAGAACCGCTCGACGACCCTGGCGTCCGGCGACA
>CAZTMG010000073.1:0-3209 GCA_964614815.1 uncultured Rhizobium sp. | reverse complement strand
TCCGCAGGCTTTCGCCGGGATGGAAATTGGTGGTCTCGACCACCAGCGTATCGCCTTCCCAGCGCCCCTTCGAACGGCCGAGCCACTGGTAGACTTCGAGATTGGCGTCGCCCAGCGGGATGATGCGGGCGTCATGGTTCATCTCGACATTGATCAGCACGTAGTCAGGCGTCTGCACGAACTGGTACGTGTTGTTGTACATCACGTTTATCATGGGCGGGCCGCCGGTCGAACCGAAGCCGACGAGGCAGCGTTCGGCCATCGGGCGCGCCTCGGGGCCGTCAAACGTGTTGCGGACGAAGTGGAGACCGTCCTCGAACTTCTTGCGGCCTTCCGGCGTGTAGGGAAGCCTGCCGTTCGGCGGATCGACGATCCATGATGAGCGCTTCTCGCCCCGTATGGTGGCGTAGTGCAGGCCGGCGTCCACATAGGCGTTGTTGTAGCCGCCGACGTCCTGCCCCTTCTTCGGCGCGCCGGTGGTCGGATCGGTCGGAGCATCGGCGCGGATATTGGCGGCGAGACGCGCAGCCTCCAGCTTCTGGGCCTGTTCGGGCGGGATGACGAGATCCTTGAACTGGGCCGAGCGCTCGAGGCTGGTGAGCGAGGTGTTGACCCAGAACCCCTGCAGGTCCGGCTTGCCGTCCGCGGCGCGCGGCGGCTGGTAGCCGCCCGCCTGCGCAAGCGCGGCCGGGGCGGAAGCGATCGCCAGCGCGATCAGGCCGACCAGATGGGTTTTCATGGGTATCTCCCGGAGACTCCTGACTTTTGCGGCAGGGTAACGTTTCGCGGCGCGGCAGCCAAGCCGAGCGGGATCACGGCCGGTTGATGCCGGCCGGCCCAGGACGACGCCGCAGACAGCCGCCCGCCCTACTCGCCCCTGAATACCGGCTCGCGCTTCTCGAGGATGGCGGCGACGCCTTCCTCGTGGTCCTTGGTGTGGTGCATCAGGCCCTGCGCTGTGGCGGACAGTTCCATGATGGTGTCGTAGTTCGCCTGCGCGCCCTGACGCAGCAGCTGCTTGGCGACACGCAGCGCCTGCGGCGGCATCTTCGCGATCTTGCCGGCGAGGGCTTCGGCTTCCGCCATCAGCTTGTCGCCGGGGACGACTTTGGAGACGAGGCCCCATTCAAGCGCGGTCTTTGCGTCGATGGTGTCGCCGGTGAAGAGGAGCTCGCAGGCGCGGCTCATGCCGATAACGCGCGGCAGCAGCCAGGCGCCGCCATCGCCGGGGATGAGGCCGACCTTCAGGAAGGTGACGCCATAGCGCGCGTTGTCGGACGAGATGCGGATGTCGGCCATGCAGGCCACATCGCAACCGAGGCCAATGGCTGCGCCGTTGACGGCGGCGATCAGCGGCACTTCGAGATTGTACAGCGCCCGCACGATCATGTGGACGCCGTTCTTGTAGTTGTCGCGGACCTCGGCCGGGTTGCCGGCGAAGGAGCCGACGCGGTCGCGCATGGCCTTCACATTGCCGCCGGCGGAGAAGCCCTTGCCGGCGCCCGTGAGGATCGCGCAGCGTATCGCGTGGTCGCGGTTGATCTGGTTGCAGGCGTCGCGCACGGCCTCGCCATCGCCCGGCTCGCCGAGGGCGTTCATGGAGTCCGGCCGGTTCAGGGTCAGGATCGCGATGGGGCCTTTTTTCTCGAGCGTGATCATAGGCGTCTTCCCGGCTGTCGTGACTGTGTTTGCAGCGGCTTTAGCCCACGCCGCCGCCCGAGGCCAGTGACGCCAACGCCGCGCTCGCGGGATTGTGCTGGCGACGCAGGGCGGTCGCCGTCATCGCTGGCGCGGGCGAGCCGAAACGCCGAAGCAGAAGGCGAGGCTCCAAGCCCGCGGCGGCGTCAGGCCGGAACGTCGCATTCGCCGATGGCAGGCATGCGGGAGATGGCAAGCAGGAAGTCGGAGCCGGGGCCGCAGAAATAGCGCCTGAAGGCGATGGTGTCCGTCGGGGCCTTGCAGGCGACATCGACGCTGTCGGGCTTGCCGAGGAGGAAGATCCAGAACTTCTTCTGGTCCTCCGCGAGATCGACATTCCAGGTCCAGCCGTCGCTGAAGGCGAGCGCGCACGTGACGGGCTCCACATCGTTGCGGACCGTGACGACGGCGGGCCAGCGGCCGGTGATCGCGCAGATGGCGATGATAACGCCGGCTGTACCGGCGAGCGCCGCGAGCAGGAACCTTGCTGTCGCGGCGATCACGCCCGCCTCCCCGATGGACGCGTCTAGCCAGCCGAGAGTTCGGTATAGCGCCGCAGGTGCCAGTCGGTGTTGCCGAACTGGCTCTCGATCATGGTGACGCGCTTGAAGTAGTGGCCGACATTGAGTTCGTCGGTCATGCCCATGCCGCCATGGATCTGGACTGCATCCTGGCTGATGAGCTTGCCGGCCTTGCCGATCTGCACCTTGGCGCCGGAGGCGGCGAGCTTGCGCGCCTTGTCGGCCTCGTCGAGCTTCAGCGTGACCATGTAGGTCATGGACGTGGCCTGCTCGGCCGCCATGAACATGTCGACCATGCGGTGCTGCAGGACCTGGAAGTTCGCGATCGGCTGACCGAACTGCTTGCGCTGCTTGGCGTAGGAGATGGTCGCCTCGTTGAGAACCTTGAAGCAGCCCACCGCCTCGGCGCAGAGCGCGGCGATGGCGTTGTCGACGACCTTCTCGACCAGCGGCAGGCCGCCATCGACCGCGCCGATCACGGCGTCAGCGCCGACGGAGACATTCTCGAGATACACCTCCGAGGCGCGCAGGCCGTCGACCGTGGGATAGTCGCGCGTGGCGACGCCCCTGGCGGTCTTCGGCACGACGAAGACGGTGACGCCGGACGTGTCGCGCTGCCCGCCCGAGGTGCGGGCGGTGACGATCAGGTGCGTGGCGAAGGGCGCGCCGATGACGACGGCCTTGTGACCATTGAGCGTGTAGCCGGCGCCGTCCTTCCTCGCGGTGGTCGAGACGTCGTGCAGGTCGAAGCGGGATTTCGGCTCAGAACAAGCGAAGGCGAAGCGGGTCTCGCCGCCGATGATGCCGGCAATGTGTTCCTCCTTCTGGGCGTCCGTGCCGCCGTGGCGGAAGAAGTTGCCGCCGATCACGACGGTCTGGAGGAAGGGCTCGATCACGAGACCCTTGCCGAACTCCTCGGAGATGATCATCGCCTCGATCGGCCCGCCGCCGACGCCGCCCCCGGCCTCGGTGACGGGCGCGCCGCGAGGC
>CAZTMG010000072.1:11948-12525 GCA_964614815.1 uncultured Rhizobium sp. | reverse complement strand
GAGCCGGCGCAGACACCGCGGCGGGCGGCGTGGCGGCTGGCGGGTTGGCGGATGGGGTCGTTGCCGGCGCGGAGCTGCTCAGCGGATCCGGCGCGGTGGGGGCGGGGCTCGCCGGGGACGTGGAAAGGGTGTCGAACGGGTTGGATTCGCTGGCCTGACGCTCAAGGACCGAGGGTCCGGAATTCGCCTGATTGTTGAGAAAGGTCATGGCAATGCTGGTGGTGAAAAAGATCGCCGCCAGGGCCATGGTGACTTTCACCAGCACGCCGGCCGCGCCGCGGCCGGAGATCAGCCCGCCGGTGCCGCCCCCGCCCATGCCCAGCGCGCCGCCTTCGGACCGCTGCAGCATGATGGCGATGACGAGCGCGATGCACGCGATCAGGTGGACGGTCAGAAGGACTGATTGCATTTCGATGACGCCGGTGTGTCGTTTGACCCGCCTAAGAGCACGTTGGCGGGTTGGGGCCAAGCCCCCAGAGCGCTTTTCGTGCAGGGGCGAAGGGGCGCGGGCCCGCTATGCGCAGGCTCCGGCGATCTTCAGGAAATCCGCCGCCTTGAGGCTGGCGCCGCCCACCAG
>CAZTMG010000072.1:4039-11877 GCA_964614815.1 uncultured Rhizobium sp. | reverse complement strand
AGAGAATCCGCATCTGGCCGCCGATCCCGCCAAAACGGGCGGTCAGGGCCTCTGAAATGGCGGCATGAACCTCGGCGACCTGCGCCACGGAGGGGGTACGGCCGGTCCCGATCGCCCAGACAGGCTCATAGGCGATGACCGTGTCTGGACGGCCGGCCGCGTCGGGAATGGAGCCGGCCAGCTGGGCGGAGACCACCGACAGGGTGGCGCCAGCGTCACGCTCGCCGAGGCTTTCGCCGACGCAGATGATGGGGGAGAGTCCCGCCCGGACAGCGGCGGCGGCCTTGGCGGCAACGGTTGTACTGGATTCCGAATGGTGCTGGCGGCGCTCGGAATGGCCGACGATCACGTACCGCGCCCCCAGATCAGCCCACATTTCGGCGCTGATATCGCCTGTGAAGGCGCCGGACGGCTGGTCGTGGCAGTCCTGACCGCCCAGGGCGATGGGAGATCCTTCCAGAGCCCGGCCCACCAAAGGGGCGAGCGTGGCGGGCGGGCAGATGGCGAGGTCCACCCTGACCTGACCGGCCCCGGCGACCACCCCCTCCACCTCGGCCAGGGAAGCCCGCAGGCCGTTCATCTTCCAGTTGCCGGCCACCAGCTTCCTGCGTTCCGTCATCGTCCACACCCCAAGACCACGAGAACGGGCAAGGCGCCGGGCCCAGCCCCCGGCGCGCCGCTCGCCTTGCCGCGATGTCGCATTTTCCTGTGGCGAACCGGTTTCCCCTTCGCCGCAAAATGCTCTAGCAAGCCCAGTTCCAGCGGACAACCGAGGGAGGTTGCCGCCAAGTTTTCAGGGAGTCGCGCCGCATGATTGGCGGAATGCGAAAGTTCGCGCAGTCGAAATGGGCGCTTGCGGTCATCTTCATTCCCCTGGTGATCGGCCTTGCGATGTTCCTGCCGGACAACTTCACGAGCGGACTTCCCGGCGGCACGCTGAGCCGGATCGGCGGACGCGAGGTGAAAACGCGGGATATCGAGCTCGACCTGCAGCGTGCGATCGAGCGTGTCCGCATCGAGCAGAACCGCGTGATCTCGGTAGCCGACGCCGCACGTGAGGGCATGGTCAGCCAGTTGATCAGCGAATACGAGGTGCGCAACACGCTTCTCGCCTATGCGGACAAGGTCGGCATCAAGGCCAGCGAGACGGCGCTGAAGCCATATCTGGAGCGCTCCAAGGCTTTCGTCGACGAGTTCGGCCGGGTGAGCATGGCGCAGATCCAGCAGGAGGCGGAGCGTCGCCGCCAGTCCCCGCGGGAGTTCGAGGCCTTCATCCGCGACTTCCTCACACAGGCCTATATCCGGCAGGCGGTGGGCGAGGCGCTCAGCGTGCCGAAAATCATGTCGCAGCCGTGGATCAACTATCTCGGCGAAGGCCGCACCTTCAGCCTTGCGCGGGTATCGGCCTCGACGGCCCCTCCTCCGCCCGACCCCACGGAAGCCGACCTGCAGGCCTGGTATGACAAGCATTCGGCCAATTTCAGGCAGCCGGAGCGCCGGCGGATTTCCGTGCTGACCTATTCGCCCGACGATTTTCTCGACAAGGTCGAGATCACCGAAGAACAGCTAAGAGCCAAATATCAGGAGCGCATCCGCGACTATTCCACGCCGGAGACACGCACCTACATCGAGTATCAAGGCGCCGACCGCAACACCGTGCAGGCCTTCATCGATCTCGTGATGCAGGGGATGTCCGCGGAGGAGGCGCTGGCGCAATCGCCGAACATCACCCCGAAAGAATTCACCGTGAAGCCGGCGGACATTGCGAACGAGGACTTCCGCAAGTTCATCTTCGATCTTCCCAAGGATCAAATTCACAACATTCCCATCCCGCCCGATCAGGAAAACAGCGGCCAGCCCTACCGAACCGTGAAGGTCACAGCGGTGACGCCGGGCATCCCGACGCCCTACGAGGAAATCGCCGACAAAGTGCGCCGCGATGTGGCGTGGCCAGATGCGGTGACGCTGTTCGAGGCCTCGTCCGAACCATTCCGTGATGCGGCTGGCGGGCAGCCGCTGGAAGAGATCGCCAGGCAGTTCGGCTTCCCGCTGATCAATCTGGCCCCGATCGACGCGCAGGCGCGCACGGCCTCCGGCGAACAGGCCCAGATCATGGTGCAGAACGTGGACGCGATGCGCCAGCTGTTCACCCTGTCGGCCGGCGACATGACCAACGTCTTTGAAGGCGACAACGTGCGGTCGATGTTCAGGCTGGACGAAGTAATCGCTCCTTACACCCTGCCCTTCGCCGAAGTGAAGGAACAGGTGCGCCGCGCCTGGATGACGGAAAAGGTGTCGGAGGCTCGGCGCAAGGCGGCGGACGACATGGTCGCCGCGGTCAAGGCGGGAGCTGACTTCGCCAAGGCCGCAGCGGACGCGAAGCTCGCCGCCCTGCCCGCATTGACGCTGTTCCGGGCTCAGAACTCGCCGCTGCCGCCGCAGGTGGTCGCTGGCGCCTTCGAACTGAAGGCCGGCGAGATCGGCGTGGTCACGGATGGCGAGGGCAATCCCTGGGTTGCGCGAGTCGACGCGATCGAACCGGTGAAACCCGAGCTGGCGGCGACCCTGCAGGCGCAGATCGGACAGGACGTGGCGCAATCCATCCTGCGCGATATCGACGAGGCCGTGATCCGCGGCCTGTGGTCCGAGGTTGACTACCGGCGCGATGACGCGGCCGTGCAGCGGTATCTCGAACAGCTGGTCGGGGACAGCGCGACGCAATGACGAAGACTCCCCCGTCCCTCATCGTCAGGCGGCGGGTCGACGACACGGAGTCGCCGGTTTCAGCCATGCTGAAGCTGGATCCCATGTCGCCCGGACTCGTGCTGTTTGAAAGCGTGGTCGGCGGCGAGAGCCGCGGCCGCTACAGCTTCATCGGGCTGGCGCCCGATCTCTGGTGGCGCGTGAAGGACGGGCGGGCCGAAATCTCGCCTGCCCAGGACTTCAGCAGGATTCTCGAAGCGTCTGACGACGTGATGGGGTCGCTTCGCGCCTTCATCACAGCCTGCAAGACCGACGGCATGGATGGCCTGCCGCCAATGGCGGCCGGCGCGTTCGGCTATATCGGCTATGACATGGTGCGCCACGTCGAGCGGTTGCCGGAAGCGAAGCCGGACCCGATCGGCGTTCCCGAGGCGATGCTGATGCGGCCGGGCGTTGTCCTGATCTTCGACGGCGTGAAGCAGGAAATCATCCTCGCTGCGCCTGCACGGAACGGCGAGACGGCGGCGCATGCGCTGATCGACCGGATCGAGGCCGCTCTGGACCAGCCTTTGCCGCCCTCGCGTCCCAATGCAGCGCCGGTCGAAAAGATCGATTTCGTCTCGAACACGAGCAAGACGCGCTATATCGACATGGTCGAGACGGCCAAGCGCTACATTCGCGCCGGCGATATCTTTCAGGTCGTGCCGAGTCAGCGCTTCTCGGCGCCGTTCGCGCGGTCTCCGTTTGCGTTCTACCGGGCGCTGCGGCGGCTCAACCCCTCGCCTTTCATGTTCTACGTCAACTTTGGCGACTTCCAGATATCGGGATCAAGCCCCGAGATTCTGGTGCGCGTGCGCAAGGGCGTGGTGACGGTGCGCCCCATTGCCGGTACGCTTCCCCGCGGAGCAACGCCGGAAACAGACCTCGAGAACGAGAGGAAGCTGCTCGCCGATCCGAAGGAGCGCGCCGAACACCTGATGCTGCTTGACCTTGGCCGCAACGATGTGGGGCGCGTGGCGGCGCGCGGAACGGTGAAGGTGACGGAGAGTTTCACGATCGAGCGCTACAGCCATGTGATGCACATCGTCTCCAACGTCCAGGGCGTGCTGAAGGACGGCGAGGACATGGTGTCCGCCCTCGCCGCAGGGTTCCCGGCGGGAACGACGTCCGGCGCGCCAAAGATACGGGCGATGGAGATCATCACCGAGCTGGAGCCCCACGCCCGCGGCGTGTACGCTGGCGGCGTCGGCTATTTCGGCGCGGGCGGGGACATGGACACGTGCATCGCGCTGCGGACGGCAGTGTTCAGGGACGGGCGCATCCATGTTCAGGCAGGCGGCGGCGTCGTGTTCGACTCCGATCCAGAGAGCGAATTCATGGAGACGGTGCACAAGGCCAGCGCCCTCTTCCGCGCCGCCGAGGAAGCCGCCAGGTATGACCGGGGGAACCGATGATGAAGGTTCTCCTGATCGATAATTACGACTCATTCACCTACAATCTGGTGCACTATCTCGAGGAGATTTCCTCCGATGTGCAGGTGGACGTCGTTCGCAACGATGCGCTGACCGTGCAGGAGGCGCTGGGCAGGGGGCCGGATGCGATCGTGCTGTCGCCGGGGCCATGCACGCCGAACGAGGCGGGGATATGTATGGATCTCATTACGCACGCGCCTGATGATCTGCCGATCCTCGGCGTATGCCTGGGGCATCAGGCCATCGGACAGGCCTTGGGCGGCGTGGTCGAGGGTGCGAGGGAGATCGTCCACGGCAAGGCCTGGAAGGTTAAGGTGCTCGGGGGCTTGCTGTTCGAGGGCATGCCTCCGGAGATCGAGGTGGTGCGCTATCACTCGCTGGCGATCCGCCGGAATGGCATGCCGAATGTGCTGACGGTCGACGCCGAGACGGCGGATGGCGAGGTGATGGCCGTCAGCCATGCGACGCGCCCGGTCTATGGCGTCCAGTTCCATCCGGAATCAATCGGATCCAAGCATGGCAAGACGATCCTGGCCAATTTCCTCAGACGCGCGGGGCTGACATGAGCGACGCAGTCCGCCTTGCTGTCGCCAGGCTTGCAGACCGGGGCCATCCGGCGCCGGACGAGATGACCGCCGCCTTCGAGGCCATCCTCGCAGGCGAGGTCGACCAGGCGCTCATCGCGGCCTTCCTGATGGGGCTGCGGACGCGCGGGGAGACCGCGGAGGACATCATCGCCGGCGCCCGCGTCATGCGGAAGCATGCGCGCGCCGTGATGGCGCCGGACGGCGCCATCGACACGTGCGGCACGGGCGGTCTGGGGTGGGCGTCGCTGAATACGTCGACGGCGGTGGCGGTGGTGGCGGCGGGGGCGGGGGCGGTGGTCGCCAAGCATGGCAACCGCTCCCGGAGCAAGGCCGGGTCGGCGGACGTCCTGGAGGCGCTGGGCGTCAACCTGACGCCAAGCGACGAGCAGCTGCAGGCGAGCTTCCGCGATGCCCGCGTGGCCTTCATGTTCGCGCCGGCCCATCACACGGCGATGAAACATGTCGCGCCGGTTCGGGCGGCTCTGGGAATCCGGACGATCTTCAACATGCTGGGACCCCTGGCCAACCCGGCGGGCGTTAAGCGGCAGGTGCTGGGCGTGTTCGCCCCGGAATGGGTGACGCCCTTCGCCGAAGCGCTGCTGGCGCTGGGCGTTGAGCGGGCGCTGGTGGTGCACGGCCTCGACGGCATGGACGAGATCTCGACCACGGGGGCGACGCTGGTGGCCGACATCAAGGACGGCGCGATCCGCATGCAGGACCTGACGCCGGAGCGCATGGGTCTCAGACGCGCAACGCTGGATGAACTGCGCGGCGGCACGGCGGCGGAAAACGCCGAGGCCCTGAAACGCGTGCTGGCCGGCGAACCGGGGCCCTTCGCCGATCTCGTCCTGGCGAATGCAGGGGCGGCGATCCTGGTGGCGGGAATGACGGACAGCCTGCTCGACGGAATCGAACTGGCGCGCAAGTCGATCGCCAGCGGCAAGGCCATGGCGTCGCTCGAAGCCCTGAAGCGGGCGTCCAATGGCTGAGATTCCGGACCGGCTGAAGGCGATCATCGCCTACAAGCATGACGAGGTGGCGGCGCTGAAGCGCGCGCGCGCCATGGGCTCGCTGCTGGCCGACGCGAAGGCGGCTCCGGCCCCGCGCGGATTTGCCGACAGGCTGCTCGGCATTGCCGGCGCGGATGGCAACGCGCTGATCTGCGAGGTAAAGCGCAAGAGCCCGTCGGCGGGCGACATCTCGCCGGGGCGCGACCAGACGGCCGTCGCGAAAGACTATGAGGCGGGCGGCGCAGCCTGCATCTCGGTGCTGACAGACGGTCCGAGCTTCGGCGGCGAACTCGCCGACCTGTCGAGCGTGCGCGCGGCGGTCTCCCTGCCCGTGCTGCGCAAGGATTTCATGATCGACCCCATCCAGATCGTGGAGGCGCGGGCCGCCGGGGCGGACGCCATCCTCATCATCCTGGCGGCGGTGGATGACGCGCTGGCCGGCGAGCTGCACGCGGCGGCGGACGAGGGGGGCCGGTCCGTCCTGCTGGAGGCGCCTGACGAGGCGGAGCTGGTGAGGGCGCTTGGCTTCCCTTCGCCGCTGCTGGGCGTCAACAACCGGAACCTGCGGACGTTCGTGACGGACCTGGGCGTCACGGAGCAACTGGCGGACCTGATCCCGGACATCGCCGCCTCGGGCCGCATCCTGATCTCCGAGAGCGGCGTGAAGGCGCCGGCGGACATCGTGCGCCTGCGGGCCTGCGGGGCGCGCGGCTTCCTGGTCGGGGAAAGCCTGATGCGGGCGGAAAACCCCGTCGAATCCGTGCGGTCGCTGGCGGCGGCAAGGTAAAGCGGCGAGCGCCGGATTTGACCCAAAACGTGAACGGTAGTAGAACTATCCGCGACTCAACGTTTTGGCGGAGCCTCCATGCTCACGAAGAAGCAGCGCGAACTCCTTCTGTTCATCAATGACAGGATCAAGGCGACGGGAGTTTCCCCGTCCTTCGACGAGATGAAGGATGCACTGGACCTGGCGTCCAAGTCGGGGATTCACCGCCTCATCACGGCGCTGGAAGAGCGGGGTTTCCTGCGCCGCCTGGCCCACCGGGCGCGGGCGCTGGAAGTCCTGAAGCTCCCGGAAAGCGCGGCCCCCCAGCCCGTGGGCCGCACCCCCTTCCGCCCCAGCCTGGTGGACAGCAATGGCGGCGGGCGCAGGACGGCGCCGACGGCGCGGCCGGCCAGCATTCCGGTGATGGGCAAGATCGCGGCCGGTACGGCGATCGAGGCGATCGAGCACGAGACGCATCGCGTGGCCGCCCCGGACGAGGGGTTCGACCCGGATACGCACTACGCGCTGGAGGTCCAGGGGGAGAGCATGATCAACGCCGGCATTCTCGACGGCGACATCGTGATCCTGAAAAAGACCGAGCAGGCGCAGTCGGGCGACATCGTCGTGGCGCTCATCAACGAGGAGACGGCGACGCTGAAGCGTTTCCGCAAGAAGGGCGGCTCGATCGCGCTGGAAGCGGCGAACCCCGCCTTCGGCACCCAGATCTTCGGGCCGGACCATGTGCGCATCCAGGGCAAGCTGGTCGCGCTGGTGCGACGGTATCACTGAGGCGCCGCCCCGCGGCTGCGCCCCGGGGATTGCAGGCGGCCGGATTGCGTGCGCCTCCCTGACGTCGGAGGCTTGGGCGTCCGGTCGGCGACAGGGGCGTGGAGCGGCTGGCTCCATGGCCGGTTGAGCCGGCGCACGGCAGGCTCAATATCGAGGCGACCCACGTTGTCGCGGGTGATTGCCGCGCCGCCCTTTCCGATGAACTCACAGGGAGTGATGACGCGCGATGACCCCGAGGGCGGGCGCAGGATGAGCTGGGCCGCTGTGGCGCAGGCTGCCGCCGGAGACGCAGCATCAGCGGCGAAGCCGCCGCCAGCCGTTGTACCGGGCGTCGTCGTTCGTGGAGCGCCGCTGACGGTCGACGCGGCGAGCGGAACGTCAGGCAGGGCGGCCGGCGCGGACGATGACTGTTGCAGCGGGACAAGCGACGGACGCTGAAGCAACTGTGTGGCGATGGTCGCTTCGCCTGCGTCGGCGCTGAAAACGCAGGATCCGCCCTTCCCCGGGCATG
>CAZTMG010000072.1:0-4021 GCA_964614815.1 uncultured Rhizobium sp. | reverse complement strand
GGATCGAGGCCGTTCGCGGCGCGCCAGTCGGTGATTTCGGTCCAGCCGTTTCCGAGTTGCTTCAGGAAAACGGAGCCGTCATCGGCGACGTAGCCGATGGCTTGCGGCGCAGAGAGCCAGACCCAGACGGAAGCTGCAGCCGGGATGACGGCGAGGACGCGGCCGCGACGGTAGAGGATGCAGAAGAGCGCGATGGCGGCGGCGGCAAGCGCCATGCCGAAGGCGCCGAGACGCGGCAGGTCGATCTCCGGCGACAGCCGCACGGACCAGTGCGCGATGGCGAGGACAAGGTCGAGGCTCTGGCCCATCAGCCAGAGGAAGGGTTCGTCGAGACCCAGCGGCGCAGCCAGTGCGGCGAGGGCTGCAGCGGGCGTGGTCCACAAGGTGATGATGGGCGTCGACGCGATGTTCGCGAGCACGCTGAAGATCGCGGCCCGGTCGAAGTGATGCAGCGCGAAAGGCATGGTGGCCAGCGAGGCCACGAAAGAGGTCGCCGCCGCCGCGATGAACCAACCGCCGATACGGGAAAAGGGACCGGGGCGGTCGGGGCGTTCCAGCTTCGGCCAGATTTCGTAGAGCGCAATCAGCGCGCCTGAGGCGGCGAAGGACATCTGGAAACCGGGCGTGACGACGGATTCCGGCTGCAGGATCACGATGACGGCAAGCGCGATCGCGAGCGAGCGGAGCGAGAGCGCGGGGCGGTCGAACAGCTTTGCGCCAAAGCCGATGAGCGCGATGACATAGGCGCGCTGGGTCGCAACCTCCATGCCGGACACGGCGAAGTAGAGCGTGCAGGCGATGATTGCGGCCAGCGCTGCCGCGCGGACAGCCGGCGCACGCAGGGCAAGCGGCTCAATGACCGGCCAGCCCATGCGCACGATGAAGAACACGATGCCGCCGACGAGCACCATGTGGACCCCGGAGATGGACAGGAGGTGCGCCAGGCCGGACAGGCGCAGCGCCTCGGCGTCATCGGGCGTGATGAAGCTGCGGTCGCCGGCGACCATGGCGGCGGACATGGCGCCGCCATGGTCGCCCGCCGCGCGGTAGACATGCTCGGCCATGGCCCGGCGAACGGCGCCGAGCCAGTGGAAGGCCTGGTCGCTCCATGACATGGGCGGCGGCGTCGCGAGGGGTCGACAGTCCCCGATGGCGAAACCGACCGCGCCGAGCTGCTGGAACCAGGCGTCGCGGTGGAATTCATAGTCGCCGGGGGCGACGGGGCGCGGCGGGGGAGACAGGATGGCCCGGCAAGCCGCCGCCCTGCCCGGCGCGAGGCCGAGATCGCCCTTGAAGCTGAAGCGGACGAAACGCGGGGTCTGCTCAGGCGAAAGGCCCTCGATGGCGCGGACATCGATGCGGACACGCCGGCTGCGCTCGCTGGCGTCGATCTCGGCGATGACGCCCTCGATACGGACCGGGCCCATCTGCTCCTTCAGGATGGGCGCGGCGACCAGCGTGGCGCGGATCTTTCCACAGAGCGCGCCAATGGCGATGCAGGCGAGGAAAGCGACGGCCAGCGGCAGGAGCCCTGCCCCGCGCCGGCGGAGGATCAGCCAGAGGATGGAAGGCGCCCCCGCGAGGGCGGCCAGCAGGGGCCAGCCAGGCTCATCCGGCGCGGTCATGTAGAGGGCGGCGCCGCCGGCCATTCCGAGCGGAAGGAACAGCGGCCAGCGCAGCGCCTGATCGCGAGATGCGTCCGCCAGGTACGTCCAAAGCCGCGCAGCCGGGCTGGACGGCGTCCTGTTTGCGCCAAGGCTTGCCAGCGAAGGAGCGGATGTGGTCTTCAGGGCGCGCACTCCGCTGGCCGGATACGCGTCAAAACCCCATGTTGGACCCTGATGACGGTCGTCACACGCTTCGCCCCCTCGCCCACCGGCTACCTCCATATCGGAGGCGCGCGGACGGCCCTGTTCTGCTGGCTATATGCGCGGGCCAGGGGCGGCAAGTTCCTGCTGCGGATCGAGGATACGGACAGGGAGCGCTCCACCCAGGCGGCGGTGGATGCAATCCTTGACGGGCTCAACTGGCTGGGCCTTGGCGGGGACGCGCCGCCGGTGCTGCAATCGACACGGGCGGCGCGGCATGCAGAGGTCGCGCACGCGCTCGTGAAGCGGGGCGCGGCCTATCACTGCCCCGTGACCGCGGAGGAGCTGCAGGCGCGGCGGAATGAGGCCGAAGCCCTGCAGACAAGGAAAGCAGCCGAGGGATCGCTGTCCGCGGCGGACCAGGCGCGGATGGAGGAGCTGCTCAAGCCCTTCCGCTCGCCCTGGCGCGATCCGGCGAAGCCCCTGCCGGACGGGGCGCCCACCGTTGTGCGCCTGCGCATGCCGGACGCGGGCGAGCTGACGGTCAATGATCATGTGCAGGGGACGGTCGCGCGGGCCTATCAGGACCTCGACGACCTTGTCCTGCTGCGCTCGGACGGGACGCCGACCTACATGCTGGCGGTGGTGGTGGACGACCACGACATGGGCGTCACGCATGTGATCCGCGGCGACGATCACTTCCTGAATACGTTCCGCCAGCTGCCCATCTATCACGGCATGGGCTGGCCCCAGCCGGAATATGCCCACGTCCCGCTGATCCACGGGCCTGACGGCAAAAAGCTGTCCAAGCGCCACGGGGCGACGGCGGTAGACGAATACCGCGATGTCCTGGGCTACCTGCCGGAGGCGATGCGGAACTACCTGTTGCGGCTGGGCTGGAGCCACGGGGATGACGAGATCATATCGGACGCGCAGGCGATCGCGTGGTTCGACCTCGCCGGGCTGAACAAGGCGCCGGCGCGGCTGGATTTCGCCAAGCTGGACTCGGTCAACAGGCACTACATGGCGCTGGCGGACGACCAGCGGCTGTTCGACCTGTGGGTCCGGCGGCCGGAGGCGAAGGGGCTTTCGGCCGAGGCGAAGGGCCGGATCCGGGAAGCAATTCCCCATCTCAAGGGGCGCGCCGCGAACCTGGCGCAGCTCGGCGAGCAGGCGCGCTTCCTGGCCGACCTGCGGCCGATCCAGCTCACGGCAAAGGCCGCCGGTCAGGCGGACGACGACGCCCGCGGCCGGCTGGCGGCCCTGTTGCCGCAGCTGGAGGGGCTGCAGGACTGGTCCGAAGCCGCCATCAAGGAAGAACTTGCCCGGTTCTGCACCAGAA
This sequence comes from uncultured Rhizobium sp., assembly GCA_964614815.1. Taxonomy (GTDB): domain Bacteria; phylum Pseudomonadota; class Alphaproteobacteria; order Caulobacterales; family Hyphomonadaceae; genus UBA7672. The sequence continues at coordinate 871 of CAZTMG010000072.1, read as the reverse complement.
CCGGCACGAGTCTTGGCAAAATCGGCCCCGTCTTGCGAGCAGTCCTTACAGGAGGGGCGCCCGCCCCCGATATAAGTCTTGTGCTGGCCTTGCTAGGACGTAATGAAGCTTTCGCACGTATCAGGGATCAGGTTCGGGCGGGGAAGTGAGTCCCACGGACGGCGAATATCGAGGAGACACGGTCGATGCAAAACAAGGTGAAACCCAACGGCAAGGCGACCGTAACCGCCAATGGCAAGACCGTGGAGTTGCCGGTCTACTCCGGAACCCTCGGCCCCGATGTGATCGACATCGGCAAGATGTACGCCCAGACGGGGATGTTCACCCTGGACCCCGGCTTCACCTCCACCGCCAGCTGCGAGAGCCAGATCACCTACATTGACGGCGACGCCGGCATCCTGCTCCACCGCGGCTATCCGATCGAGCAGCTCGCCGAGAAATCCAACTTCCTCGAAGTCTGCTACCTGCTGCTGCACGGCGAACTGCCGAATGCCGACCAGTACAAGGAATTCGCCAACACCATCACGCGGCACACGATGCTGCACGCGCAGTTCGACCGGTTCTTCGAGGGCTTCCGCCGTGATGCGCACCCGATGGCCACCATGTGCGGCGCGGTGGGCGCGCTCTCGGCCTTCTACCACGACTCGACGGACATCAACGATCCGTTGCAGCGCAAGATCGCGCAGCATCGCATGATCGCGAAAATGCCGACGATCGCGGCGCGCGCATACAAGTATCATGCGGGCCAGCCCTTCGTCAGCCCACGCAACGAGTATGACTACGCCGCGAACTTCCTGCGCATGTGCTTCGCCGTTCCCGCCGAGGACTACCAGGTCAACCCCGTGCTCGCGCGAGCAATGGACCGCATCTT
>CAZTMG010000071.1:4588-12642 GCA_964614815.1 uncultured Rhizobium sp. | reverse complement strand
GGTTCATCATGTTCATTGCAGACCTCCTCAGAAAACCGCCCGGGAGGTCCCCTCTCGCCCGGCCAACCGATCAGTCCGCTGACGAACTGACCTCGCGCGCATAAGGCGATTCACCTGACGGGGAGATGAACAGGCATGTGTCGCCCGAACACGCTTTCGCGATATGGCTGGAAGGTCAGCGCTGCTTTTCGACGCGCCATTCCTGGCTGAGGCGATAGCCGCACACCGCCATCGGCTCGCCATTGAACAGGGCCGGCTCGAACCTGGCCGTCCGCGCCCAGGCGAGCGCCGCGCTGTCCAGCGCCACGGAGCCGGACGATTCCGCCAGCTTCACATCCACCAGCCGCCCATCCGCCGTCACGCAGGATTCGAGCGTGGTGACGCCCTCTTCCTCGCCCCGCCGCGCCGCTTCCGGATAGGCCGGCAGCGTTGACGAGGGGTCGATGCGCGGCCGGCGTGTCATGCCGGGCAGGTTTGCCTGCCAGGCTACATAGAAGGCCGGCCGCTCATTCGCGGGCGCGGCCATGGCGGGCGTGGCCGACGGGTCCGCCGTCTGCAGCGGCGCAAGCGGCTTCGGCTCCAGCTCGGCCGCAAGCGTCGCCGGGCCGAAGCCAGGCAGGGCCGGAATGCCGATCGGTATGTCAGGAAGCGGTATCGCGGAGCATCCCGCGACCCCCAGCGCCGTCCCGACCAGTAGCCACCCAGCCCCTGATCGAACTGCAGCAAGCATGCTGCTCCCTCCATCCGAGAGCTGCAAGATGCGGCGACCCTACTCCACGCGCGCGCGGACGCAACGCGTCGGCCGTCCTCGCGCCGGGATTATTTTGGATCAGGCGCGCAACGTCTTCAGCCACCGGCGCGCTCCATGATCCTCGTCCATTCCTCCTCCGACATGAAGCCGTCCTTGTCGGCGTCGATGAATGTCTTGAAGACCCAGGCGTGATAGCCGAGGAACTCCTTCCGCGAGAGCGTGCGCCCGCCTTCCGCGTTCGCGTTCTTGAACAGCACGGCGGCGTTGGACTTCGAACGCCCCTGCAGCGACTCCCTGAACTCGGCGAGGATCAACTCGCCGTCGCCGTCCTTGTCGACCTGCGGGAGGCGCCCGGCCTGGTAGGCGAGGTATTCGTTGAGGTCGCATTTCCCGTCGGCGTTCCTGTCGAGGAACTGGATCACCATGCCGGGCTGTTGGGCGGACGCCGCGCCCGCGGCCAGCAGCGCGATCCCGGCGATTAGTCCCTGTTTCATGGCATCCTCCCGTGTTGCCGCGGAGCTAGAAAGATACCACATGGTACCTTCCTTTCCAAGACATGTCCCGACACGCTCTTGGACCGGCTTGCCAACTGGCTGGCGTCTAAAGGCAAGCGGCTCACGCCTTGAAAAAATTTCTTTTCATCACAGATAACTGGTCTGCTCCACACCCGGACTCCGTCCCCGGGGCGGTTTAGCTTTTCTGGGCCAATCGCGCAGAAAGCATCGCCCCCTCCGCCTCTTTAACGCCGCGATCCTGTCCCCCATTTAAGACGACGGACGGACAAAGGGGCTAGGACCACAATCCTGCCAGATAATCTTCGTAGGTCCGTAGCGTCGGGACCCTGAAGCCACGCACCGAAGGGCCCGGCGGGACGCCGACAATAACAATCCGCGCGCCTTCCCTCCCCCCTGTGGAGGCAGCCGGAAGAAGGAGACGATGATGGCCAGTCTTGCGATGACGCTGAGCCCTGAACAGGGCCTTTCGCGCTATCTCTCCGAGATTCGCAAATTCCCCCTCCTGGACAAGAACGAAGAGTTCATGCTCGCCCAGAGGTGGGCCCAGAACCAGGACGCCGAAGCCGCCGAAAAACTGGTGACGTCCCACCTGCGCCTCGTCGCGAAGATCGCCATGGGCTATCGCGGCTATGGCCTGCCCATGGGCGAGATCATCTCGGAGGGCAATGTCGGTCTCATGCAGGCGGTGAAGAAGTTCGACCCCGACAAGGGCTTCCGCCTGGCCACGTACGCCATGTGGTGGATCCGCGCCGCGATCCAGGAATACATCCTGCGCTCGTGGTCGCTGGTGAAACTCGGCACGACCGCGGCCCAGAAGAAGCTGTTCTTCAACCTGCGCCGTCTCAAGGGCGAGATCAGCGCGCTGGAGGAAGGCGACCTGCGTCCGGAAAACGTGGCTGAAATCTCCAAACGCCTCGGCGTGACGGAAGAGGAAGTCACCTCCATGAACCGCCGCATGACGGCGGGGGGCGACGCCTCGCTCAACGCCCCGATCGGCGGCATGGACGGCGAAGCCGAGTGGCAGGACTGGATTGCCGACGACACGCCCGGCCAGGCCGAGCGCATGGCGGAGAATGACGAGTTCAATGCGCGCATGAGCCTGCTGGAGCGCGCAATGGAATCGCTCACCGAGCGGGAGCGTCACATCATCACCGAGCGCCGCCTGAAGGAAGAGCCGACCACGCTGGAAGACCTCTCGGCCGAGTACAATGTCAGCCGCGAGCGCATCCGCCAGATCGAGGTCCGCGCCTTCGAGAAGCTGCAGAAGGCGATGCGGGAGGCCGCGCGCGAGCAGGGTCTCCTCGACGCCAGCTAGGACGCCGGACGCGCGGGGCGCGTCTCTCTCAGCGCCGTCTGCGACGGCCTTTTGGAGATCCCCCGCGCCGCCCGCCTCCGGAACGTGCGGTGGTCCCCGCGAACCGGAGGCGGGCCCAGCCCGGCGCCCCGGCGTCACGCATGCCGGACGCCCCGCGACCCGGATTCCATCTTTCGCGCCGCGTCAAAACCCTGTACTCCTGACACTGTCAAGTATCCGCGCCGGAGCCTCCCCGAATGGCCGACACCGCCGCTGCGCTCAAGACCTACGCCGACATCCCCGTCCTCGACTGGGATCTGCAGGATCCGCACGCCTCCTCCTACGACCTCTTCCGCGACCTTCGTGCAAGGACGCCGCTGGTGAAGGTGCCGATGGGCATGGGCTCGATGGTGCTCGCCCTGCGCGCCCGCATGGTCGACGCGATCGTCTCGCCGGAGAACACCCGCCAGCTCGAGACCGAGATGAAGCTGATGCAGGGCATCTTCGACGGCCCCATCTTCGATTTCGTCGCGCAGGTGATGCTCTTCGCCAATGGCGAGGCGCACCAGCGCCGCCGCCAGCCCATCGCCCGCACCTTCGCCTTCAAGCTGATGGAGGCGATGCGCCCCAAGGCCGCCGCCGTCGCCGCCGAGATCATCGGCGAGCATCTCGGCAAGGGCCCGTTCGACTATCTGCACGGCTTCGCCGCGCAGATTCCCGCCCGCATCATCGCCGACATTCTCGGCATCCCGCGTTCCGACCTCCCCGTCTTCATGAAATGGATCGGCGACACGGCCGAATCGATCGGCTTCGTCGATGTCTCGCGCCGCGCCGAGATCGAGAAGTCGCTCACCGAATTCAACGCCTATGTGGACAGGCTGCTGGCCGATCGCCGCGCCAACCCACGCGGCGACTTCCTGTCCGACTATGTCGCCGCCACCGCCGCGTCCGGCGACATGACCGAGGGCGAGATCCGCGCCCAGGTCGTCGGCCTCATCCTCGCCGGCTCCGACACCACCCGCAATTCCATGTGCATGTCGCTCTACCAGCTTCTGCAACACCCCGCACAATGGCGCGATCTCTGCGCCAATCCCGACGGTCTAAAGCGGCAGGCCGCCGAGGAAGGCCTGCGCTTCGAGCCGGTCGTCTCCGGCATTCCGCGCGTCGCCGCCAGGGATTTCGGGATCGAGGGCTTCGTCATCCCCGCGGGCGCGGTGATCGCGGTGTCGATCCTCTCCGTCCTGCGCGATCCCGAGGTCTACGCCGACCCGGAGACCTTCAACATCCACCGCACCGACCAGCAGCGCTGGCATCTCGCCTTCGGCGCAGGCGCCCATCGCTGCGCCGGCGAGGCGCTCGCCCGCGTCGAACTGGAAGAAACGCTCGCCGCCATCGCCCGCCTCGCGCCCGATACGCGCATCGTGGGCGAGGCGCCGCGCCTCAACCCGGGCGCCATCCGCACCGTGGACCAGATGCAGGTGGCGTTCGCATAAGGCTGCTACTCGCCTTCGCGCTGCTCCGGTTCGTCATCGTCAAGCGGCTTCAGCGGCGGCCAGAAGCCGATCAGCAGCACGGCGACCACAACGAGGAACACGACGAAAATCCAGATCGCCGACACCGGCGCATCCCGGACCCAGCCATGCATCCAGGCCAGGCCGTCCTGTCCGAGCACCCAGGCGCGGATGCTCTCCAGCCAGGCGCGCAGGCCATCGATCACGCCATCGAACATCGTCCTCACCCCTCGCGGACAGAATGACCGATCCCGCGCGCCTGTCGCCTCAATTCTCGCAATGTGCGTTGCAGTCAGGCCCTGCCGGCGGTTCCGCAGGGACACCCTGACGATGACGTAAATAGGCGCCGGACAGACCGGCCATATGCTCACTTCCGTCCCACGAGTAGACGTGGCGCAGCGGCAACCGGGAGTCCGCGGCGCATCCGGGGACATGTCGCGGTCGATGAACTTTCACCGATCTCGGCCAACGCCGGTTAATCGCGCGCGCATAGGCTTGCGGCATGTCCGCCGCAGCCGCCCAGTCCCGGTTCCGTTCGCCCGCGCATCGCCGCGCGGTGATGCAGCATATCGGCGCCACCATCCTGCCGGCGGCAGCCGGTTTCGCCGTTCTGGCGCCGCTGGTCGGCCTCGCGCTGGTGTGGGGCAGCACGTTCGTCGCGCTCGCATGCAGCGCCATCAGCTCGGCCGGCGCCACCCTTCCCGCCGCGCTCGAACAGACGGGCGGGGCGGTCGTCGCCGGCTATGCCGCCGCCGCCATGGCCGCCGGCATATCGGGCGTGTGGGTCGCCCTTCTCTCGCCCTTCTCGCCGGAAAGCCCGCGTTTCTACAGCGGCGCCGCGATCATCGGCATGATGAACGCCTTCCTGTTCGTGTCGGCTGACAGCAATGCGGCCGGCATTTTCGGCGGCCAGCTCTTCCTCGCCCTCGTCGGCGCGGTCAGCGTCTTCCTCTGCGCCTGGCTGCTCCAGAACGTCGTGCTCCGGCGCGACGAACTGCGCCGCGACCGCCTCGCCGCCGAGCGCGCGGACCGGCTGGCGAAAGAGCGCGCTGCAACCAGGCCGTCGCGCTAGCGTCAGGAACAACCTCCGGCTGTGTTTTTGGAGCACGCGCGCGTCTGGATTCCGACAGGTCGGGAAAAATCTTCCGTCGGCTTTTCAGGGCGTTGGCTCTGAAAAGTGTTGGAAACACGCGACCGGATCCGGCCGGGCGGTTTTCGGGCGTATAATCGCGCCCATGACACGGGCACGGACACGCACATACGGCTTGGGCGACCCGCCGCTCATCCAGCGTTGGCTGGAGGCGGCGCTGTGCGTCTTCGTGGGACTCGTGGCGAAACTCGTCCAGACCAGAAGGACCCTTCCCCCCGCGCCGCGTGCATCAGCAGCCACGCCGCGCCAGACCCTCCGTCCCGCTCACACGCGCGCGCGATCCGCCTCCCCCAGTCCTGCGGACTGGTGGAGGCAAGACCGCCGTTCCGTTCCCTCTGGTCGCAACGCGACTGGGAGAGACGGCGTGCGAAGGCATCGTCGTCGCGCGGCGGAGGGGGTCTATCGTCAAGGCGCAAGCCTCGCCGCGCTCTCCCTGACCTTCGTCGGAACGGGCGACCCTCTCCACAGCTAGCCTGACCCCAGCCCAGGCCCGCACCCCGCCCATGGCGGGGATCGCGCCTGCTTGCCTGCATGCGCGCGAGGCGTCAGAACGATCCCGTGCCGATCCGGATCACAGACCCCGCCGACCCGCGCCTTGCCGCCTTTCGCGATCTCAAGGACAGTGCGCTCGACCGTCATGGCTGCTTCATCGTCGAAGGCGCCATTGCGCTTGAAAGGCTGATCCGCGCCTCCCGTTTTCCGGTGCAATCGCTGCTGATCGCCGAGGCGCGGCAGGGTCCGCTCGCCCCGCTGCTCGAATACCTGTCGCCAAAGGTTCCGGTCTACGTCGCCAGCCAGCCGGTGATGGACGCCATCGCCGGCTTCCACATCCATCGCGGCGTCCTCGCCCTTGCCCGACGCACGCCCGGCCAAACACCGCAGGAGCTGGTCGCCAGTCTGCCGTCGGGCCCTGTCACCCTGTGCGTTCTCGTCGGCCTTTCCAATCACGACAATGTCGGAGCCTGCTTCCGAAATGCCGCGGCCCTGGGCGCAGACGCCGTGCTGCTCGATGAGACCAGTTGCGATCCGCTCTACCGCAAGTCGATCCGCGTCTCCTCGGGCGCCGCTCTCACCCTGCCCTTCGCGCGGGGCGGATCGGGCCAGAGCCTCCTCGCCACGCTCGTCGAGGCGGCCATCGCGCCATGGGCGCTTTCGCCGACAAACGGAGCCCCGCTTCACACGCTGACGCCGCCCGGCCGCCTCGCCCTCATCCTTGGCGCTGAAGGGCCCGGGCTTCCGGCAGACCTCATGGGTCAGGCCAGGCGGGTCTCCATCCCCATGTCCGCCGGCATGGACAGCCTCAACGTCGCCGCCGCCGGCGCCATTGCGCTGGCGCATGTCTTCTCGCGCCGGACAAGTTGAGTCAGTCTCTCGCCATGAAGACGATTCTCGCCATCGCCCTCATCGCCCTCGCCGCCTGCTCCCCGGCCGCGGAGAACAAGTCCGCCGAAGGCGCAGACATCCCCACACCCCGCAACCCGTTCTTCGGTACGTGGGAGCTGACGGCCGCCCGCATCGCGCCATGGTGGAAGGGACCGGGCGAAGACCCCGCGCCGGACCCGGCCATGACGACATTCACGCTCCGGGCGGACGAAACGACCGGGCCGCCCCTCCTCACCTGCAGCAAACCGAGCTTTTCCACGAACATGGCCAGCGCGCGCAGCCTGTTCCAGGGCAACCTGCCCGATCCCGACGCTGACGCGGCCAGCCTCGGCTTCACCTCGCCCGATATCACGGTGCTTACCTATACCTGCAGCGACAGCGATGCGGACGTGGCGCTCGATTTCGCCATGCTGGACGAGGAGAGGATCATGCTCGGCCTCGACAACGTGATCTACACGTTCCGTCGCACAGGCAAATAGACGCCCGTAACCCATTAACGGGCCGCTAACCATAAATCAGCGAGAGGTTAACGGCTGGAGGGTCACGCGGATGCGCGTCCTTGTAACAGGCGGATGCGGATTCGTGGGGGCAGCCGTGGTGCGCCTTGCCGTCGAACGCGGCGACCAGGTGCTGAACATCGATCGCCGCCGGCGCTCCAGTCCGGCGCCAGCCCTTTCGCCAATCATGAACCGCGAAGGCCATGCACGCCTTGAGGCGAATGTCTGTGATCGCGCCCTGATGCGCGCCGTGATCCGCGAGTTCGCGCCCGACGCCATCATCCATCTCGCAGCAAGCCCGGATGACAACCCCGAACCGCTCCTGGAAGACGATGTCGGCGCCGCCCATGCCGTCATCGAGGCGGCGCGTCATTATCGCGACAGCCTCCGCGACGAGGCGCTTGGGCGTTTCCGCATCGTGCATCTGGAACAGGCCGAACCCGACATCCCCAGCCCGCTCACGCCGTCTCAGGCCTCGCGCGGGGCGGCGACGGCGCTGATCGATCGCTGGTCGCGCGCCTGGGGCCTGCCGCTCGTCGCCTGCGCCGCCGGCGAAGCCTTCGGGCCCTGGCAGCCGCAGACCTCCTTCCTGGCGCGCCTCCTCGCCAGCCTGCTCCACGACCAGCCCGTCGTGATCGGCAACGCCGGAGAAAATGTGCGCGACTGGCTGCCCATTCGCGATCTCGCCCACGGCCTCCTGCTGGCCGCGTCGGCGCCCGCCGCGCCTGCTCGGGTCGATCTCTCTGTCGGCGCCGAACGCCGCGACATCGACGTCGCCGAATCCGTCTGCGCCCTGCTGGACGAACGCGCCCCGCGCGCCGATGGTCCCTGGCTCGACCGCATCAGCTGCGCGGGCGACGCCTCCGCCGCCCTGGTCGGCCCCATGCTGGACCCCGCGGATGCGGAACAGGCCCTGGGCTGGCGTCCGCACGGCTTCCACGCGGGGCTCGACC
>CAZTMG010000071.1:4303-4561 GCA_964614815.1 uncultured Rhizobium sp. | reverse complement strand
GCGCCGGACCCTTCCCGTCGCCGCCGAGTAAGCGCCCTCACATCTCCTTGACCCGCTCCGCCTTGGCAAACGCGGCGGCCCGGCGATAGCTTGAACTCAGGGAGCGCCAGACTCCAGCATCAGCCTCCGGGGAGGAGAATCATGGGCCAGGTCCGCGCCTTCGCGCTGGCGGCTGCCATTGCCGTTGTCGTATCCGGCTGCGCCCCGGGTCCCGGCGAGATTGCCGCCCAATCCGCCCGCGCCGAACATCCCGGCAAG
>CAZTMG010000071.1:0-4283 GCA_964614815.1 uncultured Rhizobium sp. | reverse complement strand
TGCGCTTCGTGCCACGACGATGGCGGCAGGAGCGGCGCTCCCTCCTTCGAGGCGATCCGCCAGTTCAACCGCGCGACGGTGAAGTACGCGCTCGAACTCGGCTACATGAAGATCCAGGCCAAGGATGTTCCGAAGGAAGATCTCGCGCAGCTGATCGACTGGCTTCCGGCCTCCGATGCAACCAATGACGGCTGGATCGCCGCCGCCCGCTGCCCTGTGAAGCTGCGCGAGGTACGCCTCGAAAACGCGCCGCGCATCTCAACCACCTTCGGCGTCACCAATGACGCCAATCGCCGGCAGAGCGCAGAACAAACAGGCCTTGCGCGCGCGCAGATGAAGGATCTGGAGATCGCCTGGGTCGCCGCCTTCCCGCAGACGCCCACCATGCGGTCCCAGCCCGTCATCATCGGCGACACGATCTTCATCGCAGCAACGGACTCCGGCCGCCTCTACGCCCTCGACACCAACACGGGCTGCGTGAAGTGGCACTATGTTTCCGAGATGACGCTCCGCTCCTCGCTCACCTTTGCGGAGATGGGGGATGGCGACGGCGCAATCATCATGGGTGACGCGGCCGGCTTCGTTCATGCGGTCGATGCAAGGACAGGTCGCAGGCTCTGGGTGTCCAACGCCCGCCTCAACGAGTACAACCGCATCACCGGCGCGCCGGTCGTGCATGACGGCAAGGTCATCACGCCGGTTTCAGCCATCGAGGTCAACTATGCCGGCGCCGACGACTATGAGTGCTGCAAGGGTCAGGGGGCCCTCGTCGCCTTCGACCTGAAGACGGGCGAGAAGCTTTGGACCGGCACGACAATGGAAGAGGCAAAGCCCACGCGCCTCAGTCGCACGGGAACGCAGCAATGGGGCCCCTCCGGCGCCATCATCTGGTCGACGCCCACGATCGATCCCAAGCGCAACGTCGCCTATGCCGGCACGGGCGAGAATGTGTCCTGGCCCGCCACCGATACGTCCGACGCCATCATAGCCTACGATCTCGACACCGGCGCGAAGCGCTGGGTGTTCCAGGCGACCAAGGCCGATATCTGGAACTATGCCTGCGGCCGTCGCGGCGCAAACTGCGACTGGCCGGGCGAGTACCACAGCCCCGATCATGACTTCGGCGCGACCGCCATGCTGATTACCCGCGTGGACGGCTCCGAACTGGTGGTCGCCGGCCAGAAGTCCGGCGTCATCTGGGCGATCAATCCCGACAACGGGCAGCTCGTCTGGTCGAACAAGGTAGGCCGCGGCTCCGCCAATGGCGGCGCACACTGGGGCCTCGCCTTCGACGGCGAGTTGATCTTCGCACCCATGAACGACCCCAATCGTCCACCGGCCCCCGGCGAAAATCCGAACTTCGGTCCCGGCATCCACGCCCTCGATGCCATGACGGGCGAGATCCGCTGGTCCTACAAGCCAAATCAGCGCGACTGCGGCGCGGACCTTCCTGTCGCGAAGGCCTACACGCCCGCGCCCGAATGGCGCCTGCAGCACGTCAACGCACCCGTCCTGCCGACGCCGCGCATCGCGTCGCCGCCTCGCCCGACTGCACCGACTGCAACAGCAACGGCCGCGCCCGCTCCAACCGCGCCGCCGCCGCGCCCCACGGGCATCTGCCGCCTCGGCATGTCGCCAGCCCCGTTGCTGGTCGATGGCGCCGTCGTCACCGGCACGACGCAGGGCATGCTCCGCATCTTTGATGCGAAGACCGGCGACGTGCTCTTTGAATACATGACCAATCGCGCTTATCCCAACACCGTCACCGGCATCCCCGGCCAGGGCGGCGGCCTGGATTCGGCGCCCTATATTGCCGGCGATGGCACGCTGTTCGTGCAATCGGGCTACGCCCGCTTTGGCGAACCGCCGGGGAATGTGCTGATTGCGTTCAGGCCGAAGGCCCACTGACATGGCTGATTGACACCAGATGGGAACGCGCCAAAATCCTCGTTAGCAGGAGGCGAGAGACGTGCGGAGCTGGGCAGCGATGTCGTTAGCGTTCGCGCTGGCGGGCATTGCCTCCGCGCAAACGCCGCCAACGGCCACCCAGATCGCTGCGGCGGAAACGGCGCTCCACTGCAGCGAGATCGTCGCACGTGTCGAACGCGAACAGAATGTGGGCAGATTCACGCAGGCCGAGATCGACGCAAGAAAGAAGTCTCTCGATTTCATCCGCATCCGCTACATGGGTACCTACCCGCTCGTAACGCTCGCTGGCTACACACCCGAAACTATTGCGCAACGCCGCGAGGTTCATAGGGCGCGCATTGCGGCCATGAAGGACTTGCTGCTGGAGAACAACATCACGTCCTGTGCGCTGGGGGACTCACCCATCTCCCCCATCTTCCTCGATGACTCGCCGTCACAGCCGCACGCGTTCGCCATGGCGGGCCGGGGCGCAAACGATGTTCTCTATCTCGACACAGCCAGCTTCTACCGCGATGGTGGAACCGTATCGGGCTGGCAACTGTATATCTTCCGCACTGACCAGATGGTGGACAGCAACCCGGTGAAGGCCCAGTGGACGCCGTTCCGCGTTGTCTGCATGGGCACTCCGGAAATTGCGACCTACGGCTCGGCTTACATCGCCGATCCGAAGAAACCGAACCTTCCGCTCGTCGCCAACCGGCGCACGACTGCGAACCGCAAGAAGGTCGAGCCAAACACCTTTGGCGCCGCCACCTGGATGATCGCGTGCGATGTTACGCGGCCAACTCAGACTTATTCAACACTAGCGGCCGCCGCTGAACACGCCGCCAGCGTGTTCGCCCTCCAGGCGCAGCAGCCGACGCCTGCGCCGAATTAGCTACTTCTCGAACGGATCCCGCATCAGGATCACGTCCTCGCGCTCCGGGCTGGTCGAAAGCAGGGCCACCGGCTTGCCAACCAGCTCTTCCAGCCGCCGCACATACTTCACCGCTTCGCCGGGAAGCTGCGTCCACGAGCGCGCGCCGCGCGTCGAGCCTTTCCAACCCTTCACGGTCTCATAGACCGGCTCCACCTGCGCCTGTTCCGTCATGCCCGAGGGGAAGTGGCTGATGACGCGGTCGCCCAGCTTGTAGTGGGTGCAGACCTTGATCTCGTCAAACCCGTCCAGCACGTCGAGCTTGGTGAGCGCGAGACCGTTGACGCCCGAGACGGCGCACGCCTGCCGCACCATCACAGAGTCGAACCAGCCGCAGCGCCGCGCACGGCCCGTGTTGGTGCCGAACTCGTGCCCCACCGTGCCGAGACGCTGGCCGATCTCATTGTCCTGTTCTGTCGGGAACGGCCCGCCGCCCACGCGCGTCGTGTAGGCCTTCGCAAGGCCCAGCACATAGTTGATCGATCCCGGCCCGGTGCCCGATCCCGCCGCCGCCTGTCCCGACACGACGTTGGACGACGTCACGAACGGATAGGTGCCGTGGTCCACATCGAGCATCACGCCCTGCGCGCCTTCGAACAGGATGCGCCGGCCAAGCCGCACAGCCTGATCCAGCCGCTCCCACGCCGGTTGCGCGTAAGCCAGAATCTGCGGAGCGATGGCCAGCAGGTCTTTCTTGAGCTGCGCGGCATCCGGCTCAGGCAGGTTGAGCCCCGCGCGCAGCGGGCGATGGTGCGCCAGCAGGCGGTCGAGCTTCAGATCCAGCGCCGCGGGATCGGCAAGATCGGCCACGCGGATGGCGCGACGCCCCACCTTGTCCTCATACGCCGGCCCGATGCCCCGCCGGGTCGTCCCGATCTGCGCGCCGGCCGCCGCTTCCTCGCGCGCCGCGTCGATGTCCTTGTGCCAGGGCAGGATCAGCACGGCGTTGTCGGCGAGGATCAGATCGTCCGGCCCGAGATGCACGCCCGACTTCGCGATCGACTCGATCTCGTTGAGCAGGTGCCACGGGTCCACCACCACGCCATTGCCGATGATGGAGAGCTTGCCGCCACGCACGACCCCTGAAGGCAGCAGGTTCAGCTTGAACACCTTGCCGTCGATCACCAGCGTGTGGCCCGCATTGTGGCCGCCCTGGAAGCGCACGATCACGTCGGCCCGGCTGGAGAGCCAGTCCACGATCTTGCCTTTGCCCTCGTCGCCCCACTGGACGCCGACCACTGCAACACCGGTCATGGACGCAGCTCCTGAAATCCGGGCGCAAGTGACACCCCAAGGGGCGCCAGCGCAAGGCCGAATACCCGCCGAATCAACCATTCGGTAACCGGCCGGGCGCACAGCTTGTCGCATGGCAAAGCGCACCCCGAAAAAATCCTGGCCCCGCCGCTCCCGCAGCCGTTCCGGCTCCACATCGGTCATC
>CAZTMG010000070.1:9718-12777 GCA_964614815.1 uncultured Rhizobium sp. | reverse complement strand
CGCCGCCAAGCTCTACGCCTTCTGGATCACGGTGAACTACCGCGAGGCCTATGGCATGCACGCCTCGAACGGCATCCTGTTCAACCATGAAGGCCCCACGCGCGGCGAAACCTTCGTCACGCGCAAGATCACGCGCGCCGTCGCCGCCATCGAGAAGGGCCTGCAGAAGACGCTCTATCTCGGCAATCTCGACGCGAAGCGGGACTGGGGCCACGCCAGGGACTTCGTCGAGGGCATGTGGCTGATGCTGCAGCAGCCCGAGCCCGACGACTACGTCCTCGCCACCGGCGAGGTGCATTCTGTGCGCGAGTTCGTCGAACTCGCCTTCGCCGAGGTCGGCCGCACGATCGCGTGGAAAGGCAAGGGCGTCGATGAAGTCGGGTACGACGCGAGGAGCGGCGACCCGCTTGTCCGGGTCGATCCGCGCTACTTCCGCCCCACCGAGGTCGATCTCCTGCACGGCGACGCCAGCAAGGCGCGCCGGAAACTCGGCTGGGAGCCCAGGACGCCGTTCAGGCAGCTCGTCTCGGAAATGGTCGCCAGCGACGTCGCCCGCATCGCGCGCGAGCAATGGCGCAAGGACCCCGCCGCTCACTAGGCGCGGCCGGCACAGGAGAGGCAGATGAGCCAGCCCGCCTTCGCCCTTTCCGGCAAGCGCGTCTTCGTCGCCGGCCATCGCGGCATGGTGGGGTCCGCCATCGTCAGGCGGCTTGCCGGCGAGGACTGCGAGATCCTCACGGTCGGCCGCGACGAGGTCGACCTGCGCGACCAGGCGGGCGTGCGCGCCTGGCTGGCCGACCGCAGGCCGCATGCGGTGGTGCTGGCGGCCGCGAAGGTCGGCGGCATACTCGCGAACGACACCTATCCGGCGGACTTCCTGTTCGACAATCTCGCGATCGAGACGGCGGTGATCGAAGGCTCCTTCCGCGCCGGCGTCGAAAAGCTGCTCTTTCTCGGATCGTCCTGCATCTATCCGAAATTCGCCCCGCAGCCGATCCCGGAAGACGCCCTGCTCACCGGCCCGCTCGAACCCACGAATGAGTGGTACGCCATCGCCAAGATCGCCGGCCTCAAGATGTGCGAGGCCTACCGGCGCCAGCATGGCGTCGACTATATCTCCGCCATGCCGACCAATCTCTATGGTCCGGGCGACAACTACGATCTGGAAAAGAGCCACGTCATCCCCGCCCTGCTCCGCAAGGCGCATGATGCGCGCGCGACAGGCGCCGATTCCCTGCAGATCTGGGGTTCGGGTTCGCCGCGGCGCGAATTCCTCCACGTGGACGACGCCGCCGACGCGATGGTCCACCTGCTGAAGACCTATTCCGGCAACCGGCACGTGAATGTCGGCAGCGGCGAGGATATCACCATTCTCGAACTGGCGCGGCTCGTGTGCGAGGTGGTCGGCTTCAGGGGCCGCATCGTCACGGATCCGACCAAGCCGGACGGCACGCCGCGCAAGCTGATGGACGTCTCCAGACTCAAGGCGATGGGCTGGGCGCCGAAATACGACCTGCGCTCGGGCCTCGAACACGCCTACGCATGGTTTGTCGCGCACGTTGAAAAGGGCGACGCGCGCCTCAAGGTGTGAACGGAAAGCGGCCGGCTTTCCGGTCGGCCAGGCGGCCAGCTTGTCGGCTCCGGTGAAGGACATGGCCACCTTTGTCTGTGCAGGGATACCGCGAAGCGGCAGCACATGGCTGTTCAACGCCATGCGCCTGATCCTGCAGGAAGGCCAGAACGCGCACGACCCGGAATGCCTGACGCACGCCAGCCATCGCAACGATGGCCGCGATGGGCGCTGGAAAGACCAGCTCGCGCCCTCGGTCATAAGGTCCATGCTCAGGGAACATCACGACTGGATCGAACGTCCCGGTTATTCCTGCGATTAGAGCGGACGGCTTGAACGGAAGCGGCGCGCCTTGATCCACCCGTCCCGGCCGCCGTCGCCTCAGCGACCGCTGCTCGCGTCCAGCGTCGGCCAGCTCCTGTCCCTGTCGGACAGCACCGCATCGCCTTCCGCCACCGGCCAGCGGATGCCCAGCGCGGGGTCGCTCCACAGCAGGCCGCCTTCGTGCGCAACCGACCAGTCCGCCGAAACCTTGTAGACGACCTCCGTGTCATCGGTCAGCGTGCAGAAGCCGTGCGCGAACCCCGTGGGGATGTAGACCTGCGCGAGGTTCTCCGCCGTCAGCTCCACGGCGACATGCTGTCCGTAGGTTGGCGATCCGGCGCGCAGGTCGACGCACACATCCATCGCCGCGCCGCGCACGACGCGCACCAGCTTGGCCTGGGCAAATGGCGGCCGCTGGAAATGCAGCCCGCGCACCGTGCCCTTGCGGCGCGAGAGCGACTGGTTTTCCTGCACCCAGCCATGGCTCACCCCGGCCGCAGCGAGATCCGCCGCGCGAAACACCGGCGCGAAGAACCCGCGCGCATCCTCGAACTTCTTCGGCCGGATGACGAGAACGCCGTCGATGGCTGTCCGCGCAATCTCCATCACGTCGCCTCGCGCTTCAGGCCCAGCCGCTCGCCCGAATGGCGCAGCGCGCGGATCGGCCGCCACCAGTCCTCATGATCGAGATACCAGCGCACCGTCGTCCGCAGTCCAGTCTCGACATCATGACGCGGCGCCCAGCCGAGTTCGCTCCTGATGCGCGATGCGTCGATGGCGTAGCGGCGGTCATGCCCGGGACGGTCGGCGACGAAGCGTATCAGGTCGCGATGCGGCTGGCCGCGCGGCGCCATCTCGTCCAGCAGGCCGCAGATGCGTTCGACGACCGCGATGTTCGTGCGCTCGCCATGCCCGCCAATGTTGTAGGTCCGCCCCGGCTGGCCGCCTGAGAGAATCGCCAGCAGCGCGTCGACATGATCCTCGACGAAAAGCCAGTCGCGGATATTGCCGCCATCGCCATAGACGTCGATCGGCTGGCCCGCCAGCGCGTTGAGGATGGTGTTCGGGATCAGCTTCTCGGGAAACTGGAACGGCCCGTAATTGTTGGAGCAGTTCGAGATCATCACCGGCAGGCCGTAGGTGTGGTGCCAGGCGCTCGCGAGAT
>CAZTMG010000070.1:7567-9695 GCA_964614815.1 uncultured Rhizobium sp. | reverse complement strand
AATAGGGCGAGCGCGGATCGTAGGCGGTCTCTTCGCTGAACAGCCCCGTCTCGCCCAGCGACCCGTACACCTCGTCCGTCGAGACATGGATGAACCGGAAGGCCTGCCTGTCGTCGGCGCCGAGCTTCTCCCAATGCGTCAGCGCCGCTTCCAGCAGGGCGTGCGTGCCGTTGATGTTGGTCTGGATGAACGCCTCGGACGCCATGATCGACCGGTCGACATGCGTTTCGGCCGCCAGATGCATCACCGCCTGCGGGCGGAAATCCGCAAACAGCCCCGCCAGCAGCTCCCGGTCGCGGATATCGCCCTGGACAAGCCGGTAGCTCGGCAAATCCGCAATGTCCGCCAGCGACGCAAGGTTCGCGGCATAGGTCAGCTTGTCGAGATTGACCGTCCGCCAGCCCGGCCGGCGCGCGATCCTGCGGCACACGGCGGAGCCGATGAACCCTGCCCCTCCCGTCACCAGAACCCGCATGCCTCGCCTCCGCGTGTTCCCACCTGACCAATCGTCGGGGCGGCGTCAATCTCCGCGCTCAATGCGGCGGGTCGAGCATGCCCAGGAGGTAGTCGCCATAGCCGCTTCCCATCAGCGGCTTCGCAAGCGCGCGCACCTGGTCGGCGTCGATGAAGCCCTGCCGCCAGGCGACCTCCTCCGGCGCGCCGATCTTGAGGCCCTGCCGTTTCTCGATGGCGGCGACATATTCGGCCGCCTCCATCAGGCTGTCCTGCGTGCCGCTGTCGAGCCACATGTGCCCCCGCCCCAGCTTCACGACCTCCAGCTGTCCGGCCTCGAGATACATGCGG
The DNA here is from genome assembly GCA_964614815.1 of uncultured Rhizobium sp. Taxonomy (GTDB): domain Bacteria; phylum Pseudomonadota; class Alphaproteobacteria; order Caulobacterales; family Hyphomonadaceae; genus UBA7672. Next base: position 8,891 of record CAZTMG010000070.1, on the reverse strand, counting down.
TTGAGATCCGTGATCTCCAGCTCGCCGCGACCCGAGGGCTTCACCGCCCGCGCCCGCTCGCACACGCTGGCGTCATAGAAATAGAGCCCCGTCACCGACCAGCTGGACTTCGGCATGTCGGGTTTTTCCTCGATGCTGGACGCCCGGCCCGCGGCGTCGAAGCCGACAATGCCATAGCGCCGGGGATTGCTGACGCGGGCGGCGAACACCGTCGCCCCCTCCGTCTGCATCGCCGCCTTGCGCAGCAGGTCGCCAAGTCCCTCGCCGTGGAAGATGTTGTCGCCCAGGACGAGCGCGCACGGGTCGCCGGCCACGAACGCCTCGCCGATGATGAAGGCCTGCGCCAGACCCTCGGGTTTCGGTTGCGCCGCGAAGGTGAATCTGACGCCCCACTGCGAGCCATCGCCCAGCAGCCTGCGGAAGGCCGGAGCATCCTCGGGCGTGGTGATGATGAGGATGTCCCGGATCCCCGCCAGCATCAGGGTCGAGATCGGGTAGTACACCAGCGGCTTGTCATAGACCGGCAGGAGCTGCTTGGAGGTCGCGATCGTCAGCGGCCACAGGCGCGTGCCGGCGCCTCCGGCCAGTACTATGCCCTTGCGAACGCCCTGCACCGTGACTTGCCGCCTCTTCCGCCTCAGTTGAACCTGCCGCCTTGATCGGCCGGTTGCCCGCCCAGATCAAGCGCCGAGCCCCCACGCCCTGCGGTGGAAGGCCCAGGCCGTGCCCACGATCGTGTCGAGATCCGACAGCCTGGGCCGCCAGCCCAGCGTCTGGGCGGCCTTCGCGGGGTCGGCATACAGCGCCACGGCGTCGCCCGGCCGCCGCGGGCAGATCTCGACCGGGACCGCGCGGCCCGTCGCCCTCTCCACGGCCTTCAGGACCTGGCGCACGGTGCGGCCCTCCCCCGTCCCGAGATTGAGTTGCAGGTTTGTCATGTCCCGCGCGATCCTGTCCGCCGCAAGGATGTGCGCCTCGGCCAGGTCGGTTACATGGATGAAATCCCGGATGCAGGTCCCGTCCGGCGTCGGATAGTCCGCGCCGAACAGCTTCATCGCTCCCCCTGCCTCCCCCGCCCCCGCCCCCGCCGCCCTCAACGCATTCGGAATGAGATGCGTCTCCGGATCGTGTTCCTCGCCGATCTCGCCATCGGGATCGGCACCCGCCGCATTGAAATAGCGCAGGGCCGCGAAGTTGAGTTTGTGAGCGCGGGAGATGTCTTCCAGCATCTGCTCGCACACCAGCTTGGTGCGGCCATAGACGGACACTGGGCGCTTCGGCAGATCCTCGGTCAGCGGCAACCGCTCCGGATCGCCATAGATCG
>CAZTMG010000070.1:0-7557 GCA_964614815.1 uncultured Rhizobium sp. | reverse complement strand
AGAACACCAGCGACCTGACCCCCTCCTCAAGCATGACCCGAACAAGATTCAGGGTGCCGGCCACGTTGTTGTCGTAAAAGTGCGCCGGGTCCTTCTCGCCCTCTCCCACCTCGATGCGAGCCGCAAACTGCATCACGGCATCGGGCCTGTACGTCCGGATCGCCGCCCGCACATCGTCCGCCCTGCGGATGTCGCCCCTGACAAGCGGACCCCAGCGCACGGCATGCGCGCGCCCGGAGCTCAGATCATCGAATACGATCGGCTCGCGTCCTGCCAGCCGCGCGGCCTTCGCAGCATGGGAGCCGATATATCCGGCGCCGCCGACGATCAGGATGGATTTGGGCGTCATGGTCATCATTTCCGGACATACCAGTCATCCCATGCCGACAGGGACGGCCATTTTCTCCGGTAGCCATTGGCCGTCAGCAAATCGTGAATGGCTTGCCGGTTGGGAGTACCATTGTGCTCGACACTGATGCACCGGATATTCCGACTTGAGAAGTCGAACGCGCTGAGGATGGCCAGTTCCGAGCCCTCCGTATCGATGGACATGTAGTCTATCTCGAAGGGCGCTTCCGCCTCTTCGAGAAGATCGGCCAGCGATATGGTTTCAACCTCGATCAAACCAACCGGGCTCCTGGCGCCGGAACGCTCATGGGTGTCGTCGGGAACCACGATTTCCAGCCGTGACAGCTCTTCCTCCGCCGTCGCCACGAACCGCATTTTCTCGCCCGATCGCGAGAAGACCGCCTTGTGCGAGATGGAGCAGCTGCGTTTCCCTGCCAGGGACGCCGCGAAATGGGGATGCGGCTCGGCAACGACGCCCTGCCAGCCCCAGCTTTTTTCCAGGTACCACGTGTTGCTGAGGAACTCGCCGTCGCCCCCTCCAAACTCGACGAAATACCCGCCCCTCTTCCCGCCGGTCTCCCAGAGCGCCCACACATCCTGAAACAGCTGGCTCTTGCTGAAACGGACATGCGCCGTCGCAAACGCGACGAACTGCATCGCATCCTCGCGGTTCTGCTTCGCCTGGCGCAGATGCCGCAACATGTCGCGCAGCAGCTTGCCTGTTGCGGTATCGGGCTCATGGAAAGGCCGCTTCCTGGCGGCTTGCTCCGGCGGCGCGTCCATGCGGCCCCCCGATCTTGCTACTGTTGCTGCTTGAACTCTTCGGACTGGAGGAGGCTGCGAAGCATCTGCTTGCGATTCCCCGTATCCTGGATGAAACGGAGATTGTCCTGGGCGCCGCCGGAATCCGGATCGCGGCCCAAGGCCACGCGATAGGCCGCGTAGAGATAGTCCTCGTCGGTGGAGATCATGTCGGGATCGCCGTCCTTGCGGTCCGCCACGATCACCACGAACACATGCGCAAGATCAACGCCTGTGCCGCCGCCAACATAGCCGTGATCGGCCAGTTGCTGCATGATGTCGTCCGGGCACGGTCCGCCGAGACCATTCCTGCAGAACCGTTGCACCAGATCCGAATTGCTGGCGATGTCGACCGTCTCGGCAATGTTGCGGGCATAGGTGGAGAGGCTCTCGCCCGTGGCGGGCTCCGCCCTTGCCAGCGCCTCGCTCGGATCGCCATCGCACCCGACCAGGATCGCAGCAAAACCTGCTGCGAACAGTGCGTAAGACAGGGCGCGGCGCATGCGATGAACCTCGGTCAGGACTCCGTCATCATGCTGGCGCCGCGCCGGCGGCGCAATCCCGATCGCGCCGCATCAAGGGTTCGATGACCACCTAGTGCTGGCTTTCCGGCGTTGTCACCCTGAGGCCGTCGAGCTCCTCGCGGATCTTGATCTGACAGGACAAGCGTGAAGTCTCCTTCACGTTCTCGGCGAAGTCGAGCATCGACTGCTCCATTGCCGAGGGCTTGCCGACCCTGTCCGCGAAGGCCGGATCGACATAGACATGGCAGGTCGCACAGGCGCACGCCCCGCCGCAGTCCGCGTCGATCCCCGGAATATTGTGCTTGATGGCTGTTTCCATCACGGTCATGCCGTTCTTGCCCTCGACCGTGCGTTCGGTCCCGGACGAATCCACATAGGTGATCTTCGGCATGGTCTTCCTTGAAGTCTGTGGCGTGACGCCTGTCTGAGTCCACGGCTGCTAGCTCAAAGCGCGGGCGCCGATGTCCTTCATCGACATCGATTTATCAACGAGTTCGCCGGGCGCAACCTTCGCTTTCGCCGCAACCAGCCTCTTTCCGACCAGGTATTCCGGGGCCGCATTGACGGCGTCCACCGCGATCAGGCAGCCTTCCTTAAGGTAAAATACGGCAAAGGCCCGACTGGAAGGATCGCCGCGCACCACCCGCTCGTCCGCCCCTGTCCACAGACCCGCCGTCTGCAGCTTCAGATCGAACTGGTCCGACCAGAACCAGGGCGCCTCCAGCGGCGGCGGGGCATGACCAAGAATGGACGCCGCCGCCAGCTTGCCGCCCTCGATGGCGTTGTGGACCGACTCCAGCCGGCCCTCCCGCCCATAGTGGACCAGCGGCCGCCAGGCCACGTCGCCCACGGCATAGACATCCGGATGACTGGTCCGCATGCCCGCATCGACGACAATGCCATTGCCGCAGGTCAGACCCGCCGCCTGCGCCAGATCGAGATTGGGCAGCACGCCGACGCCCACAAGCACGAAATCCGCCGGCAGCACTTCGCCGTCCGCCAGCCTGACGCCCGAGACGACGCCGACGCCCTCGAACGCCTCGATTTTCGCGCCGAGTCGCACGTCCGTTCCGGCGGCGCGATGTATGTGCGTGTAGAAAGCGCCGATCTCCGGACCCGCCACGCGCGAGAGGACCTGAGGCATCGCTTCCAGCACGGCGACATCGAGCCCCAGTTGCCGGCCCACCGCCGCCGCCTCGAGCCCGATATAGCCGGCGCCGATCACGACCATCCGTGAGCCGGGGGCCGCCAGCTGCTTCAGCCGGTCGACATCCGCCAGGGTCCGCAGCTCCGCGATGCCGCCCAGCCCTGCGCCGGGCAAGTCGAGCTTGCGCGGCCGCGCGCCGGTTGCAATCACCAGCCTGTCCCACTGCAGGCGCCGCCCGCTGGCGAGCAAGGCCTGCCGGCTGGCGAGGTCGATCCCCGTCGCCGCATCGCCGGTCACCAGCTCGACACGGTTTTCCGCGTAGTAGTCCAGCGGCTTCAGGAACAGGCGGTCGGCTTCCAGTTCGCCCTTGAAGTAGGCCTTGGACAAGGGCGGACGCTGGTAAGGGGGCGCCGGCTCATCGCCCACCAGGATGATTTCGCCGTCGAAACCGCCCGACCGCAAGGAATACGCGGCCTGTCCGCCGGCCTGTCCGGCGCCGAGGATCACAACTCGCTGGGGCGCAGCGGGCATGGCCAATTCCCTTCCGAAACGAGGCGGTCATAGCATGGCCAGTCCGTCTGCACAGGATGATATGGCCCGCCCGGTTCAGGCGATGCTTGACCCCATTGTCAGCGCCGGCTCCACCCGCCAAACCACCCGGAATGAGGACGTTGTGCATTCCCCTGCCTGACGAGACCGAAACCGCGGCGCTGGGCGCCCGTCTGGCCGTTCTGGTCAGGCCGGGCGATGTGATCGCGCTCTCCGGCGACCTCGGCGCGGGCAAGACCACGCTGGCGCGGGCCCTCATCCGCCGGCTGGCCGGCGCGGACACCGATATTCCCAGCCCCACCTTCACCCTGGTGCAGACATACGACAGTCCCGGCCTGCCCATCTGGCACTTCGATCTGTACCGGCTCGAAAATCCCGACGAGGCCCGCGAACTCGGGCTGGAGGAAGCTGTGGATGGCCTCGCGCTGATCGAATGGCCGGAAAGGCTTGGCCGCCTTCTTCCGGTCGCACGGCTGGAAGTTCGGCTATCCTTCGGGGGACCGGGCCGAATCGCCCGGCTTGTTGATTTGGATGACTGGAGCACACGGCTCGATGGCGACTGGCGCCCTACTCATGAGTAACAACTTGCGCGCAACCGAGATCCGCGAGTTCCTTGAGCGCGCCGGCTGGGGCGAGGCCGCGCGCACGCCCCTCAGCGCCGACGCCTCCACCCGCCGCTATGAGCGGCTGCGTCGCAAGACCGAAACGGCGATGCTGATGGATGCCCCGCCGCTGGAGTCGCTTCCCTGCCCCCCCGGAGCGGATGACGAGCAACGCCTGAAGATGGGCTGGAACGCCGTCGCGCGCCTCGCCGCCTCGCGCGTTGAAGCCTTCGCCGCCGTCGCCGACTATCTGAGGGGGCTTGGGCTTTCGGCGCCGGCCGTGCTGGACCAGGACATCCCGCTCGGCCTCGCCCTCCTAGAGGATCTGGGCGATGACCTTTTCGCTGAAGTCATCCTGAAAGGCGGGGACGAGACCGGGCTCTACGCCGCCGCCGCCGAAGTGCTGGCCGCCGTCCATCGCGCGCCTGCGCCCACCGTCCTGCCCTATCGCGGCGGCGAATGGCCCATACTTTCCTATGATCATCTCGCCCTGTCGGCCAATCTCGACCTCTTCGTCGAATGGATGCCGCAGCGCGATCTCGCCATCCGCATCGGCGAGCAGACCCGCCTGCGTTGGGAGCGCGTGCGCGAGAACCTTGTCGGCATGGCGGACGAATTTCCCCGCGCCCTCATCCTGCGCGATACGCACGCCGAAAATCTCATCTGGCTGCCACAGCGCGAGGGTCTCGCCCGGGTGGGTCTGCTGGATTTCCAGGACGCCGTTCTCGGCTGGGGCGAATGGGACATGTCCATGCTGTTGCATGACGCCCGCCGCGACGTCTCGCCTGCAGCCCGGGCCGCCGCCACGCGCGCCTATCTCGACAACGCCGGCGTCTCCCAGGCCGATTTCGAGGAACGGCTCGCCGTCCTCGGCGCCATGAACGTGATGCGCATCATGGGAATCTTCGCGCGTCTCGTCACACGCGACAGGAAGCCCAGATACGACGCCTTCCAGCCTCGCCTGCGCGGACTGCTGACCGAAACGCTGAGCCACCCCGCTCTTGCGGAGGCCAGGGATTTCGTAACCGCTGTCGCCCCTCACTTGCTGGTCGCCGCATGACGCGCATCACCACCGCCATGCTGCTGGCCGCGGGGCTCGGCACGCGCATGAAGCCGCTGACGGACACGCGCCCCAAGCCGCTCATCAGGGTTGCCGGCCGCACGCTGATCGACCGCGTGCTCGACAAGCTGGCGGCGCAGGGCGTCGACCGCGCCGTGGTCAACGTCCACTATCTGGCGGACATGATGAAGGCGCATCTGGCCGGCAGGACGGACATCGAGATCATCATCTCCGACGAAACCGACCGTCTGCTCGAAACCGGCGGCGGCGTCGTGAAGGCCCTGCCCCTGCTGGGCGAGGACCCCTTCTTCGTCGTCAACACGGATGTCACATGGGCCACCGCCGGAGACACGACCTTCGCGACCATGGCGGCCGCCTATGACCCGAACGAGATGGACGCGCTGCTGCTGCTGGCCGACATGGGCGCCGCACTCGGTTTCCACGGTCCGGGCGACTTCTTCCTCAATGCAGAAGGTCATGTCATCCGCCGCGGCGACAGGCCTTCGGCGCCCTACGTCTTCGCCGGCGCGCACATCACCCGTGCAGAACTCCTGCGCGGCTACGAGGCGAAGCCCTTCTCGGCCAATGTGTACTGGAACGCCATGGGCCGCGCCGGCCGGCTCTATGGCACGGTGATGTCGCCCCTCTGGATGCATGTCGGCGATCCTGCCGGGCGCGACGAGGCTGAAATCCGCCTCATGGCAATGGGGCCCGGCGCATGACGCAGGCGGGAGCCCTTTTTGCCGGGGCGCAAAAGATCTTCTACCTCCCGCCGGCGTCGGCCTTCCTTGATGAGCTGGCGCACGGCCTTGTCGAAGCCACTGGCGCGCGGGGGAATCCCGAAGCCCTTGCCGACGCACTCATATTCACGCCCAACCAGCGCGCCGCGCGCGGCCTGGCCCTGTCGCTCTACCACGCCACGGGAGGAACCTTGCTGACGCCGGAAATCCGTCCGCTGGGCGACATCGATGAGGAAGACGGCCTCGCCTCCTTCGGTCCTGACGCCCTCGACCTGCCGCCCGCCCTCTCGCCGGCCCAGCGGCGGGGCGCCCTTGCGCGTCTGATCCAGCGCTGGCGCGAACGGGTTGACGGGGAGAAGCTCCCGCCCGCCTCGTTGCTGGCCGCTGCGGACGAACTGGGCGGCCTCATCGACCAGGCCGCCATCGTCGGGGGCGTCGACTGGGCGAAGCTCGACAGCCTTGCAAGTGAGATCTCGCCCAGTCTCGCCGAGCACTGGCAGGTCGCGGCCAGCTTTCTTGACATTGTGATGAAAGCCTGGCCCGAGCACCTTCAGGAGATCGGCCATTCCGATCCGCAGGTCCGCCGCCTCGGCGCCGCCGAAGCCCTCGCCGCACGCTGGGCCGGGACCCCGCCACAGCATCCCGTCATTGTCGCGGGCTCCACAGGCGCGGGCGCCGCCACCCGCCGGCTGATGCAGGCCGTGCTTTCGCTTCCCAGGGGGCTCGTCATCCTTCCCGGTCTCGACCCCGACCTCACCCCCGCCGGATGGAAGCTTGTCGCCGACGCGGCCAGCCACCCCCAGAACACGCTTGGCGCCACGCTCGCCTGGCTCGGCATTCAGCCGGAAGACGTGAAGCCATGGCCTGTACGGGCCGAATCTCCCCGCGAGCGCGCCCGCCGCCGCCTCATCAACGAGGCTCTGGCGCCCGCCGTCGCCACGCGCGACTGGGCTGCCCGCCTTGGGACCCTTGCTGCGCCCGACAGCGCGCGCGATCTCGTCACGACCGCTCTCGATGGCCTCACCCTCGTCGAAACCGAAGACGAAAGCGAGGAAGCCCTGGTCGCGGCCCTCCTGCTGCGCGAGACGCTCGAAACGCCCGGCAAGACTGCCGCCCTCGTCACGCCCGAAGCCTCTCTCGCCCGCCGCGTCGCCGCCACGCTTGAACGCTGGGGGGTCGCCATCGCCCCCTCCGCCGGCGTACCGCTCGCGCATACGGCGCCCGGAAGCCTGCTGCTCATCCTGTCGCGATGGGTCATGCAGCCGGCCGATCCCGTCCTGCTTCTCGCCGTGCTCAAGCACGAATGCGTCGCTCTCTGCCGAGACCCGGCCCGCCTCCGCCGCATTGTCAGCAACCTGGAGCGTGCAGCCCTGCGCGATCCGCCCCGCTATCCCACGCTGGACGCCCTGGCCCGGAGCCTGCGCGCGCCGGGCTGGACGTCCTCGCCGCAGCCTGAAGGCGCCGATCTCATCGCCGACCTCGGCGGCGCGCTCGACGCCGCCATGCCGGCCTTCGCCAACGCGATTATCGACGGCGCAAGCGCGGCTGAAGCCATCGCCCGCCTTGCCGAAACCATCTGCGCCACGCCCGAGACGCCCGGCGCCCGCATCTGGTCCGGCAAGGCCGGCGCCATGGCCGCGCAGGCCATCGACCAGCTGTCGGAGCTCTCCCGCTCAATGGGCGCCATGGAGGCGGAGGCCTTCCCGGACTTCGTCGAGTCGGTCATGCAGCGCCTGATCGCCGCGCCGGAAACGCCGGAGCATCCGCGCATCGCCATCTTCGGTCC
>CAZTMG010000069.1:0-12900 GCA_964614815.1 uncultured Rhizobium sp. | reverse complement strand
ATTTTTCCCGACCTGTCGGAATCCGGACGCGCGCGTCCCCGGGTCCTGCCGGTCATTCGCGGGAAAGGCCCAGCTCCTTCATGCGGGCGAGGTAGGCGGCCATGCGCTGTGTCTTCCGGGCGGCGAGATCGGCGAGGTAGGCCCAGGTGTAGAGGCCAGTGTCGTGCCCGTCGTCGAAGCGGATACGCAGGGCGTAGCGGCCGACCGGGTCGGCGCCGATGACGCCGACATGGCGCTTGCCTGCGGGCGGGGGCGGCGCGTCCGCCCCGTGGCCCCTGGTCTCGGCGCTGGGGCTTTCGACGCGGAGGAGTTCGTAGGGAATCGCTCCCTCGCTGCCGTCCTCGAAGCGAATCAGGAGTTCGGCGCGGGCCTTGTTGAAGCGGAGTTCGACAGGGTGGGGGGAGAGATGGGCGGACAAGGGGCGGACGGCTATCTGGGAACGCCGATGTCGCGGGCTTCGTCGCGCAGCATGATGGGCACGCCGTTGCGGATCGGGAAGGCGAGGCCGGCGGCGCGGCTGATCAGCTCGTTCGCCTCGCGGTCATAGGTCAGCGCCGAGCGCGTGACCGGGCAGACAAGGACTTCGAGCAGGCGCGGGTCCACGCCGGCATCCTGCTGTGTCTCGGACTGGCTCACCTTGGATGCGCTTTCTGCTGCATGGCTCATTGGACATACCCGCCGCCCTGACCCGGACGCTGCATTTCTAGCAGAGTTATGAGCGCTGTGCACCTCTCCTCGATCGAGGCGGCTTCGAGCAGCGCCTGCTTCTCGCCATTCGTGAAGGGACAGCCCGCCGACAGCGAGTTGACAAGCGAATCGAGCGGGGCCGATTCAACGGCGTTCCAGTCGACCGTATAGTCGCTGCGGCGCAGGTAGGTCTTGAGCGCGGCCAGAAGGCGGGCGCGCGCCGAATCATCGAGCCGGTGCTCGCGGGCGAGGTCCCGCGCATAGGGCGCCCAGTCGGCGCGCACGATGCGGTAGGGCGCGGAAGCCGGCAGTTCCTCGCCGACGGCGAAGCGGAGGACGCCCGACAGCACAATGAGATAGCGGCCGTCGTCGGTTTCCTGGAAGGCGGTGATCCGCCCCGCGCAGCCGACCTTGGCCAGCGGCGGGCGGTCATCCTCCAGCGAGGCGTTGGGCCCGAACATGGCGGCGGGCTGTATCATTCCGATCAGCCTGTGGCTCGCAAGCGCAGCATCCACCATCGCCAGATAGCGCGGCTCGAAGACGTTCAGCGGCAGGATGGCGCCCGGAAAGAGGAGGGCGCCGCCGAGCGGAAACACGGGGATGGCGGCGGGAAGCTCGGAGACTTTGCGGTAGGTGCGCGGCAAACCGGATGCCCTCGACAGGATAGGCGGGCCCCCACGGACCCGCTTCCCATACCATGAGATGGGAACGGTCGCGACCCTGTCCAGTTCCGCAGGCGGGCGCGGCTAGCCCGCCGGCGTGAAGGCGTGGACGAGGAGGGCGCCGGCGACCGCGAGATAGACCGCCATCGTGCCCAGCGTGCCGGCGAAGCGGCCGAAGGTGACGCCGCTGGAGCGCGCAAGGCCGACAGCGTGCAGCACGCGTGAGACGACGAGGACGAGCCCCGCCAGGTGAATGTACCAGGCCGGCATGCCGAGCGCGGCGAGCGCCACAAGTCCCGCCATCAGGGGCGGCACATCCTCGACGGCGTTCATCTGCACGCGCTGGACGCGGCTGAACGCGTCATTGGTTGCGCCGGAGGGCAGCCTCAGCTTTGCGCGTTGCCCGCCCACATACATCTTGAGGCCCAGCATGACCAGGATGAGCAGGCCGACATTGAGCGCCGCCGCCTGCGCCGGCGACATGGCTGTGAGAAAGTCCATGGAAATCCTCCCGTCCGTGGCGGGACAGTAGACCCGCGCCGGGACGGAAGGGAAGCGGCGGGGTTGCCTGCCATGGCCGGCCGACCTAGGACGGGGCGAAAGGGAGAGACGCATGGCCGAGGCGTCGTCGAATGGGCTGCGGCTGTTCCGCTCGATCGCGGCCGCGAAGCCGAAGCTGGTGACAGGCGTGCCGGACGGCATGCTGGCCGAGACCATCATGCTCTGCGAGGCCTCGCCCGATTTCCCCTACATCGCCTGCGCGCGGGAGGAGGAATGCATCGGCGTCGCCTCGGGCGCGGCGATGGCGGGGGAGCGGGCGGTGGTGCTGGTCCAGAATGCCGGTCTGCTCAATTCGCTGGGAGCGTTCGCGACGATGGGGCTGCGGTATGGACTGCCGTTTGTAGTAATCGTGACCAACCGCGGCGCGCTGGCGGACCCCAATGGCTATGACATCGAGAAGCGCGAGGCGTTCGATGCGGGCGTGCGCGCGATGGCGCGGGTGTTCGATTTCGACGCGGGCGACCTGCCGGACGATCTCGTGCCGGCGGCGTTCAAATGGGCGGAGGCGGCGCGCAAGCCGGTGATCCTGGCGCTGGAGAAGCGGCTGGGCGCGGAGGCGGCGGCATGAGCGAGCTGTCGAACCTCCCCTCGCAGAAGGACGCCATCGCGGCGGCGCTTGCGCTTTATCCGGCGCGGCCGTTTGCGGTGTCGGACATTGGCTCGCAGTCGGGCTGGCTGAAGGCGGCGGGACACGATTCGCGCAACCTCTACGTGTCGGGGCCGATGGGGCTTGCGACCTCGGTGGCGCTGGGGCTGGCGGCGGTGCGGCCTGAGGAACAGGTGCTGGCGATTGCGGGCGATGGGGCGCTGGCGATGAACCTGACGTCGCTGGCGACGATTGCGGGCGCGAAGCCGAAGAACCTCGCCATCCTGCTGGTGGACAACCGCGTCTACGAGTTCACGGCCTCGGTGCCGACGCCGACGCGGGAGATGGACTGGCTGGCCGTCGGGCGGGCCTTCTTCGGGGAGGGGCAGGGCATGCGCCTGTCCGACCTGACGCCGGAACGCTGGGCCAGCGTGGCGCGGCCGGCGATGATCGTCGCGGACGTGGCGCGGGCGCCGGCCAAGCCGCCCGCGCTGGGCCTCACGCCGGCGATGATCCGGCAGGCGTTCCTGGGGGCGAGCCGCCCTACTTGAACAGGAGGGCGGAGAGCCGGCGGCGGCCGTCCTTCGTGACGTCGGCCTTGGGGCCAGCGGCTTCGAAGATCTTCAGCAGCTGTTCCTTGGCGGCGCCGTCCTTCCAGTTGAGATTCGCCTCGAGAATGGCGAGGAGCTGGTCGGCGGCTTCCTGGTGCCGGCCTTGCGCGGCATAGACCTCGGCGAGCGCGAAGCGGGCGTCCCAGTCGGTGGGCGTGTTGGTGACGCGGGTGCGGAGTTCGAGCGTCGCGTCGGGGGCCGAGGTATGGCTCACGAGGTCGAGGGCGGCGAAGATGGGCGAGGCGGAAGGATGCTTGCGGTTCGCCTCCGGGATCATCCCGGCGATCTGGCGCGCGCGGTCGACATCGCCGGCTTTCAGATAGCAGCGGGCAAGACCCGCGATGGCCTCGATGTTCTCGGGCTGCTGTTCGAGAACGGCGGCGTAGATCTCGGCGGCGGCCGGGAAGTCGCCGGCGTCGGAGGCGTCCTCCGCGGCGGCGAGCAGTTCGGGAAGGGTCGGGCCGGCGTCGGCGCCCTTCAGCTTGTTGATGAAGGCGCGGACCTGGCTTTCCGGCAGAGCGCCCATGAAGGCGTCGACCGGCTGGCCGTTCTTGAACGCCACGACGGTGGGGATCGACTGCGAGCCCGTCATGCGGGCGATCTGGGAGAAGACGCCGGGGTTCCTGTCGACGTCGATCTTCACCATCTTCACGGCGCCGTTGTTCTCGTTGACCACCTTTTCGAGGGTCGGGCCGAGCGACCGGCAGGGGCCGCACCACGTGGCCCAGAAATCGACGATGACGGGCACCGTCTTCGACGGCTCGATCACGTCCTGCAGGAAGGTCTGGTCCGTGCCGTCGCTGACGTGCGGGCTCTTGGGTCCGCCTGCGGGAGGACGGCCTGCGCCTGCGCCGATGATGTCCACGGAACCTGCTCCTTCAGCTTGATCGCCCCCTAGATGGGCGCGGGGCCCCGAAACGGCAACGCCCCTGTCAGTCGGGTCGGGCGCCGCCCAGCTTCGAGAAGTCGACAGGGATCACCGTATGGCCCGTCGCGGCGGCAAAGCCAAGGAAGTCGTCCCTGGAAATCGCGGTGGTCATGTCGCAGCGGAGGGGATGGAAATTCAGGGTGTCGTGCGCCAGCAGGGCCTGGTCCGCCACCAGACGGACCGAACGGGCGGCATCATTCATGACGGCAAAGCCGGTGACCGAACCGGGCGTGACGCCCAGCGCCTCCCATAGCAGGGGGGCGTCGGCGAAGGAGAGCCGCTGGCAGCCCAGCTCCCGGTGCAGCCGGTTCAGGGGCAGGACCGTGGAATGCAGCGCGCAGACGAGGACCAGCTGGCCCGCCCTGTCCTTCATGAAGAGGTTCTTGGTGTGGCCGCCGGGCAGGTCGGCCTTGACCTCCGAACTCTGGGCGACGGTGAACACCATGGGGTGGGCGACGGTCTTCGTGACGATGCCCAGCCGGTCGAGCAGGGCGAAGAGCGGCCTTTCCGGCTGGCGGGAAAAGTCGTCGGGGGCGGGCATCGGGCCGCGCGTCGCGGATGCCTGATGGGGCGAGGCGCTTTGATCTGTCATGGCCGCTGGTCTAATTGTGGGACGACGCGACGTGAAGGACAATTCCATGCGCCTGGACTGCTACAAGATCCACGAATGGGCGCCCGAGATCGTGCCAGGGCAGGGCCGCCGGGCGTGGATGGACGCCTTCCAGGACCGTCACCCCTATCGCTGCCTGCCCCTGACCATGGCGAACTGCTCGGGCTGGGAAATTCTCTGCCCCGTCGGTCTCACCATCGAATGGGATGGCGGCATGATGGAGGCCAACATCAAGCTGACAGGGGACGAGCCCTGGCCGCCGGTGAAGAGCATCGCCGACAGCCATTTCCGGCGCGGCATCGTCACCTTCCACACCGGCCACCTGTTCCGCACCGAACCGGGCTGGCGTGTCTGGACGATGGGGCCGCCCAACGAGCCGAAGGACGGCATCTACCCGCTGCAGGGCCTGATCGAGACCGAGTGGCTGCCCTTCCCGTTCACGATGAACTGGCAGATGACGCGGCCCGGCAAGGTGCGCTTCGAGAAGGGCGAGCCGTTCTGCTTCATCACGCTGGTGCAGGACCAGCCGCTGGAGCAGGTGCAGCCGACGCTGAAGCTGCTGGCCGACAACCCGAAACTCCATGGGGAGTACAAGGCCTGGGCCGACAGCCGCGGCGCGTTCAACCAGAAACTGCTGGCGCGCGACCCGGAAGCCGAGAAGGCCGGCTGGCAGCGCCACTACATGAAGGGCCAGAAGGTGTCGGGCGGCGAGGCCGAGACGCACCAGACCAAGCGCAAGCTCAAGGCGCCGAAACCGGCGGCCAGACCCCTGCCGGGCCTCGGCGGCGACGGCCAGGCCTGACGGCCCGGCGACAAGGCGTTAATGCCGCAAAGGCCCTGCGGGCCTGCCCCCTTGCGCCGGCCCCGCCTTTCGGCTTATAGACCCCGCTCCCAAGGCCTCCGGGCCTCTTTACCCAGCGAGCGGGCGTAGCTCAGGGGTAGAGCACGACCTTGCCAAGGTCGGGGTCGTGAGTTCGAATCTCATCGCCCGCTCCAAAAAAGCCGAAAAATCAAACAGATAAATCGGCCCTTCGGGGCGCGAAAGTGGCGTCTGCCCTCTTGGGGTGGGATTGGGGCACCGCCCCATTGGGCCGCAAATTTATTTTGATGCGTGCAGATGCGTTCCGATGCGAACTCCACCCCAATACGCTTGGGTACCGCGCCCGACGGGCAAGCCCGGGTCTCTTGCTGTTCATTGCGGACTCACACCAACCTCTCGGGCGGACGCGCGCGCGTGTCCGCCGCCCTCTCGAATGGGTCGGGGGAAAAGGATGGAAGCTAAAGACATTGACCTGAAGAGTGCGATGAACGCCATCTCTGACGTCATCCAGAACCGGCCGCGTCCGCTCCGGGTCTTCGACCAGATTTATATGAAGGCCGGGGACATGGTGATGCAGAGCGAACTCGTCGCGCGTTGGGCGCACGACAAGCGGCTGATCTTCATCGGTGACGGAGACGCGATTGGCGTCGCGGTCGCATACTTGAAGCGGCGCGGGATTGTAGATTACGGCCCAACCAAGATTCTGGTTCTCGATTTCGACGAGCGACAAGTTTCATCGGTGAAGCGGTTTGCAGATAGCGAACGCATCGAGCACCTCGACGCGCGGCTCTACAATGTCCTCGACCCAATTCCCGATCTGCAGAAGTTCGACCGATTTTACACCAACCCGCCGTGGGGCCAGAGCAACGGCGGCAACAGCGTAAACGTGTTCATGCAGCGCGGCATGGAAGCTGTCGGCTACGACGGCGAAGGGATGGTTGTTATTGCAGACGATGACGAATTGGCTTGGCCCAAGCAGGTCCTCGCGAACGTTCAGCGGTTCGCGATTGAGCGCGGTTTCTTCGTGCAGCGCATGATGACGCGCCTTCACCAGTACCATCTCGACGATGCGCCAGACCTTCGGTCCTGCAATCTCATGTTCCGGTCGATCGCGGAGAACGGGAAGAGCTACAACGAAAAGAGCGCCCCCATCATCGACAAGGCGCGCCTCACCAATTTCTACGGCAAGGGCCAGGAGCCAAAAATCCGCTACGTGCGCGAGGTCAAGCGGGTGGACTACGGCACGGCCAGTGACTCCGAGTACAAGCTTGAAGAGCTGGAGCCCAAGAAGTGAGCAACATCATCAAGGCCGGCAATGGCGTGCTGTTCATGAAAGTTGGAACGCATGCGCAGGAGACGTTGGACTCGATCATCGAACGCAAGACGAAAGAGATCGAGGATGCGGGCTTCGCGATGTGGGGGTACGGCGGTGGAACCTGCCATCCCGGCACCATGGTAAGGCCGTTCGCTCAGGCGAAAGCAACCAACGGCGGCATCATCAAGCTGGTGATGCAGGAGATGGAGTCTCACCACTTCGCGGAGCAGGTAAGGGCGGATCAATTTTCGGTGGACGGGATCGAATGGAGAGACATCCCGTCCGCGATCAATGTGCTCGGCTCGCGGTACGCCCTCGTAATCAAGGACCTCCATAAAGAGGAGTTCAAACTTCCCTTGGCGCGGACACGGGTTGCCCTTGGGCCGAGTGAAGGCCGGGTGGGGACGCGCTACATTCAGGGCAGAGTCGACAAGGCCTGCTTGGAGATCATGGAGATGCCCGAGCTGGCCAACGATGAGAAGAACCCGGAGATTGATATCGATTTGGTCGCGGACCTCGTGGACCCCTACGCGGTCTTTCTACGCAATCGCTAGCCAATAGGCGCGAGGAGAGCGGCGCTCGTTGCCCGGGCGCTCGCGATGTAGCTCTTCAGGCAGGCCTCGCATTCAATCGTCGCTGGATTGTTGGACGCGCAGGAAAAACAGATTGCCATTGTGCGGTCTATGTCGGGCTGGCCGCAAATTCGGGTTCGCATGTCGATGCAGCCGAGCGCCTCGGCGATGTGAAGCATGGTCTGCTCAAAGCACCGCACTTTGCCGGCCAACTTGTCGGCGTGAGAAGTGCCGTCAATCACACGTGCCAGCGCTGAGATGGCGCGTTTGTCGCCAGTGACAAAAGCATGGAGATCGCGCGATACCGCGACGGCCGCGAGCTGACTTTCGCCGGAGTCTAGACTCAGGGAGGACCTCAGCGCGGCCTCCTCGAATTCGGCAGCGAGCGCGATCTCGGCGCCAGTCGGCTCGATCGATTCAACGGTGTCAAGGAAGGCACTGAGGCGATCTTGAACCAACACGCGATCGCCCCGGATCGGCTTCTTGCGGATGGCATCCCGACAGACATAGCGAGCCGCGCCCAGAACCCCGATCGAGGCGATTTTTGCGACGGTATTCACTGCCACCGCTTCGAGCAAGTCGTAAGCGGCGGCTTTGATGAGTACGTCGTTGTCTATTGCCGCCTCAAGTGTCATCGCCAAACCCGAGCACCGAGCGAAGGTAGTCGGCCGAGTCGGCGCTGACTTTGGAGAGGTCGAGTTGCTTCAGGGCAAACCCATTAACGGCCCGCCATGCAGGCGCTCGTTTCGGGTAGAGCAGCTTCATCGCCGCCCAAGTGGAACGCCAGTTCCCGGACTGATGGCCGTAACACAGGGCAATCATGCCCGGCTCGACTTGATAGGTCGGTGCAGCTTGTTGGGCCGCTTGAGCGAGGTTCTTCCCGATGACTTGCACATCTCCAGTGTCGATGATGGGTCTCGGGGATCCGGTAAGAAGCTCAAGCGCGAACTCGTCGGCCTCTGTTTCCTCTTTGTCGGCGTCCGCAACCAACACGTCGCCCATATCAACCAGCACGTCGCCCTCGCTGACATGCTGATGGAAGAGGTGACCAAACTCGTGCCCGATGTAGAAGCCGACGGGTGACGGCCTATCGAAGCTCTTGACCAAGAAGATCACGCTTCGTCCGCCGACGCGCACCGCCATCGCGCTCATGCGCTTCGCGGCGAGCGGCACAACCTGAAGATAGACGACCGGGACTCCCAAGGACCACGAGGCTGAAACCAATCCCTCAAGGTCTATCCATTCTCGATTTTTTAGAAGCATCGCCCGCAGGTCGGCGGCCTTAGGCACGTCGAATGAATGACGCTCGGCGACGGCCGACAGAACCATTCGGCCGAGCGACGTGGCGAACGAGACAATGGCGGCGCGCTCATCGTCGGTGCCGCCGGTATAGGATTTGAACTTGGCGTTGTGAGCCCAAAGAAAAGTCGCGTCACCTTCGTCAAAAAGCGACTTCGGAGAGAGGCCAAGTTTGCGCGACACTGCAAAGCGCAGCTCGGCCTGCGCGGAAGGCGAGTCAGCGGCGTCGTCACTCCACCACTTTGGCCAAGCTGCATTTATGGCCTCATTGCTAAGGCCAGCGCCTCTTAACTTCTTTCGAAGTGACTTAGCGTCGTTCGTCACCGGCGGTCTCGAACAAGTCTGTCCCCCTTCTTCGGCCTTAGCTGCATTACAGGCAGCCCGACGAGCACGGCAATGATGGCCTCTGCGTGCTCTAAACTGCCGTCCCAAATCTTGTCGAATGCTTTGACGACCTGCTGACGGAATTCCTCGTCGCCCGTCGCGACAGGATATGCAGTCTTATTCAAATAGGCAATTAGCTTCCTTTGGCTCCGCCCCGGCCGCCGTGGGGCCCGCTGCAGCATCCGACATACCGTCGGTTGGCCCACGCCAGCAGCCTTTGCAACCTGTTCTTGCGACCAGGATTTATCCTCCATCAACTGCCGCAATTGGCGAGGATAATGTTGCATAAAGTGCATAATACTGCATAATTCGGATGCTGGCGACAGGGGGTTCGAAATTGGCGGTTCCACTCAGATTCTGTTGGTCGAAAATCGGGGTTGAAGCAGGCGAGACCCTTGAGGCGATCGTTGAGCGCAAAGAGGAAGAGCGGCGGCGGAACGGTGGTGTGTTTCTGTGGGGCGTCGGAAATGCCCTCGGTCCTTCCATCGGCGTTCTGCTGCAGAAAGAGCATCGCCCCGAGGTTTTGTTTAGCCCGATCAAGGGCGCGCCTCGCGTAGCCGATGTCAGCCCAAGGGGAACAGTTCTTTGGCGGGCGGCAGAAACCATCGACGGTTTCAGTTGGGAGTTGCCGGAAGGCTCCATCGTGACGAGCCGGGACAACACCCGCGGGTACCACTTTGCGCTGGTCTGTTTCTCGAAGAAGCCGCTGCGCTTGCTAGCTGGTCGCGCCCACGTCGATGCAAACTCCATCCGGAACATTCGGACAGGCGGTGTGCTCGGCCATTCGCAGGTCACGTCCGTTGTTGAGCAATCCGCTGAACCATCGACGGAGGAGGCGTCGTACCCAATAGTGATGCGCGCGTCCCTCGTTGATCCATACTTTGTGCGCCTTGTTGACGGTGTTCCAATCCCTGCGGCTGTCGCGAGCAGACTCCGAAATGATGAATTGAGTCTTGGAGAGAAAATGACTCTGCTCAATCGTCTGAAAGGTGGGTCACGCAGACCGAAAGCTAAAGATCTGTTCGCAGCGTAGACTCTCACGCAGCCGCCACGAGCGTCGTCGTAGTCAGTCCTCGGGCAAGGGTCATCGCTGTTAGAGGGTCGTGCGTCTTGTCACGATCACCGTGATCCTCTTGCCTGCTTCGACACGAATCGTCGGTGGAATAGCCAGGCTCCGATCGACGACGCGGTTGGTGACAATGCTCGCGCCGCGCTGGGCGCCATCGGCGATGGCGGCGTCGACGGGATCGCGTGTGACGACGCCAATCCCGCCATATGTCAGCGGGGGTTCTTCGGTGGTCGCAACGCCGATGTTGATGAGCGTTCCGAGAGTCGCGGCGCCGAACACATCCCACCAATGATTGTCGACCTGGCCAGAGACGCCTGCGGCGCCGGACGGATCAACCGCAGCTTCATCGAGCACGGTCTCATCGCCATTGGGCAGGATGAGCCGTGACCACAGGATGGCCACGCGGCTTTGGCCGTAGCGCGTCGACGATTTGTATTCGCCGATCAGGCGCGCGCCCTGCGGGATGAGCGCCACGCGGCCTGTTGCACTGTCGTAGATGGTCTGCGTCACCTGGGCGATCACCGGTCCGGGCGATTCGGAGTTCAATTCCGTCACCAGGCTGGCTGGAATAACCGTACCAGGAAAAAGCGCGCGATCCGCGGGACTTGTCGCCTGCCTGTCAGGCGCCTGCGGCGCCATCACTGTGAGGGGAGAGACGGGAGGCGTCTGCATGGCCGGCGCCTGTTGGGCGTCGGGAGCGGCAGTGCGAGCCGGCGTTTCACGCAGGGCGAAGAACAAACCGGACCGCTCGGCTTCATGAGCTTCGGCCAGAGCTGGATCGACCGGTTCGGCAGCGCCATAGGCCGCTGGAGTGCGATAGGATTCGGGCGTGCTCCAGTCATCCTGATCAGGCGCATGCCCGCGCAGGTTTGCGTCGGGCGGCGCAAACGCCGCAACATCGCCAGGCAGAGGCGGTCCAAGCTGCGGCGGCTGGGCGGGTTGCAGCGCCGCTTGCCGGGCAGCTGCCTCGCGATAGTCAGCTGGCAGGTCCCGGACAGCGCCTTGAGCTGCCTCCGGCCGCGCCGGATCGGACATCATTGGTTTGGTCTCGGCCGGCTTGCGCGATGGATCGGAATTGAAGGCGCCCGACGCCAACACCAGCACCAGCGCGACGCCGCCGCCGGCGGCCGCGAGGATCGCCGGCTTGTTGAGGCCTTTGGCGCCGGGCCCTTTCACCCGGATCGCATCGAGCGGAGGCGGCTCGCTTGCCGGCTGCTGGCGCGGCGTCTCTTCCATGCTGGCGCCGGAGAGCGGAGGAATACCGTCAGCCACGCGCGCCTCCAGCGGTCGGCGTCTGGCGGTGAATCTGGACCTTCTTCTGGTTCCAGCCGGAGCCAAGACGCAGCTCGGCTTTGTTGAAGAGGCGGTCGACGACATAGTATTTGCCCTGGACCCTGTAGTTGACGAGTTCGGCGCCGTCGTCCCCGATCACGAACAGGGGCGGGGCTTCCATCGTGCGGATCTTCTCCGGCATCTCGATGAATACTTGCTGGCCATCGTCGAACGCCGCCAGCGGCCGCCAGTCCGGCTTGTCGCCGTCGATGCGATAGCGAAGGTTGAGCTGTTCCGGCGTGAACGGCGGCGGTGGCGGCGGGGCGGCAGGCGGCGGATTATTTGCCAGCATCATGTCGGCGGGGTAGCGCCAGGAGACCGCTGCCATGGCAGTGCCGCTGACGCTTTTCAGATCGAGGTGGTAGATACGCCGGTCCGTCATGACGATGAGGTTAGTCGAGAGATTGGCCGCATTTGGCTTCACCAGAACATGCGCCTGTGTCGCTGGGCCCGACCCCGAGCGGGCGTCACTCACGATCCACCGTGTGGTGTCGCCGGCGGAGACGGAGAGCAGGGCTTCGCCCGGCTCAAGCGCGATGTCGGTGATCCGCTGGGGCGAAGCCTGGATGGCGTAGAGCGCGCCACGCTCATAGGCGAACTCGTGCAGTGCGCCGACGAGCGATGCATCGCCCGGCCCGCGAATCGCCGCCTGGTTGGTCTCACGCACATCTGCCGGTTTCGTCTGCGCGATCGCCGGCGCGGCGAGGACAAGCACCGCGAGGCTCGCGGCGAAGAAAGAAGCACGTTTCATTGTTGGAGATCCCTGGACCAGGTTAGAGCGTGGACGTAGAGGCCGAGCGGGTTCTTCTGGAGCCGCTCGGGCGAGGAGGGTGGCTCGATGACGATGGTGGCGACGCCGCTGTAGCGTTCAACCTGGACCAGTACGCCGTTGTTGTAGGTGGACTCACGCCAGCGGAGGTTGAAGCTGTTGGGGCTCGCGCGGACAACGGAGAGAACCTCGACCGCAACCGTGGTCTTGCCGACCTTGCTAAAGGGATCGTCGGCCGTCGCCATGGCGTTGAGGACCTGGGCGCCGCCCTGCGTCGCCCAGTCATAGGCGCGAAGCCAGTTCTGGCGAACCACGATGGGGTCTGACGGCAGACCTCGGATCATCTCGACGAACCGTGCGAGGTGCCAGGACAGCTGGGCGTCACTCGGCTCGTAGGCCGAATTGGCGGGGCCTACGAGCCGCGCTTCGCCTGTCTCGCTTCGATCACGAACGGCACGGCGGCGGGCCGCAGGGCAAGAGCGACAACGCCGGCAGCCATTGCTCCAGCAAGACCAAGGCTGCAGAACGCCGCTGTCCGCCAGGTCCGTGCGTGGGCGAGGGAAGAGCCCATGCGGTTGTCCCACAATTGCTGGGCCTGCCGGTAAGGAGTCTCCGGTTCTGGCGTCTTCTGGAGGCGCGAGGACCGCGCGCGGGTAAACATGGTCTATTCCCTCTGCTTGAGATTGGGGCCTTCG
>CAZTMG010000068.1:9088-12970 GCA_964614815.1 uncultured Rhizobium sp. | reverse complement strand
GCTTCGGGGGGACTTTGCGCCAAGGCCATCCTCACCGATTTGTGCGCGACAGGCCGGACGGCTGCGCTAATCTCCCGCCCGACACAAAGCCGGAACACCGGCGAAGTCATCGGGAGAGGAAATCCATGTCACAGGTCAGGATGCGTGTGCTTGCCGGGTGCGCTGCCGGCGCGCTGGCGATGGGGCCGCTGGCTGCCGCGCCCGCCTTCCCGCAACAGGCCGGCCCGGCCAACCCCGGCAAGATCGAGATCAGCGTCCTGTCCTCGCGCTACGATCTCGTCTCCGGGGGCGATGCGCTGGTCGAGATCAAGGCCAGCGAGGGCCTGAAGGCGAGCGATCTCAAGGTCTGGCTCAACGGCCGCGATCTCGTGACGCCGCTCAAGTTCGACCAGCCGACCAACACGCTGCGCGGCCTCGTCGCCGGGCTCGACAATGGCGCCAACTGGCTGCAGGCGCAGGGCCCGACCGGCTATTCGGTGAGCCAGGCGCTGGTCAATCACCCCGTCACGGGACCCATCCTCTCCGGCCCGCATCTTTCGCCCTATGAGTGCCGCACGAAGGAATCAGGCCTCGGCGATCCCCTGGACGCCAACTGTTCGGCGCCGACGAAATTCGAATGGTTCTACAAGTCAACCGGACCTGCGACGGGCGCGGGTCCCGCCGCGACGCAGTTCAAGCCGCTCGATCCCGGGGCCGGGCGTCCCGCCGACCTCGCGATGACGACAACCATCGACGGCAAGACCGTTCCCTACATCGTCCGGGTCGAAAGCGGGGTCATCAACCGGTCGATCTACCGCCTCGCCGTGCTTGACGATCCCTCGACCGAGGGAATTGCGGGGGAGGGGTGGAACAATCGCCTCGGCGTCACGTTCGGCGGCGGCTGCGGCACGCAGTACAACCAGGGCTCGAACACGGCGCAGTCGATCCTCTCCGACCTCTACCTGTCGCGCGGCTTCGCCTTCATGAACGCCACCGGACTGGTGAATCAGCAGCACTGCAACCAGGTGTTGCAGGGCGAAACCCTGATGATGCTGAAGGAGCATTTCATCGAGGCCTACGGCGTGCCGAAATGGACGGTCGGCACGGGCGGCTCCGGCGGGTCCATCCAGCAAATGGTCATCCAGCAGATGTATCCCGGCCTGCTCGACGGGCTGCAGCCTTCGCTCAGCTTCCCGGACTCGTCCATGCAGACCGCCGACTGCGGCCTGCTCCAGAATTTCTGGCGTTCGAAGTTCGGCAAGGGGTGGAGCGAGGCGAAGAAGGATGCGGTGGCCGGCTACGCGAACGGCACATGCGGCTCGTGGGAGCGCTCATTCGTGCGCACCATCCAGGCCGGCTTCGCCGACGGCTGCGCCGTCTCCGACAAGTCGCTGGTGTACGATCCGAAAAGGAACCCCCGGGGCATCCGCTGCACGACGCAGGAGATGCGCGTCAACATCTATGGCCGCGATCCCAAGACCGGCTTCGCCCGCCGTCCGATCGACAATGTCGGCGTGCAGTACGGCCTGAAGGCCCTGAACGAGAAGGTCATCTCGGTCGAGGAGTTCCTGACGCTCAACGAGAAGATCGGCGGCAATGACATCGATGGCGGCTTCTCGGCGAAGCGTACGGTCGGCGATCCCGAAGCCATCAAGGCGATCTACGCCTCGGGCCTGTTCAACACGTTCAGGAACCTCGATCTGGTTCCGATGCTGCACTATCGCGCCTACACGGATACAACCACGCCCGGCGACATTCACGACCGCCATCGCGACCTCACCATCCGCGCGCGGCTGGAGAAGGCGACAGGCTCATCCGCAAACCAGGTCATCTGGGTGGCTGACCGGGCTCCGGCCCAGGGCCAGCCCGCCACGGTCAACCTCGCTCCCATCGCGCTGGACACGATCACGCGCTGGCTCGATGCGATGGCGGCCGATCCTGCGCCGCTGACGCCCGCCAAGGTTGTCAGGCACAAGCCCGCCGACGCCGTGGACGCCTACTGGACGCCCGATGGCAGGCGCGTCAACGAAACCGCCAGCTGGGACCCCGCGACCTCGTGGAACAGGACCTATCCGCTCCACCTCGAGCCGCGTCTTGTCGCCGGCGCGCCCGTCGCCAACGACATCATGAAGTGCCAGCTCAAGCCGGTTGACGTCAGCGAGTATGCGGTTCCGTTCTCGAAGTCGCAGGAAGCGCGCCTGAAGCGGATCTTCCCGGACGGCGTCTGCGACTGGACGAAGCCCAGCGTCGGCTATTCGCAGATCAAGGGAACATACCAGCGCTACTAGGCGGCCTGCCGCGCTTTCAGATCGGCAAGGAACGTCTTCCTGTCGGCCGGAGAGATCGTGATGCGCCTGCCCTTGCCATACCTGATCGTGATCCGGTCCAGGGACAGGGCCGGGCCCGATCGCGCCCGCAGGAGGATGCCCTGCTGTTCCGGCGTCTCGATTCCGGTGATGTCGCCGACCGGAATGCGCCACCGGAACGGTCCCGAGCGGATGACGAGTTCGCGCCCGTCCAGCGTGTAGTCGGTCTGGAGGAGCACCCAGACGACAAGGCCGATCACCGCCGTCATGATGGCGATTGCCTGCGCGACACGCATAGGCCCCGCCTCAAGCCCGGCGAGAACGGCGCCGGCCAGCGCAGCTCCCAGCGACAGCGTCAGCACGATGACGAGCCAGGGATCGACTTTCGAGGGATACACGCGCGCCGCGCGCGAGCTTGAACGCGCCATCACCCAGTGTCCTCCACGAAGTCCGCGATCCGGTCGATGAGGCCGTCCGCAAGCGGCAGGGAAGGGTCTGCATAGGCCGCAAGGTTTCCTGCGCGCTCTTCCGGCGCCTCCTTCAACACGTGGTTCATGCCCTTGATGATCCGCAGCTTTGTCTTCGGCGCCTTGTCCAGCAGAGTCGCATCGTCCACGCCGACCTGGATATCCCGGTCGCCCTGCAGGATCAGGGTCTGCTTGCCTGCGCGCCGTACGGCTTCCACCGGATCGACAGTCAGCACGGATTTCAGATAGCCCTGTACCGGCGCGTTGAACAAAGGCAGCAGGACAGGCGTCATGGTCGTCGTGTCGACATCGCGGCCGGCCTCCAGCTCCGCAAGCGCCGCCATCGCCTCATCCAGAATGGGCGCATTCGCAGGATTGGACCGAAGCTGCTCGCGGATCACCTCGCCCATCGTGCGTCCCATGCCGGCAAGCAGGATGAGGCCGCAGACATCCTTTCGCCCGGCGGCCGCAATCGAAACCATCAGCGCGCCCTCCGAATGTCCCAGCAGGAACACGCATTTTGATCCGCGCGCCGCCTTGATCGCGTCGATCCAGGCGTGGATATCCGCCGCATAGATGTCGGGCGTCACAGCATTCGGATTGCCCGCCTCCGCGCTGCCGAACATGCCGCGCTTGTCGATGCGCACAGTCGCAATGCGCCGGTCGATCAGGCCTTCCGCCAGGAGCTTGTAGGCGTCGGTCCGTATCATCGGCCCGTTGCCGTCGCGGTCGGTCGGTCCAGACCCCGGCACGATCATCACGACAGGATCGCTGTCGCGCACGCTGACCATGGTCCCCTTGAGCGCGCCCGCCGAAAGTTCAGAAACGACCGGCGCGACGTCGCCGTCATTGAAATCCGTGACGACCGCGATCACCGCGCCGACCACGGCAAGGCTCGTTCCCGCGGCGACGAAACCCGAGACAGCCTTCTTCGTCGATTCCGCCGTCTTCGCCTTGTCGCCCCCCTTGAAGGCCCTGAGGGCGGCGAGCGTTTCCGCCACGGCCGCCGAGAACCCGGTCACGCTGTCTTCTCCCGCGTCCCTTCCAGCCAGTGCGGGCGGGGTCCTTCCATCCAGGCTGCGCGCCACGACCACCGCGACGAGCGCCATGACCAGCACGCCAACGCCGCC
>CAZTMG010000068.1:2562-9078 GCA_964614815.1 uncultured Rhizobium sp. | reverse complement strand
GGTCCAGAGCAGAAGCGTCCCATCCATTGTCCGCTCTCGTCCTCCCAGGTCGCCGACAATGCGCTTGACAAGCCGGGAGGTCAATATCAAAGTGATATCACTTCAATATTCCTTGGAGGGACTTTCATGACAGTCGCCAGCCACAAGAAGACCCAGGAGAAACCGGCCGCAACGGGGGCCGGGGGCTTCCTCCTGGTGGTCTCGATCCTTGGCTTCTTCGCCGCGGCCTATCTCGGCTTCCAGGCGATCTACACCGGGGAGACAACCGGCGACGGGATGATGATCGCCATCCATGTGATCGGCGCCATCCTCGCGCTGCTGGTCTCGATCCTCATCCTTTCCGGCCTCTATTCGCTGCAGCAGAACGAAGGCGCCGCCATCACCCTGTTCGGCAACTACAAGGGGACGGACAAGCGGCCCGGCCTGCGCTGGGTCGTTCCCTGGTATTCGCGCAGGAAGATCTCCCTGCGCGTGCGCAACGTCACGTCCGACACGCTCAAGGTGAACGACAAGAAGGGCAACCCGATCGAAATCGCAGCCGTCGTCGTCTGGCGCGTGGTCGACACCGCCCAAGCCCTGTTCGACGTCGACGACTACGACACTTTCGTCAACATCCAGATCGAGACGGCCCTGCGCGAGATCACCTCGCACTATGCCTACGATCATGCCGAAGCCGACGAGCCGACATTGCGCGCCGACGCCGACGTGGTCGGTGATACGCTGCGCGCCAAGCTTGCCGACCGTGTCGCCGTCGCCGGCGTCGCCATCGACGAAGCCCGCATCTCGCACCTCGCCTATGCGCCGGAGATCGCCTCCTCCATGCTTCGCCGCCAGCAGGCCGAAGCGGTGCTCGACGCCCGGGCCAAGATCGTGCAGGGCGCTGTCTCCATGGTCGAGACGGCCTTGAACCAGCTGTCGGAGCGCGCAATCGTTCATCTCGACGACGAGCGCAAGGCGGCGATGGTTTCGAACCTCCTTGTCGTGCTCTGCGCCGACCGCGAGGCCCAGCCGGTCGTCAACACCGGGTCGCTCTACCAGTAGGCAAGAAGGGGGCAGGACGGACATGCCGTCTCCCGGCAAGAAGGCATTCCCGCTTCGGCTCGATCCGGCGCTCCACGCCGCGATCGAGCGCCTTGCCGCGCAAGAGCTGCGTTCCGTCAACGCCGAGATCGAGTTCCTTCTCCGCGAGGGTCTGAAGAAGCGCGGCGTGAAGATCGAGGAGCCGCCAGCGCCGTCGGGTTCGCCGGCGGAGAAGGCGTGACGCCTGAGCGCCCGCGGATCTAGATCCGCATCTGCAGCGTCGCCTTCGCCAGGTCGTCCGCCGTGCGGATCACGGCGAGATTGGCGGCCAGCTCATAGCTCGCCATGGCCAGCTGGATCATCTCCTGCGGCAGGTCCGCATCCGGCGCCGCAACCAGGCCTTGCGGACTGGCGAACGACGCCTGCGGGTCATAGGCCAGCAGCGCCGTCCGCGCAGAGGGCCCGATGCTGGCGCTGACCCCGCCGGTCGCCTGCGCCGCCAGCTGCACCTCAAGCGGCGCATGGACCGCCGGCCCCTCCACGCCTTCCAGGGCGCCGTTGGCGCGCATGTTGGCGATGTTGCTCGCCGACGCTTCCAGGCGTCGCGTCGCGGCGTTGAGGCCGGACAGGGCTATGGCGCTCGCAAGGCTCATGGCTGCATCATCCCGCAGGGGAACGAACGCGCTCTCGCCGCCCGCGCGTGAATTTCAGGAAAATTGCGCCGATCTAGGGCAGCGTCCGCCCGGTATGCCGTCGCTCGTGATCCAGAAGCCACTGCTTGCGCCACAGGCCGCCGGCATAGCCCGTCAGCGCGCCGTCGGCGCCGATCACGCGATGACAGGGAAGGATGATGGCGCAGCGGTTGAGCCGGTTGGCGTTCGCGACCGCGCGAACGGCGGTCGGCCTGCCGATCCGCGCGGCGATGTCCCGGTAGGACCGCGTCACGCCGGGCGGCACGCGCCGCAGTTCGTCCCATACCTGGTTCTGGAACGCCGTTCCGGCGCCGGCGATCTTCGAGGTGAAGGTCAGCTCCTTGCCAGCGAAATAGTCCGCAAGCTCCCTGCGGATCAGCTTCAGCGCCTTTGTTTCGCCCGGCAGAACCGCCGCGTTGAACTGCCGGCGATAGCGCTCGACATGCTCCTCAAGCTTCTTTCGCCCGATGAATTCCAGCATGTGCAGGTGTGTCTCGTCGGCAATCGCCAGCATCGGGCCCAGCGGCGTATCGATCCAGTCCATCGCAAAGGCCCGCGATGTCCGCGCGCGGTTCGGCGCCGCGCCAAACGTCCTGGCGAAGGCCTCGCGGAAACCGCTGCCGGACTCGAAGCCGGCGTCCAGCTGCGCCGCGATCACGGCGTCTCCCTTGCGTATGGTGTTGAAGGCGTGGCCCAGCCTGCGCGCCCGCGCATACTGCGAAAAGCTCATGTCGAACCGGCGCTGAAAATGCCGTCGCGCCGTCGCCGGCTCGACGCCCATCTCCCGGAGGTCGTCCTCGCTCCACCTGCGCGAAGGGTCTTCCTCCACCAGGCGCAGCAGCCTGTCGATCAGCACGCCCGGCGCGTTCGGGTCGTCCAGGGGGCGACAACGCTTGCAGGGGCGGAATCCCGCCGCCAGCGCCTCGTCCGGCGAACCATAGAAGGCGACGTTCTTCGAGAGCGGCGTGCGGGCCGGACAGACCGGCCGGCAGAAAATCCCTGTCGTCTTCACGCCGACATAGATCACCCCGTCCATCTCCGCGTCGCGACGGACAAGGTGGCTGTAGAGCGTCTCGTGATCGGGCAGGCGGTTGAGCATCGGGGCCTCTGCGATCTCAATGTAGACGCAAGATAGGCCGCGCGTCAGTCGGCCGAGGGCGGAAAAACGACAGCACTATCAGCTGCTGTGGGCAGTTCGTGACCCGGAGGGCGATTGCGTGTGGGGTAAGACTTCTGTGGGGAGCCAACCATGAAACCTCCAGTGTGGCGCAGCATTGCGCTTGCGGTCGTTGCAATCGTCGTGATGACCGGGACGATTCTGTCGCCGGGAATCGCCGAACAGCCCGGCGGACAGATTTCCAGCGGCCAGCTGCCCCCGCGCTCTCCGCAGCCAAAGGCGCAAATGCTCAAGGCGACCGTTCCGGCGGTTGTCGAGACCGTCTGCACTGGCTCGTCGCAAAGCGCCGGCCTGTCGTGCAAGCCGACCGGAGTACAGTCCTGCCCCTCGGACGTCCTGTATCGAAGCGTAGCGACTGCGTCCGTCCAAGTGTGCGTTGCGGCGTGCCTGCCGCAGTCGGCCGGCGCCGGAACGTGCGATTGCACGTTCACAACGGACAAGTGTCGCGATCGCCCCGGACGCTGACCACGGTCCGCCGTGGCGGCGCTCATCGTTCTTGACATCTCGCCCCGTCGGGCCTTTGACACGCAGATGAAACCGCCTTCCCAGAGACAGCTGCGCGCCGGCGAGCTGGTCCGCCATGCGCTGATGGACATCCTCGCCCGCGAGGAGTTCGATGACCCGGCCCTGCACGGCAAGTCGATCACGATCACCGAGGTCCGCATCTCGCCCGATCTCAGGAACGCCACCGCCTTCGCCGCGCCGCTGGGCGGGGCGGACATGAAGGCTGTGGTCGAGGCGCTGAACCGCGCCGCCGGTTTCATGCGCGGCCGCCTCAGCCGCGAGGTCGACATGCGCTATACGCCCCAGATCCGCTTCATCCCGGATGACAGCTATGACGAGGCGCGCCGCATCGATGAGCTGCTCGCCTCCGATCGCGTCCGCCGCGATCTCGATCACAAGAGCGGGGAATAGTCGGGATGTCCGCCGCCGCCGGCGCGCGCGCCTTCATGATCGCGGTCACGGGCGGCTCCGGCTCGGGAAAGACCACGCTCGCCCGCGCGCTCCAGGCGCGTCTCGGCGAATCGAAATGCCAGCTGGTCACGGAAGACAACTATTATTTCGGCCGCGAACACTACGGGCCGCAGGCCCGCAGCATGTCCCACGCCGAACTCGAACACACGTTCGATTTCGACGATCCGGCCAACAAGGACATGGCGCATCTCCGCCGCGACATCGAGGCGCTGGGACGGGGCGAGACGATCGAGCAGCCGGTCTACGAATTCGCCATCCATGACAGGCGGCCAGGCGCTGTCCGCCGCGTCGAATCCCGTCCCGTGGTGATCGTGGAGGGCATCCACGTCCTGTCCGACCGTTCCTTCTTCCCGCTTTTTGACCTGACCGTCTTTGTCGACGCTCCCGCCGACCTTCGCCTCATCCGCCGCATCCGGCGCGACGAGGCCGAACGCGGCCGCAGCGCCGAAAGCGTGATCCGGCAATATCTGCGCTTCGTGCGCCCGGCGCAGACCCGCTTCATCGACCCGGTCCGCCGCCATTGCGACATCGTCGTCGCCTGCGAGGAAGCCCCGCCGGATCGCGATGCGACGCCGGACGCCGGTTCGGTCGAGCGTCTCGTGGCTCCCGTCTGGGCCCAGCTGCAGAAACGGGGCGTCGTCGGCCAGGGCTGACTCGCCCCCGGGCGCCGCCTGCCGCAGTCCGCCCCCGTTGTCGAAGCGACCGAGCCGCGCTAGATTTGAACCTAGAAGAGGCCGAAGGCGAAAACGCCAAACGCCCATCCTCCCCTGCGTTGATCCTCCCTCCGCCGCGGGCCCTTGCGCCCGCCCTGCAGCTTCGGCCGGCTGGCTGGGCCGCGCCGCGGAATGGGAGGAGCACTGTGAAGGCAGACAGGCATCCGGACGGGTGGGCCGGCCTCAGGGTCGGTGAGCGCATCCGTAACGCCCTGGTCGTCGTCGCTGGCGCTGCATTGATGATTGGCCTGTCGGTTGCGACGATGATGATCGTCGCTGCGCCGGATGGCTGGGTGATGAAGACCGCCAACCAGGCCATGCTCGACCAGCAGCAGGTGATTGCGACCAAGTTCGCGATCAACTCCGCACGGTAGGCCGTCTCACAGGCCGGCGCAGGCTTCAGCCGCCTGCCGCCTGTCCGCCGCCGTCGATGTCGGGCACGCCCACGGCGTGGAAGCCCGCGTCCACATGGATGACCTCGCCGGTGATCGACCGGCCAATCGGCGACAGGAGGTAAAGCGCGCACCCCGCCACGCCCTCCATGGATGTGTCTTCCTTCAGGAGGGACCAGTCGCGGCCCGTGCTCATCAGGCTCTTGCCGCCGCGGATGCCCGCTAGCGACAGCGTCCGCATCGCGCCCGCGGAAATCGCATTGACGCGGATTCCCTTCGCGCCGAGGTCGCGGGCCGCATAGCGCGTCGCCGCTTCCAGCGCCGCCTTGGCGACGCCCATCACGTTGTAGGACGGCACGGTCCGTTCGGCGCCGAGATAGGTCATGCAGATGATCGACCCGCCGCCCTCCTCCCGCGAGGGCATCATCCCGGATGCGCGGCGGGCGCAGTCGATGAAGGAATAGACCGAAATGTCCATCGCGCGGCGGAACCCTTCGCGTGAGGTGTTCGCCACCATCGAGCCCATCAGCTCCTCCTTGCCGGCGAAGGCGATGGAGTGGACCAGGAAATCGATCCTGCCCCACTTCGCCCTTATCTGCGCGAAGGCGGCGTCCATGCTGGCGTCGTCCGTCACGTCGGCCGGGATCATCGTGTCCATGCCGATGGATTCGATCAGCGGCCGCACGCGGCGTTCCAGGTTTTCCCCCTGATAGGTGAAGGCGATCTCCGCGCCCTGGGCCGCCAGCTGCTGGGCGATGCCCCAGGCGATCGAGCGGTCGTTGGCGACGCCCATCACGACGCCCCGCTTGCCCTTCATCAGGTCGCCTTTGGGGAAGGACCATTTGGACATGGGGGCGGCTCCTCTGCTGAGGTTCGCGGGGTAGGGGAGCCGGATCGGGGCGTCAAGCCGGCGGCCGGGGCGCCGGGCGTCAGACCCTCGCCACCGCGATTGAGCCGTTGGTGCCGCCGAAGCCGAACGAGTTCGACATCACCATGTTGATCACGGCCTCCCGGGCTTCCCTGATGATGTTGACGCCGTAGGCGAGGGGGTCGAGCTTCTCGATGTTGATCGACGGGGCGACAAACTTCTCCTTCATCATGATGAGGGAGTAAATCAGCTCCTGCACGCCGGCGCCGCCCAGCGAATGGCCGGTCATGGACTTGGTGGCCGAGATCATCGGCTGGTCCGCCGCCTGCTGGCCGAACACGTCGCGCACGGCCTCCAGCTCCTTCACGTCGCCCACCGGGGCGGAGGTGGCGTGCGGGTTGAGATAGTCCGGCGCGCGTCCGGCTTCCTTCATCGCGAGTTTCATCGCCCGCGCGGCGCCTTCGCCCGAGGGAGCAACCATGTCGAACCCGTCCGACGTGGCGCCATAGCCGACGATTTCGCCATAGATGGTCGCGCCGCGGCGCTTGGCGTGTTCATACTCCTCCAGCACGACCATGCCGGCGCCGCCCGCGATCACGAAACCGTCGCGGTCCGCATCGAACGCGCGGCTGGCGCGGTGCGGCTCGGCGTTGTACTTGCTCGACATCGCGCCCAGCCC
>CAZTMG010000068.1:0-2532 GCA_964614815.1 uncultured Rhizobium sp. | reverse complement strand
AGCTCCTCGCCCCCGCCGGCGAACATCACGTCCTGCTTGCCCCACTGGATCTGTTCCGAGGCGGCCCCGACACAGTGCAGCGAGGTCGTGCAGGCCGAGGTGATCGAATAGTTCACGCCGAGGATCCTGAAGAGGGTGGCGAGCGTGGCCGAGGCGGTCGAGGACATCGATTTCGGCACCGCGAAGGGCCCGATCCGGCGCGGAGATCCCTTCTCGCGGGTCGAATCCGCCGCCGCAACGATGGCCCGCGTCGACGGGCCGCCGGTCCCGACGATGAGTCCGGTGCGCGGATTGGAGATATGGCGCTCCTCGAGCCCCGCATCGGCGATCGCCTGCGTCATCGACATGTGGCACCACCCGGCCCCGTCGCCCATGAAGCGCATGGCGCGCTTGTCGACATGATCCTCGGGATTGGCCTTTGGCTTGCCGGCGACCTGCGACTTGAAGCCCTTCTCGGCGTATTCCGGCATGAAGCTTATGCCTGACACGCCGTTCTTCAGGCTTTCCGTGACGTCCCTGATGGTGTCGCCGATGGAGGAGACGATGCCCATCCCGGTGATCACCACCCTGCGCAGGTCGGGGCCGCTGGCCGCCATCGAAATGTCTCTCCCTGTTACGCGTCTCGTCGTTCGTTTCGTCCGCCGCGCCTTCGTTCCGCCGTTGCGCCGCCGGGTCCCGGCGGCACAACCCTGGCGTGCAGCCTACGCGCCCGCCTTCATCAGGCCAACCTTCATGTCCCTGGCCGTGTAGATTTTTTCGCCGTCGAGGAAGACGGCGCCGTCGGCGATTCCCATCGTCAGGTGGGATCTGATCGCGCGCCGGATGTCGATTTCGTAACGCACCAGCTTCTTCTCCGGCGTCACCTGCCCGGTGAACTTGCATTCCCCCACGCCCAGCGCCCGTCCCCGTCCCGGCGAGCCGGACCAGCCCAGCCAGAACCCGACCAGCTGCCACATGGCGTCGAGTCCCAGGCATCCCGGCATGACGGGATCGCCGGGGAAGTGGCACTGGAAGAACCAGAGATCGGGGCGCACATCGAGTTCCGCAACGATATGCCCGCGCTTGTGGGCCCCGCCATCGAGCGAAATCTCCGTGATACGGTCCAGCATCAGCATGGGCGGAACCGGCAGTTGCGCATTGCCCGGTCCGAACAGCTCGCCATGCCCGCTCTTCAGCAGCTCCGCGTAGGAGTACGAGGACTGGGGCGTATGGAAGGCATGGGGCGAAGTCGAATCTTGTGTCATGGGCCGCTCCGCGGGGGAGAGGCCCCGTAACATGCGAGGGTAGGGGGCTCAAGCAGGGCTTTTCGCTGCGTCTGCGAGAAAAAAATCTAGTTATTTCCGGGGGCGGCAGGCAGGGGATCGGCGCCCCACAGCTGCGCCCGCCTTGCCCAACCCTTCCGGCCCTCGGCCTCCACCCTGCACCAGAGATTGCCGCAGTCCCCGAGGGAAACCACTGCGCCCGCGTCAAACCGCGCGATCACGCCCGCATCCGCTCGCGGGTCGCGATGAATGACGCCGGCCTCCATGGTGATGGCGGTTCGCTGGCCGGCCAGTTGGGATGCGTTGACCCACACCTCGTCGCCCACCGGATCGCGGATCATCCGCCAGTCCTTGCTCTCGCGGATCACGATGACGGGCAGTCCGGCGCGCGCATAGGTCCAGCGGATGGGATAATCCATGCTCGGACCGGCGCGTCCATTGACCTCGTTGAAGCGCAGGCTGGCATAGCGGGGCACGGGCTGGCCGGAAAAGTCGCTGACGCGCGCTTCCACGCCCTCGGCGGCGAACGCCTTGAAACTGCCCGGGGTCAGCGTCTCCTGCGCGCTGGCTGGCAATGCCGCAAGCGCGATGCCGCCAATCTGTGCAAACAGCATGAAAGCGGCGGTCCGGCTGCGTTTGTGATTCACGGCGCAACTGCCTGCGTGCTGAAGGGTGAGGCGGCCATCTGAACCATGGCAGCGTGAAAGCGGGCTTAATCCGCCGTCGAAAACTGCGTGAATCGGGCGCTGGGCCGCGCCGGTTGGCCCCGCGCCGCGGCTTTGGTAGACCGCAGGTGATGCGGCCCGCCCCCACGTGACGCCGGAGGCGCGAGCGGGCCCGCAGAGAGAACAAGAGACGACCATCTGAGTTGAGGAACGCCTCCAGCCCATGCCCACCTCCCGTCCCAAGCTGAAAGTCATCGTGACGCGCCGCCTGCCGGAGCCGGTGGAAACGCGCATGAGCGAGCTGTTCGATGTGGAGCTCAACACCACCGACACGCCGATGACGGTGGAGCAGCTGGCCGACGCGGCGACGCGCTGCGATGTTCTCGTGCCGACCATCACCGACCGGATCGACGGCCGCATCCTGGCGCGCGCGGGAGATCGCATGCGTCTCATCGCCCAGTTCGGCGTCGGGGTGGACAATATCGACGTGCAGGCATGCGTCTCGCGCGGGATCACGGTCACCAGCGCGCCCGGCGTCCTCACGGAGGACACCGCCGACATGACCATGGCCCTGATCCTGGCCGTGCCGCGCCGCATCGTTGACG
>CAZTMG010000067.1:0-13016 GCA_964614815.1 uncultured Rhizobium sp. | reverse complement strand
GCGAGCCCGGCGAGGAGGAGCGGATAGGGCGCGCGCGGCGTCATTTCCGGACGCCTGCCTTGCGGGCTTCGACGAGGATTTCGACCGCGCCGAGCAGGCTGGGCGCGCCGCAAGTGGTGTAGCGTTCGGGGATGCTCGCCTGAGGCGTCTGGGCCACGAGCGCGCGCAGGGCGGGATGGCCGAGCGCCAGGGTCGAGAGGGAGGGCGGGCTTGTCCACGGCGTCGCGGTGGAGATGAGGGCGGGACGGACAGTGAGCACGGATTCGAGCGGCACGTTGCGATAACCGGAATAGCCGAGCGCCTGGCCGAGCGTGCGGTAGCCGCCGGCGTTGACCACCTCGGTATAGAGCGTACCGGCGCCGGCGATGAAGTTGTTGACGCCGATGTCGGCGAAGACGGGCTTGTCGCCGGGCGGGATTTCGGCCTGCAGCGCGGCGAGGCGCGTGTCGAAATCAGCGATCACCTGTTCGGCCCTTTCCCTGTCGCCGGTCAGCGCGGCGAGCTTGCGGATGTTGGCGCGCATGTCGGCGAAGGTGTTTTCGGGGGGGAAGGTGACGACCGTGTAGCCGAGGCGGCGCAGCAGGGCGGTTGCGGTCGAGGTGGTGTAGGCGCCGGCGAGGACGAGATCGGGATTGAGTCGTATGACCTCTTCCGCGAGGCCGTGATTGACGGCGAGTTTCTCTGCAATGTGGGCGAGACCGATCGGGGCGTTGACGGGCTGCCGCGAGAGATAGGTGATGCCCGCGATGCGCGACGGATCGACGATGCGCATCAGGAGTTCGTCGGTGCAGAGATTCATCGAGACGATGCGCTGGGGGCGCGCGGCCGTCTGGGCGTGGGCGGACGAGATGATTGCGGCAAAGGCCAGAAGCGCCAGAAGCCGGCGCGGAAGGGCGGCGAGAGGCCCTTTCCGGCTCGCAGCTCCGCCGCGAGCCGCCTCCCCCAGTGCTGCGCACGGAGGGAGGCAAGACGCGCGGACACGCCGCCGTTTCACTTCCTCACCTCGTCGCGGAAGCGGAGGCCGAGATAGACGCCCTGCGGCGCGCCGAGATAGCCGATGACTTCCTCGTAGGTCTCGTCGAGCAGGTTCTCGACACGCGCGTAGAGTTCGATTTTCTCGTCGACCTGCCAGGAGGCGCCAAGGCGGACCAGGGCATAGGGGTCGACACGCGTGCGCGAGAAGGTGCTGAAGTCGGTGTCCCAGGTTTCGCCGGTCCACGAGACGCCGAGGTTGAGCTGCACCGGGCCGCCGAGGACGGTCCAGCGCGCATCGAGCGCGGCCTGCTCCTCCGGGCGGCGGATCTCGACGCCGGCAGGCTCGACGGCGTCGAGCCTGGTGTACGAGCCGTAGAGGGAAAGATCGTCGATCGGCGTCGCCGACACGGTCAGCTCCCAGCCCTTGCGGCTTGAGTCGTTCGCGCTGTTGAGCGGCGTCGACTCGAAGGTCGGCGTGAACGCGGTGAAGATCTCGTTCTCCAGCTCTGACGAGAACCAGGTGAGATCAAGCACGAGGTTTCCGCCGAACAGCGTCTGTTCGACGCCGGCGTCCCAGCCGAGGGCTTCCTCAGGCACAAGGTTGGGGTTGCCGATGAAGGAGCCCGGATCGAAGCCGAATTGCTCGATGAAGGTGGGATTGGTGACGCCCGTGCCGGCCGAAGCGTGGAGACGCGCGCCCGTGTCGGGAATGGCCCATGAGCCGGAGACGCTCCACGTGTCGGCGTCCTGGAAGGCGTCATTGTCGTCATGGCGCAGCGTGGCGGTGAGATAGAGCTGGCGGGCGATCTCGGCGCGGTATTGCAGGCCGACGCCGGCGAGCGAGCGGGATTCCACGCGGGCAGAGTAGGCGTCGCTGTATTCCTCCTCTTCAGCTTCGGCGAAGCCGGTGAGGAAGCTGCGGAAGTCATCGGGACCGAAGCTCCAGGTCGACTTGACGCCGTAGGTGGTGCGCGTTGCGTCCGTGCCGCTCCGCGTGAGCGGGATCAGGAGCAGGTTGTCCGGCGAGGGCGCCGGCGGGCCGATGAGGAAGGGGAAGTCGGTGAAGGTGGAGCGGCGGCTTTCGTCGACATGCGAGGCCGAAAAGACCGTCTCCCACGCGCCGCCGAACGGATCGAGCGTGGCCGAGGCGCCGATGAGCGTCTGCTCGTGTTCGGTCGAGGAGGCGTCGTCATAGGTGCGGCCGGGGATGGGGAAGCCGAAGGCCTGGCCGTCGAGATCGGCCTCCTTCGTGGAATAGCGGACGACGCCGTTGAGACGCAGCATGTCCGAAAGCCTGACCCCGCCGCGCAGGTTGAGCGTGGTGATCTCGTTGCCTTCCTCGTCGCCCGGCGTTCCGCCGACGCCGACGGCGGGAACGCCGTTCGCCGTCTGGTCGGGCGAGATGTCGTAGCCGTCGGAGGTGAGGCGCACGAGGGAGATCGTGGCGAAGTTGTCGCCGTCGCCGATGCCGCCGAAGGCCTCGGCCTCCACCGTGTTGAAGGAGCCGCCTTCGAGCGAGGCGCCGACATAATGGCCGTCGATCTCACGCCGCGACACGAGGTTGACGACGCCGGCCAGCGCGTTCGAGCCATAGAGGCCGCTCTGCGGCCCGCGCAGGATCTCGATGCGGTCGAGGTCGGCCGTGAGCAGGGTGGAGAAATCGGTCTCGCCCTGGTCGGGGCTGGAGATGTCTATGCCGTCGAGCAGGACCAGCGTGTGATTGGCCTCGGCCCCGCGGATGCGGGCCTGGGTGAGCCCGCCGGGGGCCCCCGCCCGGTTCATCGCGACGCCGGGGACCTGGCGCAGAACGTCGGCCACGAAGGTGTAGCCCTGGTCCTCGATCAGGTCGGCGTCGATCACCGTGATGCTCTGGCCCATCTTCTCGTAGTCGATAGGCGTGGCCGAGCCGGTGACGACCACGGTGTCGTCCCTGTCCGACTGGGCGAAGGCGGCAGGCGACAGCGCCAGCGCGCCAAGGGCTGCGAGCGCGATGCGGGAAGAAGTGAGGTTCAGGTTCATAAGACGTCTCCACAAGGGTTGGAGACCATTCATCCGCGAAGCCCCATCGCCGCGCGGATGCACGGTCCCAGACGTCGCCACGCGGAAAGACTTCCGTTCGCATGGCCCATCCCCGGACCACCGAAAGACGACAGCGGCAGGCAGGTCTCCTGGCTCGCGGGTCAACACCTTTGCGTATGCCTTCCCGGTTGACCCCCGAGGGGATCGTCCAGTGGCTCTCGATACGCGGCTCGCCGCTCACAGTTGCGGGGGCAGCCCGGGCTCCTTTTCCCGGTTCCCTTTTGATCCCCTTTTGGGGGAACCTGTCGCGAGGCGGATCAATACCCGGACCGCAGGCCGGGGCAAGGGCTGTCGGGACACAGTCCCCGAAGTTGTGACGTCGGGCGTCGTTGAGGCCGAGGCGCGAAGGGTGCACGAACAGGGGATGGGCGATGTGACGGGCCAGAGGGTTGACGACGCGGGCGGGCGGTTCCTGCTGCTCGACGGGCTGCGCGGCGTGGCGGCGTTCGCGGTGATCCTCGATCATGTGCCGGGCGGATGGCTGGGGGAGATGGTCCCCGGGCGCTACCTGTCGGTCGATTTCTTCTTCGTGCTGAGCGGATTCGTGCTGGCGCACGCCTATGGGCGCAGGCTGGGGGCAGGCTGGAGCCCGTTTGCGTTCATGGCGGCGCGGCTGATCCGGCTCTATCCGATGTACCTGATGGCGCTGGCGATCGGCATGGGGCTGGCCGTGCTGGGCGCGTTGCGGGGCTGGACAGGGCCGGGGTGGGGCGACATCCCGGTCGTGGCGGGCTTCAGCCTGCTGTTCCTGCCGACGCCGCCGGGGACGGGGTTCGGCCATGGCGAGCTCTATCCGGCGAATGCGCCAGCCTGGTCGCTCTTCTTCGAACTGGCGGCGAATGCCGCCTACGGGCTGGCTGCACGGTTCCTGACATGGCGCGTCATGGCCCTGATCCTGGTCATGGGCGCAGGCGCGACGGCCTTCACCTTGTTGCGCCATCAGGGAACGGGCGGACCGGGCTGGCTGTGGCAGCACATGGATGCCGGGCTGGCGCGCGTGACGTACGGCTTTTTCGCAGGCGTCGCGATCTACCGCCTTCGCGGGCAAGTGAAACTGTGGGCCATGCCGTGGTGGCTGGCGGTCGCGGCGTTCGTCGCCATAATCGCCGTGCGCGCGCCGGAGGGCTGGCGCGTGGCTTACGATATCGCGGCGGGACTGGTGCTGATGCCGCTGCTGGTGATGTTCGCCTGCGGAGCGAAGGTTTCGGGCGGAGTTGCACGCGCGTGCGGTGTGTTCGGCGTCGTTTCCTACGGCGTCTACGTCCTTCACGTTCCGCTATTCGCGTCGCTCGGCGTGGCGGCGGGCGCCGCCGGGACGGCGCTGGGCGAGGGACCTGTGCTGGCGCTGGCCGTGGGACTGCTGGCGGCGCTGGCGGCGGGAGTGGCCCATTTTGTATACGACAAACCCGTGCGGCGCTGGTTCACGCAGCGATTCATGCGGGAAAAGGCTCACAACACTGCGACGAAAGGTGGTTAAGCCGCGCGCCCTGACTGGCACATCGCTTGCTGACCGCCTGAAGGAGCAGGGACATTCAATGCCGCAGGACGCGGCCGGGCTAATGCGGTGGTGAAGAAAGCTCTCAGCCGGATTGCGCACGCCGTCGGAGTGGACCGGAAACGGTTCGCCGCGGCGCGGATGTGCTGCGAGCGCCATGTGCTGGCATGGGCCGGACGGGCGCGCCGCCGGTATGTCGGGCGCATTCTCTGCTATCACACCGTGGGGCAGGCGGAATGGGGGACGAACGATGTGACCCCGGAGCAGCTGCGGCGGCATATCGAGATGGCGCTGGAGGCGGGCTACCGCTTCGTGCCTGCCTCCTCGATCGCGGCGACCGGCGGGGGGCCGAAGGACCTCGCGATCACCTTCGACGACGGGCTGAAGAGCGTGGCGACACACGCCGCGCCGATCATGAAGGAATACGGCCTGCCATGGACGTTCTTCCCGGTGTCGGACTGGGCGGACCAGAAGGTCGGGTGGATCTCGCCGCTGGTGATGGACTGGCGCGACATCGAGGCGCTGCTGGCGGCGGGCGCGGAGATGGGCAGCCATTCGGCGACCCATCCTGACTTCGGCAGGATCACCCCGCAGCAGATGGCCGACGAGCTGGGCGGGTCGCGCGAGCTGTTCGCGAAGCGGCTGGGCCTTGCGCCCAACACGTTCGCAATCCCGCTGGGCCAGTCCAGGAACTGGACGGCAGAGGCGATGAAGGCGGCGCAGGACGCAGGCTATGACGTGATCTATGCGCAGGCGGAGGAGACGCGGGCCCCCGGAACCGTCGCCCGCACCTTCGTGACCCGGTTCGACGGAGACCGGATCTTCCGCGCGGTGCTGAGGGGCAAGTTCGATCGCTGGGAAGAGTGGGTGTGAGCGGGAAGCCTGTCCTCGTCTCGGTCATCGTGCCGACCCGCGACCGTCCGGCGCTGCTGCGCGAGGCGCTGGCGAGCATTCGCGCCGTGACGACGGGGACGCTCACCTTCGAGATCCTGGTCGGCGACAATGGCCAGGATCCGGCGAGCCGCGCGATCGCGGAGGAATTCGGCGCGAGGTATTTCAAGGTCGGGAAGGATGGCGCGGGAGCAGCCCGCAATGCCGGGCTGACGGCCGCGACGGGCGACTTCATCGCCTTTCTCGACGATGACGATGTCTGGCTGCCGGAGAACGTTGCGCCGCAGATTGCGATGATGATGCAGGACGGCGCGCTCGATGCGGTGTTCGGGCAGGTGATCTCGACCGACATGGATCTCAAGCCGCAGACGGCGCCGTGGCCGGAGCAGCCGGGCGCGGGGGACGCGCTCGTGCGGGCGATGCTGTCTGGCTATTATCCGCAGCTGGGGGCGAGCGTGGCGCGCGCGTCGGCGGCGCGGGCGGTCGGCCTGTTCGACGAGACCCTGCTGGGAGACCAGGACTGGGACTGGCAGCTGCGCCTCGCGCGGCGGCGCGCCGTGGGCTTCACGCCGACGCCGTGCGTGCTGTTCCGGCAGCGGCCGCCCGGATCGTTCGACAGGCTGCGGGCCATGCGCGTGGGCTATGCGCGGAAGGTGTTCCTGCGGCATGCGCTGCCCGAGTGGCGGGTGTTCGGCGGTCCCGGCGGGCTGGCGGCCGGGTATTCGCAGGTGCTGCGACAGCATTTCGACTATTTCGTCGAGGCGGCGGTGAGCCGTGCGGGCCAGGGCGAGCGGGCCGGCGCGCGCAGCGCCCTGGCGGGGGCGTTCCGCGTCTTTCCGGCGCGGACGGTCTATCATGTGTTGATGCGGCGGAAGCTGCGGACGGCGGCGGCGCGGATGTTCCTGCCGCGCGGCGCGTCGCAGCCGGGAGCGGTCTGAAATGGACGAACGGATCGATGTCGCCTTCGGGTTCGACGGGCGCTATGTGCCGCATGCGGCCAATGTCATGGCCTCCATCGTGCGTCATGCGCCGGGAGCCAGGCTGCGCTTCATCGTGCTGCAGGCGGATGTGACGCCGGAGCAGAAGCGGCGGATGGAGGCGGCCGCGCCGGGGCCGGAGTTCGTCTGGGTCGATGTCGGCGACGACGACCTGCCGGCCTATGCGACGCGCGGGCATCTCAATCGCACGGTGCTGTTCCGGCTGGGCCTGGAGAAGCTGGCGCCGACAGACTGCAGGCGCGTGATCTATATCGACGCCGACGTGATCGTGCTGGGCGATATCCGCGAACTGTGGGCGGCGGATCTGGGGCCGCATGCGATCGGGGCCGTGACCGACTGCTACCAGGACGCCGAGGCGTTCGCGGAGACATGGGGGCTGCCCAGGGGCGGACGCTATTTCAACGCCGGCGTGCAGGTGATCGACCTGGAGAAGGTTCGGGCGGGAAGACTGTTCTCGAAGGCGCTCGACTTCGTCGTGGAGCATGACGCCAGGCTGCTGTTCGGGGACCAGGACGCGCTCAACCATGTGTTCTGGAAGAAGGCTGCGGTGCTGGAGCCGACCTGGAATGTGCAGCGCTTCCTGAAACCGGCCGAGATCGCGGGCGAGACCGCGCCGGACAGGCGCTGGGGCCATCCGCAGCCGCGTCTCATCCACTATATCGGCACGGAGAAACCGTGGATGCGCAATGTCTGGCATCCATGGGCGTGGCTCTACTGGGAGAATCTCAGGCGCACCCCCTTCGCGGCCGATGTGCGAAAGGCCTTCGGCATGGATCTCCTGCAGATGGCGCGGCTGTGGCTGCGCTGGCAGCTGCGACGGCCGCGCGGAGGCGTACGGACATGAAGGCGGGCGACATTGAGGGCGAGATCGACATCGCGCTGGGTTTCGACGCGAACTATGCGCCGCACGCGGCGGCCGTGATCGCATCGGTCGTGGCGCATGCGCCGGGCGCCCGCTTCCGCTTCATCGTCCTGCATTGCGGCATCGGGCGGGCGCTGCAGGCGCGCCTGGAAATGGCGGCGCCGGGCATGCGATTCGTGTGGGTCGAGGTCGGCGACGAGGATCTTCCGCCCTTCGCCGACCGGGACCATTTCACGCGCGCCACCCTGTTCCGACTCGGACTGGAGAAGCTGGCGCCGGCGGATTGCCATCGCGTCGTCTATCTCGACGCCGACATCGCCGTGCTGGACGACGTGCGCACATTGTGGACCGTCGACCTGAAGGGCAATCCGGTCGGAGCCGCGATCGACGCCTTCGTCGATCCGGCGCGTTTTGCCGGCTTGTGGAAGCTGCCGTCCGGGCCGGATTATTTCAACGCCGGCATCCTGGTCATCGATCTCGACATGGTGCGGGCCGAGGGCCTGTTCACGGCCGCGGCGGATTTCGTCGCCCGGAATAATCCCGAGCTCAACGACCAGTGCGCGCTCAACTGGGCGTGCTGGGGGCGGTGGACGCGGTTCGGCGTGGAATGGAACGCCCAGCGGCACATGGCCATCCCCTCGCTGATCGCGGATCTCAGCGAGGACAAGCGGCTGAACGGCCGGATGCCGAAGATCATCCATTTCACCGGGCCGGAAAAGCCGTGGCTGAGCCAAGGCTACCATC
The DNA here is from genome assembly GCA_964614815.1 of uncultured Rhizobium sp. Lineage (GTDB taxonomy): Bacteria > Pseudomonadota > Alphaproteobacteria > Caulobacterales > Hyphomonadaceae > UBA7672. The sequence continues at coordinate 4,972 of CAZTMG010000067.1, read as the reverse complement.
CGTGGGCGTGGGCCTACTGGCAGGCTCCCCACAGGACATCGTCCGCGCGCGACGTGCGTCGGGCGGCGGGCCTCGGGCCGGTGGAGATGGCGCGGCTGTGGCTGCGCTGGCGGTTGCGGCGTCCGGGCGGCCGGGCGGCCTGAACCGCGCGGCGAGCACCCCCCGGAGATACTTGACCAAGTCAAGTATCATGCCAAAAATACGGCATGCCCGCCATCGATCCGTCCGACGTTCTCGCCGTTCGCCGTTTCAACCGCTTCTACACGCGCGCGATTGGCGCCCTGCGCCGGAATTTTCTCGATACGCCCTGGTCGCTGGCGGAGATGCGCGTGCTGTTCGAGATCGCGAACGGCAAGGACGTCACGGCGAGCATGGTCGGCAGGGCGCTGGACCTCGATGCCGCCTATCTCAGCCGGCTGCTGCAAAAGTTCGAGAAGGAGGGGCTGGTCCGGCGGGTGCGGTCGGCGGCGGATGCGCGAGCGAGCCACCTGTCGCTGACGGCGGAAGGGCGGCGGCAATTCACGGCGGCCAACAAGCGCCAGATCGCACATACGACGGACATGCTGGCGCGGCTTGGGCCCGGGGCGCGACGCGAGCTGGTGACGGCGATGCGCGCGATCGAGTCGCTGCTGGCGCCGGACGCGGAAAAGCGGACATGGCGACTGCGCGATCCCGAACCGGGCGATCTCGGCTGGATCGTGCAGCGGCATGGCGAGCTCTATGCGGCGGAATATGGCTGGCGCGGCGGCTTCGAGGGCATGTGCGCGCGTATCGTGTCGGACTTCAGCACGAATTTCGATCCGGCGCTGGAGAAGGGGTGGATCGCCGAAGTCAATGGCGCGCGGGCCGGGAGCGTGCTGCTGGTGAAGGACAACCCACGGGCGAAGAAGGCGGATGTCGCGCGCCTGCGCCTGCTGCTTGTCGAGCCGCACGCGCGCGGGCTGGGGATCGGGCGGGCGCTCGCCGAGGCGTGTGTGGCGTTTGCACGGGAGCGGGGCTATCGGCGCGTGACGCTGTGGACTCACAAGGAGCTGGCGGCGGCGCGGGCGATCTACGCCAAGCTGGGCTTTGTGAAGACGGGGGAGAACGTGCATCACGACTGGGGCGCAAGGGCGACCTCCGAGTTCTGGGATCTCGACCTGTGAGCCATTGTCTCGACCGGCCGATCTGGAGCGCGCTGGAAACACGGCATGCGCATTTCGCCGAAGGCGGCGCGCTGGCGCGGCGATATCCGGCGGAGATGAGTCCGTTCGTGGCGGGGCGGGACCATTCTCCGGACTCCATTGCAGCCATGGCCGGGCTGATGGGAGCGGGCGAGGACATTTCGATGGTCGAGATCGATCCGCCGGCGGCGCCGGCAGGAATAAGCGAGACGCGGTTGCCGCTGTTCCAGATGGTGTGGGACACGTTTCCGGGCGCTGGCGAGGCGGCGTTCGATATCCGGCCTCTGGATGAGGGTGATGCGGCGGAGATGCTCGCCCTCGCGACGCTGACCAGGCCAGGGCCGTTCCGCATACGCACGCATACGATGGGGCGCTTCCTCGGCGTGCGTGTAGACGGCCGGCTGATCGCGATGGCGGGGGAGCGGCTGCACGTGGCCGGTTTTCACGAGATCAGCGCCGTGTGCACGCACCCGGACTGGCAGGGGCGAGGGTTGGGCGCGGCGCTGATGAGGGCCGTGGGCGCGCGTATGGTGCAGGAAGGGGACCAGCCCTTCCTGCACACCTATGCCAGCAATGCAACGGCGATCGCGCTTTACCGGAAGCTCGGCTTCAGCGTGCGCGCGAATCTGGTCCATGCGCTGTGGAAGCGCGTCTAGCGCGGGATGTCTTCCGACTGGTAGACGGAGAAGACGTGGCCGTCAGGGTCGGCGAGGTCGGCGGACCAGCCGCCGGGCGCGTGGCTGACGGGCGTAACGATGGTTGCGCCATTTCTTGCGAGGCCCTCAACGATCCCGTCAATGCCTCCTTCGGCCAGCGTGAAGACGATGATGGGGGACTGGCCTGGCCTGGCTTCGGGGGCGCCGAAGAAGATCAGGTCGACGCCGCCGGCGGTGTGGGCGATCAGGAAATCGCCGCCATGTTCGGCGTCTCCCGGCACGCGGTCGACGCCGAGGCCGAGCGTGTCGCGATAAAAGGCTTCCGTGCGGTCAACGTTCGCGACGTAATAGACGATGCTTCCGATGGCGTATTTGGCGAGCATGGGGTGTCTCCTGTAACCTTACCCGCCTGTCTGTTGCCGTGGGGCCGGAATGTGTGAGCGGCTCACGACAAAAAGATGTCCGTCGGGGTCGTGGCTGGCGAGGAAGGCGTTCTCGCGCCGGGCCGGGGCGATCAGGGCGCGGCGGATGCGGCCGAAAGCAAGGGAGCCGGACGGGCCGGCTTCCGGGGCGGGCGCGTCCGCGAGGGCGCGCTTGAGCTTGGAAATGCGCTGGCGGAGAGCCGTGTCCGAGAGATTGAGGAGCCAGCCGATTTCCGTGCGGGTATGTCCTGACAGGGCGAGGAGTGCGGTGAGGCGGAGGCTGGGAGGAAGGTCCGGCAGCATGGCCTGGTCACCCGATGGCGCAGCGAGCCTGTTGGTCTCGCTCCAGCCCATTTCGCGGCGACGGCGGCGGGCGCTGGTGCGGGCGTCGAAGACGGCGCGGTTGCGGATGACGCCGGAGAGCCAGCGGCGGGTCTCGGGCGAGGCAAGATCGGTGCGACCGGACTCCAGCGCGGCGAGCAGGGCCGATTGCAGGAGATCGTCAGCCTCCTCCGGCCGGCGCGCATGGCGGCGGGCCTGGGCATGGAGGTCGGCGAGGGCGCGGGGGGCGGGCATGCGCGAGGCTAGCGCAGCGCGGCGATTGCGGAAATGGGCGCCGCGTTTAATGATCCGCGTCACATGATGGAGCGGGCGATGCGTCTGGCGGGCTTGATCGTGGCGGGGCTGGCCCTGTGCGGCGCGGCGGATGCGCAGCCGCCGCCGTCGCCAAGCGAGGTGCTGTACGGGCTTGGCGGCTATTGCTGGAGGGCCGATCTCGGCGAGGGCGCCAGCGACACGCACTGCTTCAGCGTCGCGCGCGGCGGCCATCTGGTGATGGACGTGCACAAGGTGCGCAGCCGGTCGATGGCGGTGGTCTATGAGGGGGTGACGGTCTATCGCGTCGAGCCGGAGACGGGCGCTGTCCGGTACGACTATTACAATTCGAACGGCGGGCTGCTGAGCGGCTATGCGCGGCGCGACGGCGACCGGATCCTGTTTCCGGACAAGCCGGACCAGCAGGCGGTCGTGGTCTGGTATCTGGGGACCGACGCATATGAGTCCGGTCCCGCCGATCCGGCCGCGGCGAAGACACGGTTCGTGAAGATGGGCCTGGCGCCGGAGGGCGCGTTCTAGCTCGCGGGCGCGGGCCGACCCGGGCGTTGCTTCGGCGGCCAAGCGGCCGGGGCCTCCACGGCGGCAGGCTGGCAAGCGGCCAGCGCGACGGCGAAAGCAGATGGAAATCGGGAGCCCGTGGTTTGATTGTTGAGGCTCGCAGGGCTATATGCGGCGGATGGCCCAGAGCCCGTCATACAAGCCGGTGATCGGCGCCCTGCTGAAGGGCTACAAGGCGACGCTGTCCCCGGTGTTCGTCGCGTGCGGGATTCGCTGCCGGCACGAGCCGTCGTGTTCGGAGTATTGCGCTGAATGCGTCTCGAAGCATGGCGTCTGGGCTGGGACGTGGATGAGCCTGGCGCGGTTTGCGCGCTGCCGCCCCGGAGGATCGCACGGGTGGGACCCGGCGCCGACCCTCACTAGCGCCGGCGCGCGGTGGTTCACCCCCTGGCGCTATGGCGTCTGGAGCGTGGACCGGTCCGAAACCGCCCGCCCTTAAATTGTCCGGACCAATCGGAACAATCATCCGGAGGTCGCAAGGCCCCACGCCTGCCGCCCCGCATGGCGCTGCGCCAGACCGGGACGCCAGCCATCAAAGACGGGTTCAAGCCTCGGACGAATTGGCTTAGACCTCCGCCGACACGACGAAAGACAGGACAATGATCAACGTCTCCTTCCCCGATGGCTCGGTGCGCGCCTATCCTGCGGGGACGACGCCGCTGGCGATCGCGGAAAGCATTTCCAAATCCCTTGCCAGGCGATCGGTGATCGCCAAGGTGAACGGCCAGCTCTACGACCTGAAACGGCCGCTGGAGGGCGATGCGGCGCTCGAACTGCTGGACATCAACGCCAGGGAGTCGCTGGAGCTGCTGCGGCACGATGCGGCGCACGTTCTGGCGCAGGCGGTGCAGGAGCTGTTCCCCGGCACGCAGGTGACGATCGGGCCCGTGGTCGAGGACGGGTTCTATTACGACTTCGCGCGCAAGGAGCCGTTCTCGACGGATGACTTCGAGAAGATCGAGGCGAAGATGAGGGAGATCGTCGACCGCGATCTGCCGATCGAGCGGGAGGTTTGGGACAAGGACAAGGCCATCGCCCACTTCAAGGCGATCGGCGAGCACTACAAGGCGCAGATCATCGACGACATCATCCCGCCCGGCGAGGCGATCACGCTCTATTCCCACGGCGGGCAGTGGAGCGACCTGTGCCGCGGACCGCACCTGCCGTCGACGGGGAGGCTGCCCAAGGCGTTCAAGCTGATGAAGCTGGCGGGCGCATACTGGCGCGGGGACCACCGCAACGAGATGCTGCAGCGCATGTACGGCACGGCGTGGGCGAACGAGAAGGACCTGGCCGCGCATCTGCACCGGCTCGAAGAAGCCGAAAAGCGCGATCACCGCAAGCTGGGCCGCGAGCTCGATCTCTTCCACATGCAGGAAGAGGGCAAGGGGATGGTGTTCTGGCACCCCAAGGGCCTGACGCTGTGGCGCGTGGTGGAGAACTACGTGCGCCGGCGCCTGGATGAGGCGGACTATATCGAGGTGCGCACGCCCCAGGTGCTCGACCGGAAATTCTGGGAGCAGTCGGGCCACTGGGAGAAGTATCGCGACAACATGTT
>CAZTMG010000066.1:12147-13153 GCA_964614815.1 uncultured Rhizobium sp. | reverse complement strand
CGCCGAAACCGCGAAGCCCGGCTGCGCAGCGGCCTGGATCGACGCCAACGTGGCCGTCAACCAGCTGCAATCCTTCGGCACCCACAACTCCTACAAGATCGCCATTCCGCCGGCCGAACTCGCCCTCATTGCAGAGCGCAATCCCGACGCCGCGATAACGCTCGACTATTCGCATCGCCCCATCGCCGAGCAGCTCGATCTCGGCGCCCGCCAGCTCGAACTCGATCCGTCGGACGATCCTGAAGGCGGCCTGTACGCCACGCCGCTCGCGCGCAGGATGCTGGAACAGCGCGGGCAGACGCCCGACCCTTACGATCTCTCCGTGATGCGCCAGCCGGGCATCAAGGTCATCCACATCGCCGACATCGACTATCGCTCGCACTGCCTCCTCTTCGTCGATTGCCTGAAGCAGGTGAAAGCATGGTCGGACGCCAATCCCGCGCACACGCCCATTCTCATCATGATCAACCCGAAATCGTCGGGCGTCAGCTGGGACGGCGCGGCAAGGGTGCGGCCATGGGGCAGGGACGCGTTCGACCGGATGGACGCCGAAATCCGCTCCGTCTTTTCCGGCGAGCGGATGATCACGCCGGACGATGTGCGCGGGTCCCATGCCACGCTGCGCGAGGCCGTCCTCGCCGGCGGCTGGCCGAAGCTGGGGCAGGCGAGGGGGAAGGTGATCTTCGCCATCGACCTGTCGCCCGAGGCCAACGCGCCCTATGCCGAAGGACATCCCTCGCTGAGGGGCCGCGTCGCCTTCATGACCGCCAGGCCGGACGCGCCCGAAGCCGCCTACTTCACGATGAACGATCCCGAGAGACAGTTCGACGAGATCCGGCAGCGCGTGCGCGAAGGCTTCCTCATCCGCACCCGCGCCGACGCCGACACGCGCGAGGCCCGCGCCGGGGCCGTCGCCCGGCGCGATGCGGCGCTTGCGTCCGGCGCCCAGTTCATCTCCACCGACTACATGCAGCCCGACCCCCGCGTCGACACCGGCTACACGGCC
>CAZTMG010000066.1:0-12121 GCA_964614815.1 uncultured Rhizobium sp. | reverse complement strand
CAATCCGGTCAACGCTCCCGCCGGGTGCGATACGGCGGCGGAGTGAGCTTCCGCGTGATTCCCGGCGGCGCGTGAGGGACGCAAGGCCGCGGAACCTGTGTGAATCCGGACAGGGGAGCCGGAGGCGCGCCTTGTCCAATCCGCTATCCGTTCGCTAACAAGGCCCGCTGACTCACCGAGGGCATCCACATGACCGCGCGCACGCTTCGCGAATTCCTGGCCGATCCCGCAGGCGGAGGAGCTCCGGCCCCGCGCGATCTGTCCGTCCTCATCGAGGCGATCTCGGACAGTTGCCGCACGATCGCCTCCCTTGTCTCGCGCGGCGCGCTCGCCGGCATCCTCGGCTCGGCCGGCACCGGCAATGTCCAGGGGGAGGAGCAGAAGCAGCTGGACGTGCTCGCCAATGACGAAATGATGGCCATGGCGAAAGCCTGCGGCGTCGTCGCCGCCGCCGCGTCGGAGGAAGAGGACGCGGCGCGCCAGCTGACCGAAGGCGCGCCCTGGCTCATCACCTTCGATCCGCTGGACGGCTCGTCCAATATCGACGTCAACGTTTCCATCGGCACCATCTTCTCGATCCTGCCCGCAAGGACGGGAGCGGACGCTTTCCTCCAGCCCGGCCGCAATCAGGTCGCCGCCGGCTATTGCGTCTATGGCCCGCAGACGACCCTGGTGCTGACGCTTGGCCATGGCGTCGCCGCCTTCACGATGGATCCCCCCACCGGTCAGTGGGTGCAGACGGCGGCGGCGATGCGCATTCCGGAAAGGACGAAGGAGTTCGCCATCAACATGTCGAACATGCGCCACTGGGCTGAGCCCGTGCGCGCCTACATTGATGAATGCCTCGCGGGCGAGACGGGTCCGCGCGGAAAGAACTTCAACATGCGGTGGATCGCCTCCATGGTTGCGGACGTTCATCGCGTGCTCACGCGTGGCGGCGTCTTCCTGTATCCGTGGGACCGGCGCGAACCGGACAAGCCCGGCAAGCTGCGGCTGATGTACGAGGCGAATCCGATGTCCTTCCTCGTCGAGCAGGCCGGCGGCAAGTCGTTCGATGGCCGCCAGCGCATTCTCGACATCCAGCCCTCCGGTCTGCACCAGCGCGTGTCGGTCATGCTCGGCTCGAAGGAGGAGATCGAGAGGCTGGAGAGGCTTCATGCGCAAGCGTGACCTCGCCGTGGCGTCTCTCGCCCTTTGCGCCGCTTGCGACATGGCTGTGGCGCAGCCTCCGGTCATCACGAAGCTTGAAGTGGTCGGCAACCATGCTGGCCGCATGATGAAGCTGACGGTTGATGGCCAGCTTGAATTCGAAGGGCGCGGGCATCTGGATCCGCCGGGCGTCGTCTGGACTCTGAATGTCCGGCCGGGCGGGGAGCCTGCGCCCATTTAGCTGGACATTGCGCCTTGCGGGCAGCCGTTCAAGGCCAGCCTGCCGCGCGATGGCGGGACGCATGCGCTCGTCATCCAGGGCTGCGATATCACGCTGATCAGGTAGGATCAGCGTCCCCGCGCCGCCCTGGCGAAGCGCTCCAGCGCGGCCATGGCCTCCTCATGGACGGTCTGGCTCGGCTGGCGGCGCGGGATGCGGTTCCAGGCGTCCAGCGCGGCGATCTTGTAGGCTTCGGCCAGCGTCGGGTAGTTGAAGGTGTTCTCGACGAAATAATCCAGCGTCCCGCCGAGATTCAGCACGGCCTGCCCGATGTGGATCAGTTCCGTCGCCCCTTCGCCGACAATGTGCACGCCCAGCAGCCGCCGCGTCTCGAGCGCAAAGATCATCTTCATGAAGCCCGAGTTGAGACCCATGATCTGCCCGCGCGCCGTCTCGCGGAAACGGGCGATGCCGCACTCGTAGGGGATGCCCTTCGCGCGCGCCTGCTCCTCGGTCATGCCGATGGTCGACATCTCCGGCACCGAATAGATGCCATAAGGGAAGAATTCGGGCGGCGCCTGGCTGGGCGCATCGAAGGCGTGGCACGCCGCGATCCGCCCCTGTTCCATGGATGTCGAGGCCAGGCTCGGAAATCCGATCACGTCGCCCACGGCGTGGATATGCGGCTGGCGCGTGCGGAATGTCGTGCGGTCCACCGCGATCCGGCCGCGTTCGTCGGCGGCGAGACCTGCATTTTCCAGCTCCAGTGCGTCCGTCGCGCCCTTGCGGCCTGCGGCGAACAGCACCATCTCGCTCCAGATCTGGCGGGAATCCTCCAGCTCGATAAGGCAGGCGTCTTCTCCCTGGCGGGTCACGCGCTTCACCTTGCTCTGCAACCGCAGGTTCATGCCCCTGTCGCGCAGGTCATGGATGAATTCGTCCACCAGTTCCTTGTCGAGGAAGGGGAAGATCGCATCGTTGGGCTCGACGACGGTCACCTTCACGTCGAGCGCGGAAAAGATCGTCGCGTACTCAATGCCGATCACCCCGCCGCCGATCACTGTCAGCGTGCGCGGCAGGCGCTTGAGCTCGAGGATCTCGTCCGGGTCGACAATGGCGTCGCCATCGAAGGGAATGTTCCCCGGCCTGTGGGGCTCCGTGCCGACGGCGATGATGAAGCGGCTGGCGGTGAAGCGCTGCAGCCCGGTCTCGCTCGCCACCTCGATATGCAACGGATCGATGAACCGCGCCTCGCCGCGCATCCACTGCACGCTGTTGCGCGCGAACTGATGCTCGAGGATCTCCACCTCATGCTCCAGCGTGATGGCCAGACGGCGGCGCAGGTCCTCGGGCGTGATCGTCTGCTTGTTGCGGTGCGCGCGCCCATAGAAACCGCGCTCGCGCCAGCCGGAAAGATTGAGCACGGTCTCGCGCAGCGTCTTGGAGGGGATCGTTCCCGTATGCACGCATACCCCGCCCACGCGACGGCGCTTTTCGATGACCAGCACGGTCTTCTTGAGCTTTGCCGCCTGCACGGCAGCGCGCCGCCCGGCAGGCCCGGACCCGATGACGATGAGATCAAACGCCTGCATGCCGGACACAGCCCTCCGGCGGTGATCCTGCCGCTGATTTGGTTAATGAGCGTTAACGGCCCTGAGGCCCGCCGAGAATCATCGGAGCCAGCGTCATCCCGACGATCGTCAGCACGACCAGCGCGCAGAGGTTCATCACGAGGCCCCGCCTTATCATGTCGGCCTGCTTCACCCTGCCCGTGCCGTACGCGATGGCGTTGGAGGCCGATCCCACGGGCATCGCAAAGCCCATCGAGGCCGCCATGGCCGCCGGCACGATGAAGCTTGCCGCGCCGAGCGAGGCGTGACTCGCCGCCACGGACAGCAACACCGGCCCCATCAGCGAGATCGTCGCGATGTTCGAGGCGAACTCCGTGATCACGATCACGAGGAGCCCGATCAGGAAGATCACGATGACCGGATGCAGGTCGGACAGGCCCGCAAGCCCGCTCGCCAGCCAGGGCGACAGGCCCGACAGATCCGCCGCCGCGGCCAGCGCCAGCCCGCCGCCGAACAGCAGCAGGATGCCCCACGGGATCTTCTGCGCATCGGCCCAGATCAGCAGCGGCCGGTCATTCCCGCCGCCTGCCGGCACGATGAACAGCAGCAGTGCGGCCGCTGTCGCGATGATTGTGTCGACATGCCCGCTGTCGATTCGCCCGCCCGCCAGCAGGTTGGCTCCGATCCAGTCTGCGATTAGCGTCGAGATCATCCAGAGCCCGGCGACCAGGAAGAACACCATCGCCGTTCGCGCTTCCGGCTGCGACAGCGGTCCGAGCTTCGCCAGTTCCTCCCGCACGCGCGCCTGCGCCCCCGCTGCGCCCTTGGCGTCCACCTTGAGCCCGCGCGACAGGATGAACCACGCCATCGGCAGCAGCACGATCACGACCGGCACGCCCACCGCCATCCACTGCCCGAACGACACCTCGATTCCATCCAGCCGCAGCTGGGTGAGGGCGATGCCGTTGGGCGGCGTGCCGATCGGCGTCGCAAGCCCCCCGATCGTCGCCGCATATGCTACCGAAAGCACCAGTGCGGACGCAAATTTCGGATCCTCCCGGCCATCGATGGCAGATCCCGCCGCAACCGACAGCGCCAGCGGCGTCAGGATCAGCGATGTCGACGTGTTCGAGATCCACATCGAGATGAAGCCTGCCGCCGCGATGAAGCCGGCCAGCATCAGCCCCGGCCGCGCCCCGCCGCGCGAAACGAGCCCGTACGCGATCCGCGTCGACAGGCCCCAGCGCTCGATCGCAATGCCGAGCAGGAAGCCGCCGATGTAAAGCAGCACGACGGGATTGGAGTAGTATGACCCCAGGTCGCCAAGGCCCATCAGCCGTGTCACGCCCGGTGCATCGCCCAGCGCCGCCTGGCACGCGCCTTCGGTCGCGCAGGTCAGTTGCCCCCGCGAATTGACGCTCACCTCGATCCCGATCAGCGGTATGGCGATGATGGGAAGCAGCGCCGTGGCGGCCAGGGGCAGGGCTTCCGTGATCCACCACGTCGCCATCAGCGCCAGCAGGCCCAGCACCAGCCGCGCCTCCCATGCGAGGCCCTCCAGCGGCAGCAGGACCGCTCCCGTCGCCAGCGTCGGACCAAGCCACAGCCCCAGCCTTGCCGTCGCCGTCTGCCCTGAAGTTTGCGTTGGCGCTTTGCTGCCTGTCATCCTGTCCCTGCGTCCGATTTGCGCGGACCGTATCACGCGGGGCGGCGAGGAAAAGACGAACCTGCGCGCGGGGAGGCGCATCGTCCATCGGGCGAACGGTCTCGCATGGCCTCATCGACTCTGCCAGAACGTCGCGATGACCGATGTGGCGGTATCCCTCATTCCGGTGTTCAGCCTCATTGCGCTGGGCGCGGCGCTGCGGCGGCTGAACCTGCTGGGCGACGATGGCTGGGCGGCTCTGGAGCGGCTCACCTATTTCGTGCTGTTCCCGCCGATGATGTTCATGAGCATCGTCGAGGGCTCCTTCGCCGGCGCGGACGCGCTGGCGCTGGGCCAGGCGCTGGCTGCGACGGTCGTGACCATGGCTGCGCTCATGCTGCTGCTGCGGCCTGTGCTGGCCCGGGAAGGTCCGCAGTTCAGCAGTGTTTTCCAGGCAGGAATCCGCTGGAACGGCTATGTCGCCCTCGGCGTCATCGCGGGCCTGCACGGGGAGCAGGGCGTCGGTCTTGCCGCCGTGGGCTTCGCCGTGCTGGTGCCGATCAACAATGTGTTCAGCGTCGTTGTGCTCAGCCGCTATGCCGGCTCGAAACCGGCCGGCGTCGGCCGCATCATCCGCTCTGTCGCCGCCAACCCGCTGATCATCTCCACGCTCCTGGCGATCCTGCTGGTGCAGTCGGGCTTGCGCCTCAACGAGCCCGTGGCCCAGACCCTGAACCTGCTGGGCGACGCCACAATTTCGCTTGGGCTCATCTGCGTCGGCGCCGCGCTCAATCCCGGCGCGATGAGGTCCTCAGCGCTTCCGCTTGCCGCCGGATCGCTGCTCCGCCTCGCCGTGATGCCGGCGATCGCCTTTGGCATGTGCAACGCCATCGGCATGTCGCGTCTGGCCCTGGAGATCGCCATGATCTGCGTGGCCGCCCCGGTGGCGACCTCCTCCTACATCCTCGCCCGCCAGCTCGGCGGCGATTCCCGGCTGATGGCCAGCATCGTGACACTGACCACGCTGGCCAGCCTCGTCACCATCCCGCTCACCCTGTGGCTGGTCGACATGGCCGGCCGCTAAAGCGGCTTCACCATGAGGACGAGGTCCAGCCGCTTGCCGAACTTCCGCCCCACGCCTTTCAGCACGCCCTGAACCTCGAAGCCCAGCTGTTCGTGCAGCGCGATCGAAGCCGCGTTGGCGCTGTCGATCCCGCCGACCATCGCCTCCAGTCCGCTGGCCTTCGCCCGCGCGATCAGTTCGGTCAGGATGGCCCGTCCGACGCCCTGCCGCTGCGCCGCAGGCGCGACATAGACGGAATGCTCCACCGTCCGCGCATAGCCGGGAAAGTCCCTGAACGCGCCGAAGCTGCCATAGCCGGCCACATCGCCCGCGTCCGAGAGCGCCGCCAGGACGGGAAACCCCGCCGCCTTGCGCGCCCGCAACCAGTCCCGGCGCTGCTCGAGCGTGGTCTCGGTTTCCGACCAGATCGCGAACGTCTCCCGCACGGCGTGGTTGAAGATTGCCGTCACGCCGGGCAAGTGCGACTCGTCCGCATCCACAATCCTGATCGCCATCCGGCCTCCCGCATGTTGCGCCGCAACGTGTCATGCGCCCGCTGTTGCGTCCACGCCTTCCAGGCCTTAGCTCATGAAGCAACGCGGCGCGCGATCAAGACGCGACGGACAGAAACGACAGGGAGCCCCGCCACATGACCGTCGAAACGCCAGCTTTCCCGGCGATGTCCATCGCGCAGTGCAATGCGCTGATGACCGCCCCGGGCGCGAAGTTCGAGCTGGAGGAGAAGGTCATAAACGGCGTCAGCCTGCGCACCTACAAGAACGCCCCCGCCACCCTGCGCGACATCGTGATTGGCTCCCTCGAATGGGCCGACCGGGAATATATCGTCTACCAGGACGAGCGCATCACCTTTGGCGCCAATTTCAAGGCCGCCGCTCATCTGGCGAACAGGCTGCGCGAGGAGTTCGGCGTGAGGAAGGGGGATCGCGTCGCGATCGTGATGCGCAACTATCCGCAATGGCCCGTCGCCTTCTTCGCTCCGCTCCTGATCGGCGCCATCGCCACCCCCCTCAACTCGTGGTGGACGGGGGAGGAGCTGGAATACGGCCTGGCCGACAGCGGCGCCAGGGTCGCCATTGTCGATCCCGAAAAGCTGGAGCGAATCCGCGAACATCTCCCCAGGCTTGCCCAGCTCAGGACAATCATCGTCGCCCGCGGCGGGGACGATGAAGCCTCCCCCGGCATCGTCTCGCTGGAAAGGCTGATCGGTCCCGCCAGGTCCTGGGCCGCCTTGCCCGGGATCGCGGCGCCCGAGGCCGATATCGGCCCGGACGACGACGCCACGATCATGTACACGTCCGGCACCACCGGCCGCCCCAAGGGCGCGCTCGCCACGCATCGGGCCATCATCTCGAACGTCTACAACAGCATGTCCTGCCAGGCGCGCCACTTCCTGCGGCAGGGCCAGCCGCCGCCGGTGCGCGACCCGAAGGTGGATCCCCAGCGCATCGCGCTTCTGGCCATCCCGTTTTTTCATGCTACCGGCGCTTTCTCCAATCTGGTTCCCGCGATCATGAACGCGGACAAGATCGTCACCATGTACAAGTGGGATCCGGGCGAGGCCCTCGAAGTCATCCAGCGCGAAAAGGTCACCACCATCGGCGGCGTTCCCGCCATCGCCTGGCAGGTGCTGGAACACCCCGATCGCGACAAGTACGATCTCTCCTCCATCGCCATCGTCGGTTATGGCGGCGCGCCCTCTGCGCCCGCCCTGGTCGCCACCATCAAGAAGCGCTTCCCGGAGGCCATCCCGTCCAATGGCTGGGGGATGACCGAAACCTGCGCGGCGTCCTGCGTGAACTTCGGCAAGGATTACGAATTGCGTCCGGATTCGTGCGGCGCGCCCGCGGTGGCGATGGACTTCAAGATCGTGGGGCCGAACGGCGAACAGCTCGGCCCCAACCAGGTGGGCGAGCTGTGGGTGAAGGGGCCCAACAACTGCAAGCTCTACTGGAACAAGCCGGAAGCCACCGCGAAAACCTTCGTCGATGGATGGGTCGTCACCGGCGATGTCGGCTACATGGATGAGGAGAACTTCGTATTCCTGACCGATCGCGCCAAGGACATGCTGATACGCGGCGGCGAGAACGTCTATTGCATCGAGGTCGAGAACGCCCTCTACGAGCATCCCGCCATCATGGACGCCGCCGTGGTCGGCATCCCGCACAAGGTGTTGGGCGAGGAAGTCGGCGCCGTGGTGCAGGTGAAGCCGGACATGGACGTCACGCAGGACGAGCTGCGCCAGTTCATGGCCCGCAAGATCGCCGCATTCAAGGTGCCGGTCGAAATCCGCATCCAGCGCGATCCCCTGCCGCGCAACGCCAACGGCAAGATCATGAAGAACGAGCTGCGCGCCCGCTTCAGCCCGCGCGAATGATTTGCGTCGGACGGCGTCAGATTGCGAACATCGCCGTCAGTCCGAGCCCGATGACGCCGAACAGCAGGCCAAAGGCCAGCATGTAGCGCACGCCATGCCCGGTTTCGCCCTGGCGCGCCTCGTCGGTGGAAAGTTCGGTGTGGTCGATAGCCATCGTGCGCCTCGCCTGTTGCGTGGCCCCAGCCTTTGCCCGGGGCGCAGTCTACACCCGCCGCAGCCGGATGTCGCCTGCAGTCGTTGCGGATGAAACCCTCGCGCGTCGCGTGCGTTCCCCCGTAGCGCAGAAACAGGGGATACAGGCATGAGCCGCACCGCACTCTGGTCCATTGTTGTCTTTACCGTGTTCGCGTTCGCCACGGCGATCATCTTCTTCTGGATTCGCGACGGGTCGCTCCGCGAGGCCGGCGCCTCGATGGACAGCCTGCTTGGCTCTGCCGGCAAGCAGATTTCGGATACCGCCGGCGAGATAGCCGTCTCGACCGGCGACGCCATCGAGCGCGCGACGGACGGCGACGACGCCACCTAGATCCATCGCCGCCATTTCAGGAACACGAGCACGCCGGCGCCAAGCGCGGCTGTGATCGCGACGACGAGGCCGAACGACCACGGTTCGCTCGCCCACGGAATGCCGGCAAGGTTCATCCCCAGCAATCCCGTCACATAGGACAGCGGCAGGAAGATCGCCGACACGATGGACAGCGCCAGCAGGCGCTCGTTCAGCTGCTCCTGCCTCTGGCCGACCACCTGATCCTGCAGGACGGCGGCGCGGTCACGGATGGAATCCAGCTCCTCCGAGATGCGCAGGATGTGGTCGGATGTGTCCCGCAACTCGAGCTGGTCCGTCTCGCTGAAGGCTGGCGAACCCGGCCGATGCATCCGCGCCTCGCGCATCAGCTGGCTCATGGCTTCCGTCTGCGGCTGCACGTAGCGGCGCAGCACCAGGATCGTGCGACGGAATTCGGCAAGGTCGCGCGGGGAAACCCGTCCGTTGCCGGCCAGCATGATGTCCTCGAATTCGTCCGCTTCCTCCTTCAGCTGTTCGACCACCGGGTCGATATAGTCCACCAGCCGTCCGGCGATCCGCGAGAGCAGTTGTCCGGGCGATTCCGGCGCGTCGCGGCTGATCTCCTCGCGGACTTCGTGAATGGCTTTCACGGGGTACGACCGCATGGAGATGACGAGGTTGGTCGTCGCCCATATTCGCACGGAGATCATGTCTTCCGGCTCGGCGCCCGGATTGTGATTGATGCCGCGCAGGTTCAGCAGAAGTCCGTCTTCATACGCCGCACAGCGCGGCCGGGTCTCGGACTGCAGAAGGGAGGCGATGGCGGTCTCGTCGAGATGGCTGGAGTCCTCCAGCCACGCCCGTGTCTCGTCCGACAGCCGGTTGAAATGCAGCCATCGCCAGCCCGCATCGGGGCAGGCGGCCGTCGGTTTCAGCATTTCCCAGTCAACCTTGTCGATCGCGCCATCGGGTCGGAAGTTGAAGCCGAAGATGAAGCCTTCGGCGTTCGGCTCCGAATGATCGTTGCGTTCGATGGGCGAAATGGGCATGGGCGGCAACTCGTCCGAATTGTCCGTTTCTAGAATGGTTTGCGCAGAGGCGGCTAGGGTCCTGACCCTGCCGGCGCCTTGCGAACGATCCCTGCCTGCCGTCTATGGGCCAAAGGCGATGGATCAGGCGCGATGGGCGGCGGCGGCAAGGAAACAAGGCGTCTGGACGTTGAACTCGTCCGCCGGGGACTCGCGCCTTCGCGCGCGCAGGCCAGCGAGGCGATTGCGGCCGGCAAGGTCCGTGTCGATGGCGTCGCCGCGGTCAGGCCAGGCCAGCAGGTTGGCGATGCCTCGCGGATCGAGGCCGATCAGCTCCATCCCTGGGTCTCGCGAGGCGGGCTCAAGCTGGCCCATGCGCTCGATGTGTTCGGCGTCGACCCCTCCGGCCGGCATTGCCTCGACATCGGCTCATCCACGGGAGGATTCACCGATGTGCTGCTGTCGCGCGGGGCGCAGCGCGTGGTGGCGGTCGATGTCGGCGCCGGCCAGCTGCACCCGCGCCTCAGATCCGATTCGCGCGTGGTTTCGCTCGAATCCACCGACGCCCGCAGTCTGGACGCGGCGAGGGTGCTGGCTCCGCCAACGCTGATTGTCTGCGACGCCAGCTTCATCAGCCTCTCGAAACTGCTGGAGCGACCGCTCGCCCTCGCTGCGTCCGGCGCGCTCCTCGTCGGTCTGTTCAAGCCGCAGTTCGAGGTGGGGCGCGAGCATGTCGGCAAGGGCGGGCGTGTCACGGACGAAGAGGCGACCGCGCGGGCTCGCGATCGGTTCGCGACATGGCTGACGGGTATCGGCTGGTGTGTGGAAAACTGGGTCGAAAGTCCAATCCGGGGCGGCGATGGCAACCGCGAATGGCTTTTCATCGCGAGGAACGGCCATACACGCGCGTAATGCGCGACGTACCCTGTTTCTGAAGCTGGAGGCGCTCCGGCCTCGCGGGTGCATCGTCGCGACTGCGGGCGCAGCGGCGAACCTTTTAGAGAAACTACAGGGCTGGAAATCAGATGGGCCGCACTGCTTGCGCAGCACGGCCCATCCTCACAGGCCCTGGGTTGGGGGGACGGGCCTGTCCCTTCAAGGCTGCGGGAGGCCTGCTGCGCGGCGCGCCGGCGTCCCCAACCTAATCCACGATCCGCCATTCCCCCGTGTCAGGGTCCTGGCAGACATGCACCGGACGATGCAGTTCCGAACCGTCCGGCATGCGGGTGACTTGAGTCGCGTCCTTGCAGCCCAGCCCCGCGAAATCGACCCGTCGAGTATAGGCGCCGTAGCTGTCTCCGTCCAGCTTCGGACGATGGCCATGGTGTGGCGGGGCGTCGCGTCTATAGCCACGATCGCGTGAATCCGCGCCATACCGGTACCCTGAATAGCCGTCATCGCGTGGCGAGCCGGAGTATCCATAGCTATAATTGTCGCCATAATACGGGCCGCCATAGTCCGGATTCGGATTGTATGCGGACCCGGGGCGATAGCCCTGCGCATAGGGCGGATGGACCGGCCGGCAATCTGTGGCGCCGCCGCCGACGCCCGCGCCGATCATTCCGCCAACGAGAGCGCCCACCACCGTGCCGTCATCCCGGTGTCCGCTCGCGGCGATGTTGCTGCCGAAAACCCCGCCAAGAATGCTGCCGACCAGGGCGCCGCCGACCTGGTTGCTGGCCCGCACCTCCTGGCAGCTGCGTCCATACCCCTGGGCGGCGGCTGGCATGGCCGTGGCCGCAAGCGTCGCGAGAACGATAAACGCCTTGATCCGCATGTGATGACTCCCGGCCATGCTGCGCCAGGCTGCAGCATCCGATCCACCACCTGAACGGGACCTGAAGGGACTGTTGGCGGCGTCCTATCGGCCGGTCTGCCCGCGATGCCGCAGCATGTGATCCGCCAGGACGCAGGCCAGCATCGCTTCCGCCACCGGAACGGCGCGGATGCCCACACATGGATCATGGCGGCCCCTGGTGCGGATATCCGTCTCCTCGCCCTGCCGGTTCACGGTCTTGCGCGGGGTGAGGATGGAGGAGGTGGGCTTGACGGCCATGCGGGCCACGATGGTCTGTCCTGTCGAGATGCCGCCGAGCACGCCGCCATTGTTGTTCGACAGGAAGGTCACGTCGTTTCCGTCGCGCCGCATCTCGTCCGCATTCGTCTCGCCCGACAGCGCGGCCGCGGCGAAGCCCGCGCCGATCTCGACGCCCTTCACTGCGTTGATGCTCATCAGCGCGGCGGCGATGTCGCTATCCAGCTTGCCGTAGATGGGCGCGCCCCAGCCGGGCGGCACGCCATCGGCCGTCACCTCGATGATCGCGCCGCAGGATGATCCCGCCTTTCGCGTCGCATCGAGGAATTCCTCCCACGTGCCGACCATGTCCGCATCCGGACACCAGAAAGGATTCTGCCCGGTGAGGCTCCAGTCCCACCTGCTGCGATCGATCGCATGCGGACCGATCTGCACGACAGCGCCGCGAATGACGATATCCGCGCCCAGCACCCGCCGCGCGACAGCCCCGGCGGCGACCCGCATCGCCGT
>CAZTMG010000065.1:6399-13498 GCA_964614815.1 uncultured Rhizobium sp. | reverse complement strand
GCCGGCAACCCCGCCGGCCGGGCAGCCCGCCGCTGCTCCGACGGCAGAACAGCCCGCTGCTGCGCCGGCCGATCCGGCCGCGTCGCCGGCGACGAATCCGGCTGCGCCTGCCGTGGAGTCTCCTTCCGTCGCCGCTGAGCCTGCTCCCGTCGCCGCCGCGCCGGCTGCGGCCGATCATGGCGTCGAACACGCGGCTGCGGGCGAGACGCACGCTGCAGGCGGCGGCCACCACCTGCGCGAACCGGAAGGCGGCTGGAAGCACGAAGGCCTGTTCGGGACGCTCGACAGGAACGCGATGCAGCGGGGCTTCAAGGTCTATCAGAAGAACTGCTCATCATGCCACGGCCTCAAACTCCTGTCGTTCCGCAACCTCGGCGAGCCTGGCGGTCCGTTCTACGACGCGCGCTATCCGAATCCCAACGACAACCCGGTGGTGAAAGCCATTGCGAGCCAGTTCATGGTCTCGAAGGTGGATCCGGATTCGGGCGACATGGTTGCGGTCCCGGCCATCCCCTCGGACAGGTTCCCGAACCCCTATCCCAACGCCATTGCCGCGGCTGTCGCCAACGGCGGCGCGGCGCCGCCGGACCTGTCGGTGATGGCGAAGGCGCGGGCGGGCGGCGCAGGCTACATCTATTCGCTGTTGCTCGGTTTCACGCCGCCGCCGGCGGGCCTTCATGTGAACGCCGGCCAGCACTATAACGACACCTTCCACGGCGACACGGCCGGCCAGTGGAGCGGCGACCCCCGGCACAAGCCGCCGGGCGGCTTCCTGGCAATGTCGCCGCCGCTCCAGCAGTTCGACATCCGGCTTCAGCGCGACTGTGTCGAGGGGGCGGCGGGCGGAACGTCCTGCGACCGCAACACGTTCGACGACGGCACCCCCACGACGATGGAACAGCAGGCGCATGACGTGGCCGTGTTCCTTGCCTGGGCAAGCGATCCGAAAGCCGAGGCGCGCAAGCAGATGGGCGCTGTGGTGATCCCCTACCTGCTGATCCTTGCGGTCCTCGCCTTCCTGTCCTACCGGGCCCTGTGGCGGAACGTCGAACACTGACGCACGTACGGGATGGC
This sequence comes from uncultured Rhizobium sp., assembly GCA_964614815.1. GTDB lineage: Bacteria > Pseudomonadota > Alphaproteobacteria > Caulobacterales > Hyphomonadaceae > UBA7672. Next base: position 12,424 of record CAZTMG010000065.1, on the reverse strand, counting down.
GCATGGCCGGGCTGTTCGCCGTTCCGTTTCTTCGGTTTTGTGAGATACGCCGCAAGGCGTAGGCCGGGATCTGTGTCGCCGCTGGGCTGTTAGGCGTATACGGATCCCGGTTCGTCGGGGGTCAGACGGCCGCCTTCGCGCGGAAAGCTTCCTCGTCCAGTTCGTTCTCGAACCTTGCGATCGTAACTGCGACCGCCGCATCTCCCGTGATGTTGGTGACTGTCCGCATCATGTCGAGCAGCCGATCGAAGGGGAACAGGATCGCGATGACAATGACGATCTGGTCTGGCGTCGCGCCGATCACCCCCAGCGTTGTCGCGGCCAGAAACAGGCTTACGGACGGGATGCCCGCCGTTCCGATGGAAACCAGCGTCGCCGTCAACATGACCATTCCATACATTGGCAAGGTCATCTCGATGCCGAAGGCCTGCGCCGCGAACAGGGCGATGAGGCCCTGATAAAGCGCGGTTCCGTCCATGTTGATGGTCGCCCCGAGCGGCAACACGGATGACGCAACCGTGCGGCTCACGCCGAGGTTTTCCCGTACGCAGGCGATCGTGACAGGAAGGGTGGCGTTGCTTGAGGAGGTCGAGAAAGCAACAGCCTGCGCATCCGCGACGCCGCGGAAGAAGCGGATCAACGGCAGGCGGCAAAGCAGCTTGATGACGCCGCCATAGGTCAGCAGCATGTGAAGGATGCAGGCCGCATAGAGGCATATCACCATCTTTCCCAGAACGACAAAGACGCCCAAACCCTGCGTCGCCATCACCCACGTCATCAACGCGAGGACGCCAAGGGGCGCGACCTCCATGACGATGTGCGTGATCCTCATCATCACATCGGCGGCGCTTTCGATGGCGACGGCGAGCGGCCGGCCCTGTTCGCCTGCGATCAGGCAGCCAACGCCGACAATGATCGCGAAGAAGATGATCTGCAGGACGTCGCCATTGGCGAAGGAAGCGATGGGGTTCGTCGGGATGATTGCGACAAGACGCTCCGCCAGGCCCAGGGCGGCGTTGTTGGCGGCCAGACGGTCGCGCGCCGTGTCGAGCTCCGCGGCGGGAACGTTGGACAGATCAAACCCCGCGCCGGGCTGGATCAGCGTCCCGACGACGAGCCCGATCGTCACCGCGATCCAGGTTGTGAGCATGTAGATGAGCAGCGTGCGACCGCCCAGCGATCCCAGCCGGGCCGGATCGCCCATCGCCGTGACGCCGGCCACAAGGGTCGTAAAGATCAGGGGCACGACCAGCATGCGGATCAGGCTGACGAACGCATCGCCGAAGGGCTTGAACCAGGTTGTGGCGATTGAGGACGCGGTTTCCGGGCCGACGGCGTGATGAAGCGCGAGACCCGTCGCAGCGCCCAGTGTCAGGCCCAGGAGGACTCGTTTCCACAGCGTGATCCTGAACCAGACCAAACTACCTCGCTTCCCGAGCGCGCGGCGACGCCGACGCGTTCAAGGGAAGCGTAGGTCCATGATCCGTGCGGTCAAGCAAGGTTAGCGTCATCGGCATGTTCACGATTGCTTTTGCGTGCAAGGCGCGGTCCGATGGCCTCGACTGCTCCAGCGAGCCTGGCACATGACACACTGGACCTTGGGCATCATAGGCGGCTCCGGCCTCTATCACGTTCCCGGCGTCGAGAACGGACGATGGGAGACCATCGTGTCGCCGTGGGGCGCGCCGTCGGACCAGGTGTTCCGGGGACGGCTGCATGGCGTCGATGTGGTGTTCCTCCCCCGACACGGGCGGGGGCATCGGCTGGGACCGACGCAGCTGAACTATCGCGCCAATATCGACGTGATGAAGCGGGCGGGCGTCACCGACATCCTGTCCCTGTCGGCGTGCGGATCGCTGAAGGAGGAGATCGCGCCGGGCGATTTCGTGATCGTCGACCAGTTCATCGACCGCACCTTCGCGCGGGAGAAGAGCTTTTTCGGGGAAGGCATAGTGGCGCATGTCTCCATGGCGCGTCCGGTATCCTCGCGCCTCGCCGCCCTCGCGGCCGAGGAATGCGAGGCGCTGGGCGTGGCCACGCATCGCGGCGGGACATACCTGGCGATGGAAGGCCCGCAATTCTCCTCGCTGGCGGAATCGCGGCTCTACCGGTCATGGGGCTGCGCGGTGATCGGCATGACGAACATGCCCGAGGCCAAGCTCGCTCGCGAGGCGGAGCTTCCCTATGCAACCGTCGCCATGGTCACGGATTATGACTGTTGGCGCGAGGAGACGGCGGCCGTTTCGGTGGCGGACGTGGTCAAGGTCCTGCATGCCAATGCCGAACGGGCCGGGGCGCTGGTCTCGCGCATCGCCCGCCGCATCTCCGCACTGGAGCGAACGCCTGACCCCGACGGAATCGACACATGCCTGGACCACGCCGTCATCACTGCGCCGCAGCATCGCGACCCGACCCTGGCGGCGCGGCTGGAGGCGATCGCCGGTCGCGTGTTAAGGGCTTGACGGGACTTGCCTTATCGGCCGACATCCCAGCCGCGGGCGGGAACGGACCGGAATGATCCCTGACAACTTCCTGCTGTTCATGGTGCTGACCGCCTTCGTCAGCCTCGCCCCCGGGCCGAACGTGATGTTCATCATGTCCCAGGCGGCGCTGCGCGGCCATCGCGCCGGCATCATGGCCGGCTTCGGCATCCAGCTGGCCAATCTCGTCTATTTCACGCTGACGGCGCTGGGCCTCGGCGTGCTGATGCAGACATCCGAAGTCGCGTTCCTTGTCGTGAAGTGGGCGGGGGCGGGGTGTCTTGCGCTGATCGGCGCGGCGGCCGTGGCGCGCTCCTTCAAGGGAGAGCCGCTTCTCATCGAGACGGGTCAGACCCCCCCCGTGATGGCGGTGGGACGCGGGGCGTTCCTGGACGGGCTGATGATCGGATTCGGAAATCCGAAGACGATCTTCTGGTTCATGGTGTTCCTGCCGCAGTTCATCAATGCGAACGGCAATGTCCTGACCCAGACGCTGGCGCTGGGGACTGTCGGCGCCGTCATCGACCTCGCCGTGCAGTGGCTTTACACGCACCTTGGAGGACGGCTCTCTCGCTTCCTCGGCAATCGCACGATACGGAAATGGTTCGAGCGCGGCGTTGGGGCCGTGTTCATCATCCTCGCGCTTGTCGTCGTGTTTACTTTCCGGCAGGGCGGACATTAGGAAGGAACACGGCATGGCGCCGCCGCGGCTGCATATCGGGGACAAGAACTACTCGTCGTGGAGCATGCGGCCCTGGCTGGCCCTGCGCCACGGCGGCATCGCCTTCGAGGAGGTGATGCACGCCCTGCCGGAGACGGGCGGCAAGCCGGTCTTCGGCGCGATCTCGCCCAACGCCCGGGTGCCGGCGCTGGATCTCGGCGGCGGCGTGGTGATCGCGGAGAGCCTTGCGATCTGCGAGTGGGCGGCCGAGCAGCAGCCGGCGCTCTGGCCGGGGGATGCAACGGCCAGGGCTCTGGCCCGGGCGGCGTCGGCGATCATGCATTCAGGCTTCGCCAGCCTGCGCAATGACGCGCCCATGAACATCCGGCGGCGGACCGACGCGGGACGCATGACGGCCGATGGGCTCGCCGATGCGGCGCGGGTGGACGAGTTGTGGCGTGAATGGCTGGCGCGTTCGGGCGGCCCCTTCCTGTTTGGGGCGTGGTCGATCGCGGACGCCATGTACGCGCCGGTGGTGACGCGGTTCGTAACCTACGCCATCCCGCGTACGGCCGAGGCGCAGGGCTATATCGACAGGATGTGGGCCGAGCCGCACTTTGCCGCGTGGGTGAAGGACGCCGAAGCAGAGACGCGGGCGCTGCCACGGTCGGACCAGGCCTGACGCCCGCGCGATCCGCATACCGGGGCCGCAACACCCCGCGCGCCCTTCAGGCGGGCGGGCCGCCGGGCCAATCGCCTTCCGGTCGCCCGGGCTCAGAAATAGCGATAGGACAGGAAGACGCCGATGCTGCTCTGGTCCGGCGTTCCGCGGAGCCGGACGAGCGGGTTGGCGGCGGCGTCGCCCTCCAGCCGGTCATGACCGGCGACAATGATCGCAGACCATGCATCATCCGCGGCAAGGGGAAGGATGAGGCTCGCGCCGACGCCCCAGGAATGCAGTCCTCCGCCGGCGTCGAACATGGGCAGTCCCGAGGCGGCGGACTGGCTGGCGTCCACGCTGAAATAGGCCCGATTGAAGGCGTCGTCGACGAAGCGCGCGCGAGGGCCGATGGACCAGATCACGGGCGAACCGGAGAGAAGGGCGCGGCCGCTCCATCTTGCGCTGACGTCCGCCACGAGACCTTCATGGCCCGTCACGGCCTTGCGCGCTTCCACGCCGAGGCGGACCGGCCCTGCCGCGTAGGACAGGAAGCCTCCCAGCTCGATGCTGGTATCGACATCGCCGAGACCGACGAGATCGGTCGTGTCCTTGCCGCTGACGGCGAATGGCTGTTCGCCATCGGCGTTTCGCGAGAATTTCACGCGCAGGATGGGACCGGCCTCGAGGGTTTCGTCCCGTATGATGCGATAGCCGACGCCATCCTGGACAGAAGCGAAGAAGCGGTCGCCGTAGCTGACCTGAATGCTGGGAAGGAGGGACAGGCGGCTGTCGTCGTCGCCTTCGTAGGCTGGCGACAGCAGCGCGCCCGCGCCCACGGTCAGCGACCACCCGTCATCCTGCGCGCGCGGCTGCGCAAACGCTGGGCAGCAGGATGCAGCCAGCACGGTGGAGAGAAGGATCTGACGCATTCGAACTCCCGCTGTGGCCGGCGGGATACGCAGGATCGGGCCACCCGGATCGCCGGAGCGATCTCTCATCTTTCGCCTGTCACGGACATGCACTACTCAGGCCGGACGGTGATCGACGCCAGCGGCTGAGGACAGGGCATGGAACTCAAGGACGTGATCCGCACCATTCCGGATTTTCCCAAGAAGGGGATCATGTTCCGGGATGTCACCACCTTGATGGGCAATCCGCGCGCCTTCCGGCAGGCTGTGGACGAGCTGGTGCAGCCCTATGCCGGGGCCAAGATCGACAAGGTGGCGGGGATCGAGGCGCGGGGGTTCATTCTGGGCGGGGCGGTGGCGCACCAGCTGTCCGCCGGATTCGTGCCGCTGCGCAAGAAAGGCAAGCTGCCCCATACCGTGCTTACCGAAAGCTATGAGCTGGAATACGGCGTCGACGCCATGGAAATGCATGCAGACGCCATTGCGCCGGGCGACCGGGTGCTGCTGGTGGACGACCTGATCGCGACGGGCGGAACAGCCATGGCGGCGGTCAAGCTGCTGCGGAAAGCGGGCGCAAAGATTGCCGGGGCGGCCTTCCTGGTCTGCCTGCCGGAACTGCAGGGCGATTCGAAGCTGGCGGCGCAGGGGATCGACGTCAGCTATCTCGTCTGGTTCGCAGGCCACTAGGCTGCTCCCGGCTGGACGCAGACCTCCGCCGCGCTAGATGAAGGGAGCGGGGTGGGCGTTTCCGACGCCAGACCTATAGATGCGAGTAGAGGCGCGGCCCTTCCTGCGAGGGTTGCGGCTGGCGAACCGAGGGTTGAAGTTGCCGCTTTCAACATTTCTTGCCGGAGGCGGGGTGGCAGGAGAGGCGGCCCGGGCCCATGACTGGGAACGCTCGCCGCTCGGCCGGCCTGAGGACTGGCCGCATGTGTTGCGGACGGCGCTGGCGGTCTGCTTCAATTCAAGCATCCCGTCGGCGGTCTATTGGGGACCGGAACTCATCACCCTCTACAACGACGCCTGGGCGCAGCAACAGGCCGGCCGCCATCCCTGGGCCATGGGTCGTCCGGCGCGCGAGGCGCGGGCTGAAATCTGGGACACGATCCGGCCGCAGTTCGAACAGGTCATGGCGACGGGACGCGGCCTGTCGGTGTCGAACCAGATGCTGCCGATGCAGCGGAACGGCGCCAGCGAGAGCTGGTGGAGCTATGCGATTGTTCCGCTTTACGACCCCTCGGGTAAGGTTGGCGGGCTGCTGACGCAGGGCTTTGACACCACGGCGCAGGTCAAGGCGCAGCAGTATCATGCGAAG
>CAZTMG010000065.1:0-6389 GCA_964614815.1 uncultured Rhizobium sp. | reverse complement strand
CTGCGTGAAATGTTCCAGCAGGCGCCGGGCGCGATCGCGATCCTGAGCGGGCCGGACCATGTCTATGAAATCGCCAACGAGGCCTATTTCGAACTGGTCGGCCAGCGGCGCGACATCGTGGGCAAGACGCTGGCCGAGGCGCTGCCGGAAGTCGTCGAGCAGGGATTCGTCGACCTGATGGACACCGTGTTCAGGACAGGCGAGCCCTTTGTGGGGCGGGGCGTGCCGGTGTCGATCAATCGGGGGGACACGGGCGCAACTGAAACCCGGATGGTGGATTTCGTCTATCAGCCGATCCGGGATGAATCCGGCAAGGTGTCGGACATTTTCGTCGAAGCCACTGACGTCACGCAGCGGATGAAGGCGGAAATCGCGCTGCGCGAAAGCGAGGAGCGTTTCAGGCTTGTCGCGGACAGCGCCCCGGTCATGTTGTGGATGGGGGATACAGCCAACAAATGCCTGTATCTCAATCGCGCCCTCCGCAAGTTCTGGGGCGTGAGCGAACAGGATGTTCCCGCCTTCGACTGGAACGAGACGGTTCATCCCGACGATGCCGCGGCCCTGGTCCAGGCAGCCTCAAAAGGGATGAGCGAACAGCTGGGGTATTCGGTGGAGGCCCGGTTCCGGCGGGCGGATGGCGTGTATCGAACGCTGCGCGTAAACGCTCATCCGCGTTTCGACGGCGAAGGCGCCTTCCTGGGCATGGTCGGCGTCAATGTCGACGTGACCGAGATACGCGAGGCCGAACTGGCCCTGGCTGAAAGCGAGGCCAGGTTCCGCGCCATAACCAATTCCATCGACCAGATGATCTGGTCCACGCGGCCTGACGGATACCATGACTTCTACAATGATCGCTGGTACGAGTATACCGGAGTGCCGGTCGGCTCCACGGATGGCGAGGCGTGGAACGGGATGTTCCATCCGGACGACCAGGAACGGGCTTGGGGCGTCTGACGTCACAGCCTCGCGACCGGCGAGCCGTATCACATTGAATACAGGCTGCGCCACAGGTCCGGCCAGTACAGGTGGGTGCTGGGACGCGCCCAGGCTGTGCGCGATGACTCGGGCCGCATCGTGCGCTGGTTCGGAACCTGCACCGACATCCAGGATATCGTGGAAGCGCGCGAAATCCTGGCGCGGTCGCGCGAGGAGCTTGAAGCGGCGGTCGAGGAACGCACAGCCAAGCTGATGGAAGCCGAAAGCCGCCTGCGCCAGGCCCAGAAGATGGAGGCCATCGGGCAACTGACCGGCGGCATCGCGCACGACTTCAACAACATGCTCGCCGTCATCATGGGAGGGCTGAACCTGCTTCAGCGCAAGCTGGAGCGGGGCGACACGAATGTGGGGCGCTATGTTGAAGGCGCGCTGGAAGGCGCGCGACGCGCGGCGTCGTTGACCAGCCGCCTGCTGGCGTTTTCACGGCAACAGCAGCTGGCTCCCGAGCAGATCGACGCCAACAGGCTGGTGCAGGGCATGACAGACCTGCTCACGCGCACGCTGGGCGAGGCGATCAAGGTCGAGACGGTGCTGTCGGCCGGCCTCTGGCGCACGCATGCGGATACCAACCAGCTCGAGGCGGCCATCCTCAATCTCGCCGTGAATGCGCGCGACGCCATGGAAGGCGGCGGCAAGCTGACCATCGAGACCGCGAATGCGCACATCGACGATGTCTATGCCGCCGAATACGCCATCGCGCCGGGGCAATATGTGCTCATCGCCGTGACCGACACCGGATCGGGCATGACGCCCGAGGTGATGGCCAAGGCGTTCGATCCTTTCTTCACCACCAAGCCGGTGGGCAAGGGCACGGGCCTCGGCCTCAGCCAGGTGTTCGGCTTCATCCGCCAGTCGGGCGGGCATGTGAAGATCTATTCGGAGGTCGGCGTCGGCACGACCGTGAAGATCTACCTGCCGCGCAGCTATGGCGAAGGAGAGCCCGCCGAACGGCGAAACACAGCCGCCGACAGAGTGTCTGGAGGGGCCGGGGAAGTCGTGCTGGTGGTGGAGGATGAGGAGCGCGTGCGCGCGTTTTCCGTCGATACGCTGCGCGAGCTTGGCTATGCAGTGGTCGAGGCGACAACGCCGGCAGATGCGCTGGATGTGCTGCGGCGCGGCGAGCCGGTGGCGTTGCTGTTCACCGATGTGGTGATGCCCGGGATGAACGGGCGGCAGCTCGCTGACAAGGCGCTGGCGATCCAGCCGGGGCTGAAGGTGCTCTATACCACGGGCTATACCCGCAACGCCGTTGTGCATAATGGCGTGCTGGACCCCGGCACCAACTTCCTCGCCAAGCCGTTCACCATCGAGGACCTGGCGATGAAGGTGCGTCAGGCTCTGGATTCATGAGCGTTTTTCCTGCTTTTTACGGGTCCTGAACGATCCGGCGGCAGCGTCGCCCACAAGCAGGGGCCCGGGCATTGACCCCGGACCTCCAGACCGCCACCTATGGGCGGCACGACCTCATTGGAGCTTTCATGACGATTCGCCCCGACTTCTTCCACCTCGACGAGGATGACGAGGACGACGCCCCCGAGGGCAAGAAGGAAGAGGCGACCTCTTCCCGGCTGGAGAAGGCGCTGTTCGATGCGCGCACCATCCTCCTGACAGGCGAGATCAACGACAAGATTGCACGCTCCGTGTGCGCCCAGCTGCTCGGGTTCTCGGCGGTGAGCGACAAGCCGATCCTGCTGGTGTTGTCCTCTCCGGGCGGCCACGTGGAATCCGGCGACATGATCCACGACATGATCAAATTCGTCCGCGCGCCGGTGAAGATTCTCGGTACGGGCTGGTGCGCGTCGGCGGGCGCCCTGATCTACGCGGCGGGCAGGAAGGAGAACCGCTTCTGTCTGCCCAACACCCGCTTCCTCCTGCACGAACCCCGCGGCGGTGTGGGCGGACAGGCTTCCGACGTCGAGATCCAGGCGCGCGAGATCATCAAGATGCGCGAGCGCCTGAACAGGATATTCGCGGCGGCCACGGGCCAGTCGGTCGAGCAGATCAAGAAGGACACGGACCGGGACTACTGGATGAGCGCCGAGGAGGCGGTCGCCTACGGACTTGTTGGCAAGATTGTGACGTCCCACGCGGAAATCGCCTGACCGCAGGCAGATTTCATCATTCCGCCAGCGGACGCATTGCGGGCATAGTTCCGCTGCGATGAACAGGCGGGACATGATGGCGGTTGCTTCCGGTCGCTCCGGCTGGCGCAGGCTGGCCCCCGCCGGATCGACGGAGGATGGCGGCGTGGCGACCGGGCGGAACCGGGACAGGATGCGGGAATGAGGATCCCCGCGGGCTTGTCTGGACGCGCCCGGGGATGGGTGCAGTGGGGCGGCTGGCGCCGGCTGGGCGTGGCCGCCGGCTCCGTGGCCGTTCATGTCGCCGTTCTGGGCCTGATCGCGCTGTCGCTGGGCGCATCCCGCAGCGAGGAGCCAAGTCGCGAACTCCGGCTCCGCCCGCCCATGGCGCTGGATTTCGTGATGCTCGACCTGCCGATGCCTGAGGCGAAGGCCGCGTCGCAACCGGAGCCGGACATCGCGCCGCGGCTCCGAGAAAGGCTTCCTGCGCTCGACCCGGCGCCCGCGCCGCCGAGGCCGGAGCCGCCCAGGGACGAACCGCCTCCGTCGCCCGATCTGGATCCCCCGAAGCCGGAACAGTCCAGGAGCGAGCCGCGTCCCTCGCCGGAGCCGCCGCGTCCTCAGGCCAGCGTCACGCCGCCGCCGCGTACGCCAGAGCCAAGGCCGGCTCCCCCCAAGCCCGAGCCGCTCAAGCCCGAGCCGCCCAAGCCGGCTCCAGCGCCTGCGGCGGTTGATCCGCTCAAGGACAAGGATGACGCTGCTGTGGCGCCGGCCCCCGCTGCGACCGCGCCCGCGGCCGACGCCGGCGGAAGCATCTTTCTTCCGCCCTCGTCCGTGATCCAGCCGGGCGGCGGACCCGCGGGCCTGCGCAATCTCGCCTATGGAAATCCCTGCGAGTCGCGGTTTGGCAAGAAGCCGAAGGAGTGCGTCGAGAACTGGCGCGGGCGCGTTGGCGAGATGGACTCTCTGATGCCGCGTTCGGAGGAGGACCTCAGGCGGCACTTCGCCGACTACATCAAGCCATGCCCTGACAAGGTAGGGTGCGATGGCGGCGAATGGATTTCGACGAACGGCACACGGGCGCCAAGCGACCTCACTTCCGCCGCCGCCGGCGGCGCAGCCAGCGTCGGGGGAATCAACGATCTCGTTGGACGCCTTCCGCAACAGCCCGATTTCGTGGATCCGGGCTTTGGCGACTGATCAGTCGAAGATGTCGAACAAGTCGAAACCGCGACGGCGCCGGCGGCCGCCGTCGTGATGGCGGTCGTCGTAGTCGTCGTCTCCATCGTACCGGTAGCGCTTGCGCTCTTCGTCATACTTGTGGCTGCGCTTCCACGCGTCCGGGTTGCGCTCGAAGCTTTTCACCTCTTCCTGGAAACGGCGATGGGCCTGCACAGCCTTCTCGGATTCCTCGCGCTCGGCGACCAGCAGCTTGTCCAGCTCCCCGCGATCCAGCCAGACGCCCTTGCAGGTGGGGCAGATGTCAATATCGACGCCTTCGCGCGAGACCTTCTGCATCTGGGAGTTGTCGTTCGGGCAAAGGAAAAGGGGCACGGAATCCCTCCGGTATGCTGCTTCGGGAATGACTTAGGATGTGCGCGTCGATACGCAAGTTTTGTTCAAGGCGGAGCGATGATAACTGCGTCATCGCGATCCGGCCCGGGAGAGTAATCTGAATTACCGTCATGCCTTCCATGCGGGAAACTTTGCCGACGTCGTGAAGCACGTCGCGCTGGCGCTGTGTCTCGATCGTCTGAACCGGAAGCCGGCGCCCTATCGTTACATCGACACGCATGCCGGGATCGGCGTCTACGATCTCGAAGGGGAAGAGGCAGAGCGGAGCCCGGAGTGGCGGGATGGCGTCGGGCGTGTATGGGAGGCTGAACATGGCGCGCCTCAGGATGTTCGCAATGCGCTGGCGCCCTGGCTCCAGATCGTCCGGGGGATGAATACGGGCGGACTGAAGCGCTATCCGGGTTCGCCTGTCCTCGCGCAACGCCTGATGCGCCAGACGGACGCCCTGCGTCTGTGCGAGCTGCATGAAGCCAGCGCGGAGCTGCTGCGCGCGGCGATGGGGCGCGACAGGCGCGTGAAGGTCGAGCAGCGTGACGGGTTCGAGGCGCTGCCTGCCTACCTGCCGCCGCCGGAGCGGCGCGGGCTCGTCCTGATCGATCCGCCATTCGAGGCGGGTGCAGCGACGCGCAAGGCGGATTTCGACTGGATGCTGAAGGCGGCGCGGGGCGTGATCAGGCGCTGGCCGCAGGGCGTCTATATGTTCTGGCGGCCCATCAAGGATCCCGACCAGGTGGCGACGTTCGATAGCGAACTGGCGTCCATGCTGATCGAGAACGGGGGAATCGAGCCGGCAAAGGTTCTGGCGGCGGACCTGTGGGTGCGCGCCGTTGGCGAGGGCAAGCTGGCGGGTGCGGGCGTGGTGATCGCCAATGCGCCGTTTGGCGTGGCGGATCACTTGCGCGCCGCGCTGCCATGGCTGGCTGACCTGATGAGCCAGGGCGATGGCGCCGGCTGGCGGGTGGAGACCCCGGCCGAGGCGTAGGCCGGGCGCGGCGTCAGGCGGGCCGCGCGCTGCCAAGCACGAACCAGCCTGCAACGCCAACCAGGACACCTGCGAAAACGCGCCGCACGATCAATTCGCGGCGCGGATCGGAAAGCGCCTTCGCGAAGCCTCCGGCGAAGACCACGATGAGCGCATGGGCGAGCGAAGCGATGCCGAGATAGACGACTGTCATCGTCGCCTGCAGCGTCGCGTGACCAGCGGCGAACCCGGGTATCATCACCACGAACACGCCGGCAGCCTTGGGATTCAGCAAGTTGACGATCAGGCCGCGCCGAAAGTGGCGACCTTGCGCATTTGTGTCTGCTTCCGACGCCTCGCCGACCCAGGCCTCCCAGGCGAGATAGAGCAGGAACAGGACGCCGCCCCAGCGCAGCGCCTCATAAACAGCCGGATATGCATTGATCAGGGCGGCTGCGCCGGTCGCCGCGACCAGTGCAAGCAAGACAAGGCCGGAGGTTATGCCTGCGACCGCCATGAAGCCCGCTATGCGGCCTTCGCGAGCGGAAAGCAGGGCCAGCCACGTCATGTTCGGCCCCGGCGTGATCTCCATCACGACGGCTGCGATGAGGAACTCGGCAAACGTCGCAGACACGCCGCTCAGCTTGCATAGTCGTAGGGGCCGCCCTTCCTCAGTGCGGTGAGGTAGGCGGGGCGGGCGTGGAACGGCGAGAGGCAGGCCCAGCCGATCAACTGCGCGCCGAGCTGGGCGACGATGACGGGATGCGCTGCGTCAC
>CAZTMG010000064.1:11116-13522 GCA_964614815.1 uncultured Rhizobium sp. | reverse complement strand
GAGGGCTATGCCTCGGGCGAGCTGAAGCATGGGCCCATCGCGCTGATCGACGAGCGCACGCCCGTGATCATGGCGGCGCCGCACGACCACCTGCTGGAGAAATCGATCTCCAACCTGCAGGAAGTCTCGGCGCGCCGGGGCAGGGTGTTCCTTGTCTCCGACAAGGCGGGGATCCGCCAGGCGGGCGATGCGCCGTTCGGGACGATCGAGATTCCCGAATGCGAGCGGGTGATCCAGCCGATCGTCACCGTGATCCCGCTGCAGCTTCTGGCCTATCACGTCGCTGTCGAAAAGGGCACGGACGTCGACCAGCCGCGCAACCTCGCCAAGTCGGTGACGGTGGAGTAGCCGATTGACAGATTGTATCCGGATGGATACAGTTTCCCATGAGCACGCTTTACGATGACGATACGTTTACCTGGGCCATGAAGCAGGCCGACGCGCTTCGCCGCCGCAGCGCCAATGAAATCGACTGGGAGAATGTCGCCGAGGAGATCGAGAGCGTAGGCAAGGCTGAAGCAAAGGAGCTGGAATCCAGCTACGTTGTTCTGCTCGCTCACCTGCTCAAGTGGCGCTATCAGCCGGACAGGCGCGGCGCGAGTTGGGAAATCACCATCAAAATGCAGAGACGGCAGATCGCCAGGCATCTCGAGCGCAATCCGGGCCTGAAATCGCAACGCGACGAGTTGTTCGCCGCGGCCTATTTCGAGGCGGTCGCCAACGCCGCCCTGGAAACGACGCTCGACCTTGGGTCTTTTCCCGAAACCAATCCCTTCACTTTCGCGCAGGCGATGGATGAAGATTTCTGGCCCGAAGGCTAGAAATGAGCACGAAGGTCAAGACGCAGAACCTGCGCAGGTTCGATATTGCCGATTACCTCGGTAGCGACGAAGCCATTGCCGAATATCTGTCCGAAATGATGGACGAGAACGATCCCGGCCTGTTCGTTGCGGCGCTCGGCGATGTCGCCCGCGCGCGCGGCATGAGCGAGGTGGCGGCGACGGCGGGGCTGGGGCGCGAATCGCTCTACAAGGCGCTGCGCGAAGGATCGGAACCGAAGTTCGACACGATCCGACGCGTGTGCAAGGCGCTGGGGCTTCGTCTCGCGATCGTCGTGGATGATGCTGCCTGAGCCGACAGCTGGCCTCCGCATTGCAACCGCTGGCCAGACCTCTCCCGCGTGCTACGGTCGTGGCGCGTCCTGAACCACAGTGAGCAGAGAATTTACCATGAAGCCTGTCCGCAAGGCCGTTCTTCCCGTCGCAGGCTTTGGCACGCGCGTGCTGCCGGCGACCAAGGCGGTGCCCAAGGAAATGCTGACGGTGTTCGACCGCCCCGCCCTGCAATACGTGGTGGACGAGGCGCGCGAGGCGGGCATCGAGCATTTCGTGTTCGTCACGGGACGCGGCAAGCAGGCCATCGAGGACTATTTCGACAAGGCGTTCGAGCTGGAGGCCGCGCTCGAGGCCAAGAAGAAGGATGCGATCCTGGCCGAGGTGCGCGCCGCCTCCCTGCCGCCGGGCGCATCGAGCTTCACGCGCCAGCAGGCGGCCCTGGGCCTTGGCCACGCCGTGCTGTGCGCGCGCGATATCGTCGGGGATGAGCCGTTCGCCGTGCTGCTTCCCGATGTGATCGTGAAAGGCCAGGGCGGCTCGTGCCTGAAGCAGATGGTGGACGCCTACAACAAGGTTGGCGGCAACATCATCGCGGTGGACGAAGTCCCGCAGGAGCGCGTCAACCAGTATGGCGTCATTGATCCGGCGACGGCCGGCGACGCCGGCCCCCTGGTGAAGATGAAGGGGATGGTGGAGAAGCCGCCGGTCGACAAGGCGCCCTCGCGGCTCAAGATCACGGGGCGCTACATCCTGCAGCCCGAAGTGTTCGACCTGCTGGCGACGCAGACGCCGGGCGCGGGCGGCGAGATCCAGCTGACGGACGCGATGCAGCGCCTGATGGCGAGCCAGGACTTCCACGCCTTCAAGTATGCCGGGCAGGACTATGACTGCGGCGACAAGCTGCTCTATCTCGAAGCCTTCGCGGCGATGGCGCTGGCGCACCCGGAGCTCGGCGCGAAGGCGCGCGCGGTCCTCGAGGGCGTGCTGAGGAAGGCGTAGGCCCTTTCATCCGCAGTGGGCGATGTAGTCCACGGCCGGGACCAGCCCGGCGCGCCAGGCGCGCACGAGGCCCTCCTGGATCTCGAACACGAACCTTGCTGCGCCTACGGTCGCGCCGAGGTTCGTGATGTCTGGCTCGAGTTCATTGGTCGCCATGTCGAGGGCGTCGCCATAGTGCGTCCGGATGGCCGACGCCTGCGTGCCGACGCCGAAGCCGTCCGTGGTGCGGACCGCCTCGGTGATGATGTCGATGCGGGCGACCTGTCCGTTCTCGATCAGGAAGCTGACGCCC
>CAZTMG010000064.1:7629-11097 GCA_964614815.1 uncultured Rhizobium sp. | reverse complement strand
CTCGGAGCAGCGTTCCGGCGAGGCGTCCTCGCCATCGCGCGCCTCATAGCCTTCAAGCCTGACAGGAAAGCGTTGCACCGCCTCCGCGACCGGCGCCCCGAACCGGATGCCGCAATAGCCTTCGGGCGAAACCGCGCCGCAGCGGGAAAGCGCCGCGCGCTCGGCGGCAATGGCCTCGGCCGGCGACAGCGCCCCGGCTGGCGTGTTTTCCGCCGGCGCGGGCGCAGGGCCGCACGCCGCGAGCCCCAGCATCACCAGCCCTGCCAGGCCGCTGCCCTTCATCGCGTCCTCAGAACGGATCGAAACAATCGTAGGCGCGCTGCCGGATGATCAGCCCGTCCTCATACTCGATCACCTGACAGATGCGGGCGCGCATCGGCTCGCCCGCCCGCACCGCGCCGACGGGCGCGCGGGGATAGCCGGTCCACGTGTATTCGAGGATGACACGGTCGCCAAGTTCGGTGACGGTGTGGATGTCGCAGATCTGGCGCTCCATCAGCCGCGCGCCGCGCTCGGCGGCTTCGAGGATGCCGGCGAGATCGCGCTGGGCGCCGCGCGGGGTGAAGCGGTTGGGAAATTCGTGCTGGATGATATCGGGATGATAGAAGGCGGCGAGATCATCGCCCACGGCCCCGCCCTCGACGGCGGCCAGATAGGCGCGGGCTTTCCGCTCAAGCGACATTCACGGCCTCCGACACGCGGAGGCGCAGTCTAGATCACCATCTGGGTCTGCGTCACCAGTGCGACCGTCCTGCCCGTCTCCGAGGCGATCCGGGTCTGCCAGACCGAGGTGCGGCGGCCGATGTGGATGGGCGTGCAGACCGCGACGACCGTTTCGCCCTCGCGCGCCGATCCGATGAAATTCGTCTTGCTTTCAAGGGTGGTCGTGCCGGCGGCGCCTTCCGGCAGGTTCATCGACGCGCCGATCGCGCCCAGCGTGTCGGCGAAGGACATGATCGCGCCGCCATGCAGCACCCTGACCGGGTTGCAGACGTCCGGGCGGACCGGCATGCGCGCCTCGATCCGGTCCTTCTCAGCGCAGGTGACGTCGATGCCCAGCACGCCGGCGAAGGGGATGTGCCTGCGGATGTGTTCGCTCATGACAGCGGTGTGCAGCGGTCGGCGGCGGCGCGCAAGTACCTGAGGGGTAATCGTTCTACCTGCGGAGCGGATGCAGGCTGCGCTGATGCGCGATCGCGGCGGCGCGGGTGGGAAAGGTCGCGCCCGGCTCCTGCCCCGAGCAGGCGGCGTCGAGGATCTGCGCGCCCAGCGGCCAGTTTGCGGCCGTACGCGCGGGCCATGGCCTGGCGTCTGGAAATCCGGGCTCAAGGAACTTCGTGAAGTCGACATGGGCCGTCTGCGTCAGCGTGCGGCTCGTGCAATCCAGAACGAGCGTTCGGAGCGCGATGACGGAATATTTCCATTGCGGTTCGGGCGGCGGCGGCGTGTCGTCGCCCAGCACATCAAGCACCTGAACTGTTGCCTTGTCGCCTGTTCGCGCAAGTCGGGACCAATCGAGAAACGACATGTTTCCCGTGGATGTTTCCTCACGCAGGATGCCGAACCGGGCAGCAGCGGCGGCAGCCGGCGCATCGGGGGCGCGGCCGGGATCGGATGAAGGCGATGGCTTCGCTGCGAGCAGGGATCTGGCGTCGGCCATCGCCTGCACGAGCGTGAGGCCCTTGAGGGGCGCGTATGTGGGCTCGCAGGCGACCTGCGCAACCACAACCTGCCAGCCGTGCGGGCCGTAGAAAGATGACTGCGAGACGGGTTCCGCTCCCGACTCGTCCAGCACGCTTCCCCTGGCATCAACAGTCCTGCTTCCCAGCGTTCCGCCGACGCTGGCGTTCCACACGCATGACAACCTGTGACGCGTGATGGCGCCGCGGACCGACGCGCCCGCTCCCGCGCCAGTCTGATAGGGCCGCAACACATCGATCTCGAAATCGTCGCCGCTGCGCCTGATGCTGGAAGCGTCCCAGTAGACGGGTCCTCCCGGCAGGGCGACACGCTGGAATGACTCCCCTGCATATGCCGAGCCTGCAACGGCGGCGCCCGTTGCAAGCGCCAGAACGAACCTGCGAAACGACATCAACAATCTCCGCTTCACTCCGCGTGTGCGTTCCCGGCGGCGAACGCGTCGACTGCCATGACATGCCCCGCTATCGCCGCGTTGTCGAGGAAGGACCCGGTGAAGGAGTTCTTCGCCAATGTGATGACGTCATCCCGCGTCAGGCCGACCGCCTGCGCCGTCTTCACATAGTTGTCGCCGACATAGCCGCCGAAATAGGCGGGGTCATCGGAATTGCAGGTGGCCTTCAGGCCCAGCTGCAGCATCCGCTTCAGGGGATGCTCCTTGAGGTCATGCACGACGCAGAGCCTGAGGTTGGACAGCGGACAGACCGTCAGCGTCATGCCTTCGCGGATGAGACGGTCTGTCAGCGCGGCGTCTTCGAGCGCGCGGTTTCCATGGTCGATGCGGTCGACCCGCAGAATGTCGAGCGCCTCGTGGACGTATTCGGGGGGACCCTCCTCTCCCGCATGGGCGCAGATCCTGAGGCCGCGCTCCCGCGCGGCGCGGAACACGCGCGCGAACTTCGAGGGCGGGTGGCCCTTCTCGGAACTGTCGAGACCGACGCCTGCGATGCGGTCGAGCCAGGGTTCGGCGGCTTTCAGCGTGCGGAACCCCGACTCCTCGTCGAGATGCCTCAGGAAGCACATGATGAGCTTCGAGGTGATCCCGAACTTCGCCTCGGCCTCTTTCATGCCTGCAAGCAGGCCGTCGATGGCGACGGAAAAGGGCAGCCCGCGGCCGGTATGAGTTTCGGGGTCGAAGAAGATCTCTGCATGGACGCCGCCATCGGCCGCAAGCCGCGCGAAATAGGCGAGCGCGAGATCGCGGAAATCCTCTTCCGTCTGCAGCACGTTCGCCCCCTGATAGTAGATGTCGAGGAAATCCTGCAGGCTGGAAAAGGCGTAGGCCGCCCTCACCTCCTCCACGCTCCCGAACGGAATGGCGATCCTGTTGCGCCGCCCAAAGGCGAACATCTGCTCCGGCTCCAGCGAGCCTTCGATGTGCAGATGCAGTTCCGCCTTGGGAATGCCGCGAATGAAGGCTTCAGACAGGGACATGGCCAGGCTCCTCGCGGACGAGCCTAGCAGGACTGCCGCGCCGGCTGCAAAGGCGCGTGGAGCAATCATTGGAGACTGCATGGCGCATGTTCGCAGACTGATCGGCGGCCTGGCGCTTCTGGCCGCAGGGTGCGCGGCGGGCCCTGCGCCCAGGCCTGCCGACATGGACATCGATTTCGTGCGCGGCTGCTGGGTGCAGAAGGACGCGCCGGGCGGGAAGATCGAGGCCTTCCTGCGCCTGCTGCCCGATGGCGAGCAGCTGGCCGGGCGGGCGACGGACGTGAGCGCCGGCGACTGGATCACCAGCGCAACTTTCGCCTTCGCCCGTTCAGGCGA
>CAZTMG010000064.1:0-7612 GCA_964614815.1 uncultured Rhizobium sp. | reverse complement strand
TTCGAGGCGCGCGACATGCCCGACCAGCCGCCGCTCGCCCGGATCGACCCCGCGGCCCTCGGCGCAAGGTTCGACTGGGCCCGGCCGCAAGCGGACGGCGTGCTGGCCGCCTTTGCGGAGCCTCCGCCCGCGCGAACCTTCCTGTTCGTCGAAGGCGGCCGGGACCGGCTGGCGATCCGGGCCGTCCGGGCCGAGCCGGACGCCACGCTCGTCTTCAGGCTGTTCGACGGCGAGCGCGACGGCTGCGACTGAGCCGCCGTCGCGCCCCCGCCACAAGCCCTTCAGGCGCCGTGCGCAACCTCGACCAGGAACGATTCCAGCGTGATCGTCTCGCCGCTGTTCGCCAGCTGGCCGGTGATGGCGAGAGTCCAGTCCGACGATGTGTCGATGCTTCCCGTGACGACGGCGTTGCCGCTGTTTCCGAACGAGGTGGTGTTGCCCAGGGCCGCGCTGACCTGCGCGGCCTGGGAGTTGCGGTTCTGGATGAGACGCTGGCTCAGGTTGGACGACGAGGTCGTCAATGCGAGCTGCATGAAGGCGGTTCCGCTGAGGCCGCCCAGACGGATTCGCGGCGTCTTGGCGTTGGCGCTGCTGGTGACGCTGAAGAGCGTGGTGACGCGCAGCAGTCCATTCGGCCCCATCGCGCCGCCGGGAATGGTGACGCCGGCGAGGACGGTTTCGGCCGTGTCGCCGGTGTGCGACGAAGCGACTGCGCTTGCGGCCAGGACCCGCCATGCGCCCAGCGTGGCGCACATGGCCGCGAAGGAGCCGTCATCGCAGAGCGCCCGCGCCTGCGGCGTGAAGACGATCTCCTCGGCGGCGCCGGCCCCGGAGCTGGCCCGCCCGAGGACGCGATCCGATGCGGAGAGACCAAGGGCGGATGACAGCCCCGTCCACGCCGCGCCGTCATGGCGGAGGATCTGGTCGGCATCCTTCACATAGGCGATCCAGCCATGGCGGGGCGTGACCTGCTCCCATGCGCCGTCGCGATAGTAGGCGAGGCTCCCGTCGGCGAAGGCGGACCAGTCCGCCCCGCTCTTGCCGGCGGGAATGATGTAGACCGCTCCGTCGGCGGGGGATGCGGGTTGCGCCGCCGTGGCGGCGGAGACGACCGACAGCTGCACCAGCGCATCGAGCCGGCGCAGCGATTCATTGACGGTGACGTGCTTCTGCGCCTGCCCAACGGCGAGGTACGGAAGCACAAGATTGGATGTGCTGCTCATCCCGCATCATCTGTCCGGACCCCGGAGGCGTGGGACGCACGCGTCCGGAACTGTCTGGATCGGTCCGCGCAAGGGCTTGATTTCGTTCGATGTCGATCGAATTGCCTGCGTCTGGATCCACACAGGTTCCGGCCGGGACGAGGGCCGCCGGAACCTCCGACCGGCCGGCCGGCAAACGGCGCGGACCAGCCCGGGGCGGGCAGGCGCGCGGAGCGAGGTTGCAAACGCCGGACGGCCCGCGCCAGATGCCAGGGCCAATCAAGGGGGCCCAACACCCATGTTCAGCCTCGCCGCCCGCGCCAGGAGTTTCGGCCACGCCGTCCGCGGCCTCGGGTTCGTGCTGAAGACGCAGCACAATGCCTGGATCCACCTTGTCGCGACGATCGCCGTGATCGCAGCGGGACTTTGGCTCGACGTCTCGCTGCAGGACTGGCGCTGGATCGCACTGGCCGTGGGTTTCGTGT
Source organism: uncultured Rhizobium sp. (assembly GCA_964614815.1). Classification (GTDB taxonomy): domain Bacteria; phylum Pseudomonadota; class Alphaproteobacteria; order Caulobacterales; family Hyphomonadaceae; genus UBA7672. Next base: position 5,925 of record CAZTMG010000064.1, on the reverse strand, counting down.
GGGTTGCGGAAATCATCAACACCGCCTTCGAGCGCCTGTGCGACCTGGTTCAGCCGGAGTTCCACGTCTCCGTGAAGGCGGCCAAGGATGTCGCCGCCGGGGCGGTGCTGGTTGCGGCCTGCACCGCCGTCGTCATCGGCTGTCTTGTCTTCCTGCCTTACATCTTGCCTCACCGGGGAGTGTCGCCATGACCGTTCGCACACGCGTGACCGAACTGCTTGGGATCGAGAAGCCGATCATCCAGGCGGCCATGGGCTGGATTGCGCGCGCGCAGCTGTCCTCCGCCGTCTCCAACGCCGGCGGCATGGGCATCATCGAAACCTCTTCCGGCGAGCTAGACGCCGTGAAGGACGAAATCCGGAAGATGCGCGACCTGACGGACAAGCCGTTCGGGGTGAATGTGGCGCAGGCCTTCGTGCGCGATCCCGGCATCGTGCAGTTCGTCATCGACCAGGGCGTGAGGTTCGTCACCACCTCCGCCGGCGATCCGATGAAATACACCGGCCTGCTGAAGGCGGCGGGCCTGACCGTGTTTCACGTCGTGCCCAACCTCGCCGGGGCGTTGCGGGCCGTGCAGGCCGGGGTCGACGGCCTGATCGTCGAAGGCGGCGAGGGCGGCGGCTTCAAGAACCCGCGGGACGTGGCCTCCATGGTGCTGATTCCGCTGGTGTGCGAACGTGTGAGCCTTCCGGTGGTTGCTGCGGGCGGCGTCATGGACGGGCGCTCCATGGCGGCCGCGTTCGCCCTGGGCGCCGAAGGCGTGCTGATGGGCACACGACTGCTTGCCTCCGCCGAAAGCCCGGTCCACCCGAACTGGAAGGACGCCATCGTGAAGGCCGAGGCGACGGATACCGTCTTCCTCAATCGCAAGGGCCCCGGACCCGCCCTGAGGGCGCTGCGGACACAGCGCACGACTCGCCTGGAAGACGAGGGTTCGCCCGACATCTTCGGGGAATTCGCACGCATCCGGGACGTGTACTTCGGAGGCGATCTCGAAGCTGGCATAGCCCTGACCGGCCAGGTTGCCGGAAGGATCACCTCGGTGAAGCCGGTGCGGCAAATATTCGAGGAAACACTGGCAGAGTTCAGGGACACACTCTTGCGTATGCAGTCATTCGCCTGAGAGTTTATCAGCCTGTCGTCAGCTTCCCCGTGCGCGGCAAGCGAAACCTGGTCCATTCTGATGCGGGACCGAGACTCCGACAGCTTTTCAAATACCTGTCATCATTGGGTTTTATGGCCTCCACCCTAGGGAGCCGCCGCACGCCGCCGCTTGCGACAAATCTCTACAATTGGGCGAATGTTCTTTTTGTTCCTCCAGCATTACTCTATCTTAATCAAAGCTGGGTCGCCCGAGTTCTAACGGGTTGAACGGGGTCTGGATAAATATGTTCAAGCACGCATGTCTGGCCGCCGCCGCGGCCGTTTCCCCGCTTCCTGCCTTCGCGCAGGCGGCGCTCATTCCCGTGGAGCTCGAAGGCCCCATCGAGGACTATCAGAACGAGACTCGCACGATCACCGTGATGGGAATGCCGGTCGACATGAACCAGCAGACCGTCGTCCGCTCGCCGACGACAACCCGCAACGAACTGGGCATCAGTTTCCAGGCCTGGTTCCGGGGTCGCCCCATGGACGGCCGCACGCGCGTGGGCATGCTGGACGGCACAGCGATCGTGACGGGCGTGTGGGATCCGGCGACCAACAGGATCGTCGCCACCGACGTGTTCACCGAGCCGTCCGAGAACGTCAATATCGGCGTCATCACGGCCAACTGGTGCACGACGCCGAACTGCGATGGCCCGAATGATTATCTGCGCGGGAATTCGAGCCCCAGCGGCGGCGCCGGTCCGGCCATGGTCCCGATCCTGGACCGCCGCATGGCCGCCGGCCCCGTGACGGACGAGCCCGGCTTCGAACTCGACCTCACCGGCGTCAATCTCAACGGAATGGCCTATGTGGCGGAAGGCTATTACGGCAACAAGCCCGTCCCCGTGCGCAACACATCGGGCGCGCTGGTGTCGGAAAAGGCCTTCCACTACTTCCACTTCGGCATGGCCAACCCGGCCCCCGAGCTCTACCGCAACAAGACCTCCCGCGAGATCGCGGTTCTCCGGGCGGATTGTCGCGAGGGCGAGCGGTTCGAGATGACAGGCTTCCTGCACACGCGCGTTTCGGCCGCCGGCGGGCGCGCCGACACGATCACCCCCGCCAGCGGCGTCGCCGAGGTGCGCTACACGCAAGCCAACGGACAGGTCATCCGCCGCACGGCGGCCGCCACCCCGCTGGACGCCGCCTCGCCGGTCGGCCGCTTCCGCATCCGCTTCGACACGCCCGGCCCCTGCCCGACCCAGGTGGCCGTACACTGGATGCCGCAGGCCAACGCCAACATCGCCACGACGCCCTGGGCCTCCCAAGCCGGCGTCGCCGTCGAGGTGCGTGACGACGGGGCCGGCGACGACTGATCCTCCGGCTGGCTGATGCAACGCCCCGGTCCGCCGGCCGGGGCGTTCTGCCGTGTTGTGCCGCAAACCCCGGCCGCGCTAGAACCCGCGCCATGAGCACGGCCCGCACCCTCTACGACAAGATCTGGGACGCCCACCTGGTCGCGACCGACAAGGCGACGGGCGAGTGCCTTCTCTACATCGACCTCCACCTGATTCATGAGGTCACCACGCCGCAGGCCTTCGCCGGCCTGAAGGCGAACCGCCGCCGCGTGCGCCGGCCGGATCTCACGCTCGCCGTCGCCGACCACAACACGCCCACCGAAGGCCAGGCCCTCGGCATGGAGGGGGTGAAGGACCCCGAGGCGCGCGAACAGCTGGAAACGCTCGCCCGCAATGTGAAGGAGCACGGAATCAGGTTCTTTCCGATGGGCGATCCCAACAATGGCATCGTCCACGTTGTCGGCCCCGAACAGGGCCGCACGCAGCCGGGCCTCACCATCGTCTGCGGCGACAGCCATACCTCGACGCATGGCGCCTTCGGAGCCCTTGCCCATGGCATCGGAACCAGCGAGGTCGAGCACGTGCTGGCGACGCAGACGCTGCGCGCCCGCAAGATGAAGAACATGGCGGTCCGGGTCGAAGGGCGATTTCGCCCGGGCGTCGGCGCCAAGGATCTCGCCCTGCACCTGATCTCCCTCATCGGCGCGAACGGCGGAGCAGGCCACGTGATCGAGTACATGGGCTCGGCCATCCGCTCGCTGTCGATGGAGGGGCGCATGACGCTGTGCAACCTCTCGATCGAGGGCGGCGCCCGCGCCGGACTCATCGCGCCCGACGACACGACATTCGACTGGATGAAGGGCCGCCCTGCGGCTCCCAAGGGCGGACAGTGGGAGACCGCCGTGCGGCACTGGCGGACACTGTTCTCCGACGAAGACGCGCACTGGGACAGGGTGATCGACATCGCGGCCGAGGACGTGCCGCCCACCATCACCTGGGGCACCAGCCCCGAACAGGCCTGCGCTATCACGGCCACTGCGCCCGTGCCCGACCAGATCGCCGATCCGGTGAAGCGCGAGGCGGCCGTCCGCGCCCTCGCCTATATGGGCATCGCGCCGGGCCAGAAGCTCGAAGGCCTCAGGATCGACCGTGTCTTCATCGGATCGTGCACCAATTCCCGGATCGAGGATCTGCGCGCCGCCGCCGAGATCGCGCGCGGGCGGCGTGTCGCCGAGGGAGTGCGCGCCATGGTCGTTCCGGGCTCCGGCCTCGTGCGCGCGCAGGCCGAGGAAGAAGGCCTCGACCAGGTTTTCCTCGCCGCCGGCTTCGAATGGCGCGAGCCGGGATGCTCCATGTGTCTTGGCATGAACCCTGACATCCTCAGGCCGGGCGAACGCTGCGCCTCCACCTCGAACCGCAATTTCGAGGGGCGCCAGGGCCGCGGCGGACGCACCCACCTGATGAGCCCCGTCCTGGCGGCGAAGGCGGCGATCGCTGGCGTCATCACAAGCTGATCCGGCCGGCGGCGCGGCCAGCCGGCCCGGGCCTCGCCTGGCCCCGCACGTTTCTTGACAGCCCGCGTGACGCTGCCGATACCGGCCGGAACCGGTCAGCAGGGCGCATGCGTGCAGTACTTGACCTTCACCTTCCACAAGGCCGGCAGCATGGCGCTCCACGCCTATCTGGGCTGGATCGCAAACGCAGCCGGTCTGCCGCACCACTCGCAAAACTATGAGGATGCGCCGCAGAAACGGCAGTTCGGCATCAAGCCAGCCCCGCTCCAGAACGATCCCAACTGGTGGCAGGCGACGGGCCGCCATCGCGAGGGCCTCATCGGTCCGCTGCGCCGGCCGGTCGTGTTGCCGCCGGGCCTTGATGCGCGCGGCGTGATTGTGGTGCGCGACCCACGCGATGCGCTCACGTCGATGTACTACTCCTTCACGTTCAGCCATGGCGGCCTTCCCGAAGCGAAACGCCAGCAACGCATCGCGATGGGCATCGACAGGTTCGTGCGGCAGCGCCTGCCCGACCTCAAGGAGCGGCTGACGGGCTATCGTGCAATGCTGGGCGCGCAGCCCGGCTGGCGGCTGCTGCACTATGAGGACATGGTGCTGCGCTTCGACCGATGGCTGCCGGACCTGCTGGAGGGATTCGGACTGGCTCTGGACCCCGCGACTGTCGCCGGCTTCGCGGCGGCCACCGCGGCCGACTACGCCGCCCTGATCGCGCAGCGCCAGAAGCAGGAGCGCACAGACCTTCACATGCGCACGATTGCGCCCGGCGATCATCGCAGGAAGCTCGCCTCCGAAACGATTGCGGCGATCGACAGGGCGCTGGCGGACGAACTGGCCTTTTTCGGCTATCCGCGATCGGACGCCTAGGCGTGAACGGCTGCGGCCGATTGCACCTCAGGGGCGAACCTGCCATGATCTTGCCTTACTTCGCGGGCTTCTGCCGGGGGGCGGCGGGACGGCACAGGGACTCCGATGAAGCGCCTTCTCCTTGCCCTCGTCCTGGTCGTTGCGATTGCCGCCGTTTTCCTGGGTCCCTCCTTGCGATCGGCCTTTGCCGGGGTGACGGAGGTTGACATCACGCTTGGCCGCGCGCCGATGCATCCGACCCAGCAGGCGCTCGCCTTCCTGCTGGATGCGCCGGAGGAAGCCGACCTTGCCGGGAAGAGGAAGCTGAAGCTCTGGGCCACCTACTACCACATGCCCACCGTGCGTCCGTCCTGGACCAGCGTGGCCGCAAAACCGTTGATCGACCGCAACGGAAACGCCGTGTCCCCGCCGCTCTCGACCGAGGACTGGTGCGACGCCGCCATGCAAGGCTCGGTCTGGGTCGACAATGGCAAGGACGCTCCGACCGCCTACATGTTCGTCGACAGCGGCGGGCCGGAGCAGGTCGTGTGCGACCGCTATTTCGGCGACCTGTCCGCAGGCATCAAGAATGCGACGCGGCGCGCGCGCTTTGCCCCCTTCTACCATCCGCAGGCGTGCGACGTGCGCGCCATCCCGCTGATGCCCTTCCGCACCATCGCCGTCGACCGCCAGCGCATCAGGATGGGCACGGTGCTCTACGCGCCCAGGCTGCGCGGCAAGACATTCTGGAGCAATGGCGAGTTCTACACCCATGATGGCTACCTGATCGCCAGCGACACGGGCGGCGCCATCGAGGGCAACCACATCGACATCTTCGTCGACGACGCGCGGGTCGATCCGCTGCCCGAGATCGTGCGGTCCAACCCGCGCGACACGTTCGAGGCCTTCGTCATCGACAGGAGCCATCCGATGGCCATCGCCCTGCATGACGCCGCCGACGAGGTCTGCAAGGACGCGGATCGTCCCGGCAGACCCCGCAAGAAGGCCGCCGGCTCGATCTGATCCGCCCGCCGGCCCCGACAGACCCCCCGGGCATGCCGGATGGCTGTCGGTAACGGTTCGCTAACCGCTGTGACCCCTTCGCTTGTTGCATGAACGAC
>CAZTMG010000063.1:10837-13528 GCA_964614815.1 uncultured Rhizobium sp. | reverse complement strand
GGATGCCGGCGCCGTCGCCGGTCTTGCCGTCGGCGTCGACGGCGCCGCGATGGAATACCGCCTTGAGGGCGCGGATCGCCATCTCCACGATCTCGCGGCGTGGCGCGCCGTCGATCTGCGCCACGAGGCCGACGCCGCACGAATCCTTCTCGTCGGCCGGGTCGTAGGCGCCGGCGGCGATCAGCGTTTCACGCCGCCGCTCGTACTGTTCAAGCCATTGCTGGCCTTCGGCTTCAGGTGTCATCAGAAACGCTCCTCGCCGTGACGGCGATGGGGATCGGGATAGTCGCGGTAGAGGGCCGCCTGAAAATTCTGGACCAGCGAATTGACGCCATGGTGCGCGCCCTCGATGGGATCATTGCGGGTCGAGACGGCTGTGAAGGCTTCGTCGAGCTGGGCGAGGTTCTTGGTTTCGATCAGGATCTGGAATTCCCCGAGCGCCCCAATGCCGAGGCCAAGCTTGCGGCGCAACAGGCGCCAGCCTTCGATCTTCCCGCCGGACTTGAGTGCGCCGAGATAGGCGTCCAGCGCGCTGACAAACTGGCTGTCGCGCACGCCGGGTTTGAGATCGCAGGAGATTTGGTAGACGTCCATGGTTTACTCCGCCGCCGCGCGCGCAGCGGTCGCGCGCGTCTTCAAATAGGCGTCGATGGCATGGGCGGCGTCGCGCCCTTCCTTGATCGCCCAAACCACCAGCGAAGCCCCGCGCACGATATCGCCGGCCGCGAAGACGCCGTCCATCGACGTCATCATGGTGCGGTAGTCGACCTTGACGCCGCGCCAACGGTTCACGAGAAGCGCCGGCTCAGCGAAGAGCGCCGGCAGGTCTTCAGGATCGAAGCCGAGCGCCTTGATGACCATGTCGGCCTTGAGTTCGTAGTCTGAGCCTTCGATTTCCTCCGGCGCCTGGCGACCGGAGGCGTCGGGCGGTCCGAGACGCATGCGGATGGCGCGGACGCCTCTGGCGCCGCCGCCCTTCTTCTCCGTGATGGCAGTGGGCGTTGCGAGCCAGTCGAACCTGACGCCTTCTTCCTCGGCGTTGACGACCTCGCGCTGCGAGCCCGGCATGTTGGCGCGGTCGCGGCGGTAGAGGCAGGTGACGGACCTGGCGCCCTGGCGGATGGCGGTGCGGACGCAATCCATCGCCGTGTCGCCGCCGCCAATGACGACGACATTCTTCTTCTCGGCGTTGAGCTTGCCGTTCTCGAACTCGGCCACCTTTTCGCCGAGTCCGACCTTGTTGGCGGCGATGAGATAGTCGAGTGCCTGGTGCGCGCCTTTCGCCATGCCGCCAGGGATGGCAATGTCCCTGGGCTTGTAGACGCCGGTAGCGATGAGGATGGCGTCGTGCCTGGCGCGGAGCGCGGCGAACGCGATGTCGGTTCCGACGTTCGTGTTCAGGCGGACGTCGACGCCTCCATCGATCAGTCGCTTCACGCGGCGTTCGACGATCTCCTTCTCCAGCTTGAAATTCGGGATGCCGTAGATCAGCAGGCCGCCGGCGCGATCGTGACGGTCATAGACCGTGACCCTGTATCCGGCGGAGCGGAGTTCGTCTGCAGCGGAGAGGCCGGCGGGGCCGGCGCCGATGATGCCGATGCTTTCGGGCCGTTCGCGCGACGGCTTGATCGGCTGGACCCAGCCTCGCTCCCAGGCGGTGTCCGTGATGTAGCGTTCGACGGCGCCGATGGTGACGGCGCCGTGGCCGGATTGCTCGATCACGCAACCGCCTTCGCACAGGCGGTCCTGCGGGCAGATGCGGCCGCAGACTTCGGGCATGTTCGAGGTGGCGGCTGAAATCTCGTAGGCTTCCTGCAGCCGGCCATGGGCGGTCAGCATCAGCCAGTCGGGGATATTGTTCCCCAGAGGGCAGTGGGTCTGACAGAAAGGCACGCCGCACTGCGAGCAGCGCGAGGCCTGTTCGTTGGCCTTCGCGGCGATGAAGTCCGCATAGATCTCGTGGAAATCCGCGCGGCGTTCGGCAGGGTCGCGCCGTGTGGGCGTTTCCTGTTCGACCGAGACAAAAGTGAGCATGCGCCGCTGCGCCATGGAAGCACCTGCTGATGGGTCCGCGAGCGGCTTCAATGCCTACTATGCCTACTATGCGCAATCGAAAAAACACGGAAAAAGAACCAATTGGTTCTTATATACTGACGAACGCCCAAACGGTGGTCATGCGAGTGTTCGGGTGACCCGATTATAAGAACCGTTTGAGAACAATAGCGACGGTAACGGAAACTCGACCATAACCGTGCAGGGGTGGGCCTTACTCTCATCGGCGGAGCGTCATGGACACGACAACAATCCTGCAGGCGATCCTGCTCGGCCTTGTGGAGGGGCTGACCGAGTTCATCCCGGTCTCATCGACCGGCCATCTCCTGTTGACGCAGACGGCGCTGGGACTGACCTCGCCGTTCTGGACGACATTCACGGTGGTGATCCAGCTGGGGGCGATCCTGGCGGTGGTGGCGCTCTATTTCGGGCGCCTGTGGCGCGTGCTGGCGACGCTGCCGACAGAGGCGGCCTCGCGCCGGTTTGCGCTGTCGGTGATCCTCGGCTGCGCGCCAGCCTTCGCGGCCGGCTTCCTGCTGCACGATTTCATCAAGGCCTACCTGTTCACGGGCCTGGAGATCATCTGCTGGTCGCTGGTGGTCGGCGGCGTGATCCTCCTGGTGATCGACCGGCTGGCGC
>CAZTMG010000063.1:4182-10808 GCA_964614815.1 uncultured Rhizobium sp. | reverse complement strand
CTCTACAAGGCGGCGCTGATCGGCGTGTTCCAGATCCTGTCGATCATTCCCGGCGTCTCGCGCTCGGGCTCGACCATCGTGGGGTCGATGCTGCTGAAGGTGAACAAGCGGGCGGCGGCGGAATTCTCGTTCTTCCTGGCGATACCGATCATGGTCGGCGCCTTCGTGCTCGACATCTGGGAGAGTCGCGACTTTCTCACGCGCGACAATCTCGCCATCATCGCGGTCGGCTTTGTCGCAAGCTTCATCTTCGGGCTGATCGTTGTCCGGGTGATGCTGGACTTCGTGCAGAAGCGCGGCTTCGCCCTGTTCGGCTGGTGGCGCATCCTCATTGGCGCCGCGGGCCTCGCGGCGATCCATGCCGGCGTCTGGAGCAGCGCGGCGGCGGTGGCCGGTTAGGCCGCGTCAAGCCTTCCCCGTGATCGGCCGCAGCACGGCGCGCAGGACGAGGGCGCCGATGAAGCCGATGAGGGCGATGTCGAGCCAGCGGGTGACGTCGTTGAGGGGGCCGAGGTCGATGCTGGCGATCCAGCCGGTCAGCGATATCTCGAAGGCCTTGAGCAGCGTGCCGACAAGGAAGACGCCCACCAGCGCGAAGATCGCATCGCCCATCAGGCCGATGACGGGCTTGCCCCTCACGATCTTGCGCGCCGCGAAGCCGACCAGCGTGAGGACGAGAATCCACAGCGCCAGAAAGCCGAGATTCATGCCCGAATATTCCAGCGCAAGCTTGTCCATGACGCCGCTCTCCCGCTCTGGTTGTGCGGACAGGCTAGCGGCGGAAACAGCAGGCGCAAGGGATTGCCCAACCCCGTCTTGCCGCCGGACCGGCTATCAGGCGTCGACGCGCGAAGGCTCGTCGATGCGCGGAGGCTGGAACTGGCCGTGGGGGCGGTGCCGCCAGAGATAGGTCGGCGTTATGGCTTCGACAGTCTCGGGATGGGCGACGCCGAGATCGGCCAGCGCGCCCGCGCCGGCGGAGACGACATTGTCCGTCTTCAGCAGCTGGACCTGGTCCCCAGTGAGCGGCGGGCCGAAGAAGGGATTGAGACGCGACAGGGCGCCGATGATGTAGCCCAGAGGCGCTGCGACCTGCACGGGGATCGGCAGCAGCAGGCGAGGACGGTCGATCTCGCGGGTGATGAACTGAAGCAGCTCCTTCATCGTGTAGATCCGCGGGCCGCCGAGCTCGTAGATCCTGCCGGTCGCCTCCGGCCTCAGCGCGCAGGCGACGGCCTGGGCGACATCGCCGACATAGACTGGCTGGAACCTCGTGGTCGCGCCGATGAGCGGCAGAACCGGGCTCATGCGTGCAAGCTCGGCAAAACGGGTGAAGAAGCCGTCCTCGGGGCCGAACATGATGGAGGGGCGGAGGATGACAGCGGAGGGGATGGCGGCGCGGGTGGCGGCCTCCGCCTCGGCCTTGGTCCGGGCGTAGCGGGAGCGCGATTCCAGCGACGCGCCGATCGCCGAGACCAGGACGAAACGGGATATCCCGGCCTCGGCGGCGAGTTCCGCGATGTTGCGGGCGCCCAGCGCCTGCGTGCCGTGGAAGGATTGCGCGCCGCGCTCGGTCAGGATGCCGACCAGGTTGACGACGGCGTCGGCGTTCTCGAGCGCGCGCCTGACCGAAGGGCGGTTGCGGACATTCGCCTGTACAAGCTGGACCTGGCCGACATCGCCCGCGAGCTTGACATCGCCCGCAAGATGGGGGCGACGGACCGCCACGCGCACGCGCCAGCCCTGGCGGCACAGCGCCCGCACCACATGGCGGCCCAGGAAGCCGGAACCGCCGAAAACGGTGACGATCTTGCCGGTCATGTCATCCTCTCGAAGTCGGTCTGGAAAGACGTGCGGTCCGGCGCCGCATAGACCAGAATCGGGCGTGGAAGTCCATGTGGCGGCTCGACCGGATGCGGTGCGGGCGGCATGTTCATCCGGCGCTCATAAATTGGGCCTCATTTTTCGGCCGGCATGTTGCGACCAATGGGCAGGATCAGCTGGGGAAAAGTCGCCCTTCCGGGACTGGCCGGGCTTGTCCTGTCGGCGTGCGCCGGGGGGACGCGGGCGCCGATTTCCTATGCTGACCGGGGCCCGCCGGCTGCGATCGCGTCCCTTCCGGCGGCTCCATCGACGGGGATCAGCCGTGCGCCGCCGGACCTGACCATCCTTCCCTATGACGACGCTACCGTTCCTGTCGTCCTCACCGACCAGCCCTATTCCGAATGCGTTCCCTATGCGCGGCGACTCTCGGGCATCCAGATATGGGGCGACGCCGTCACCTGGTGGGCGCAGGCGGCGAATATCTATGTGCGGTCCGGCCGGCCGGCGCCGGGCTCGGTGCTGGTGCTGCGCGGCTACAATGACCAGACGCGAGGGCATGTTTCCTATGTGCGCGAGGTCGTCTCGTCGCGTCTCGTGCGAGTGGATCACGCGAACTGGCTCAAGGGCGGCGAGATCAGCCTCAACGTGCCCGTGATCGATGTCTCGCCCGACAATGACTGGTCGCAGGTGCGAGTCTGGCATGTGCCGGGCAATTACTGGGGCGGGCGCACCTACGCGGTCGAGGGGTTCATCCATCCCTACCGGCTCGACGGCGCCGCCTTCAGCGGATGACGCTGTCCCACATGTCGGCCCGACGGACACGCCAGTCCGACGCCGTCTGGCCCCAGAGGTCGACGGGATCGTTCTCGTAGGGCGGGGGCAGCCTGCCGGGTCCGCGGTTCACCGAGCCGAGCCGCCGGGCCAGCTTCTGCGAGTTCACATTGTCGGGGTGGATGGGGTGGATAATGTCGGTCCAGTTCAGGACATCGACGGCGAAGTCCATCGAGGCGATCGCAGCTTCCAGCGCATAGCCCTTGCCCCATACGTCGCGGACGACGCCCCAGCCGACCTCGTTGCCGGGCCAGCCATGAGGGCGCCACGGGCCGACGCGGCCAACCCAGCGGTTCGTCTCCTTCTCGAAGACGGAGAACATGGCGAAGCCTTCGGCATGCCAGGCGCCGATCATCGTGCAGATGCCGCGCCAGACGGCGGCTGGCGGTTGCGGCTTGCCGATGTAGCGGGCGGCGTCCTCGTCCGCCATGAAGGCGCACCAGGGGCCGAACTCATCCAGCGTCGGCGGCTTGAGGATCAGCCGGGGCGTTTCGATGATCGTGTCGAGGCGCGACGTGGCGGGCATGTGCATTCATCCCTGGGGACTGACGGAGGCGGGCCTGCAGGCGAACCTAGCGGGCGTCCGGCGACGCCGAGCCGGCGGAGACTTCCTTCTGGAAGGCGAGCGTCACGCGCCAGCCCGCAGGCTGGCCGCGAACGCCGACTTCGGACCATTCCTTCCGCAGTTCGACAGGATAGACATAATGGCTGGCGGACATGGCGCGCTGCACGTCGGCCGCGCTCTCATACACCATCACCTCGGTGGAATCGACCGCGATCTGGCTGCCGTCTCGGGAGGTCCAGTCGCCGGGAAGGCATGTGTAGAGATCGCGATTGGCCGCCTCGAACACGGCCTTGGCCTTGCCCGCGTTCAGTTCGCGGTCGGCCGTGCCGGAGGCAAAGAGCTGGCAACTGACGACATGCACCTTCGCAGGCGGCGCGCCGAGGCCTTCCCTCAGGCCGATGCCGCAGACGCCGCCAGCCGGCGCCACGACCGTGGCGAAGCTGTCCTCGATCTCGCGTCCGTCGACTTTCATCCTGCCGGCGCGAAGGGAGGCGAATGGCTCGGGGTCATCGAAGGCGGCGGCGATGGCGGCGATGTCCTTGCAGCTGCGCGAATTCCTGTCGACGGCCAGCAGGGGCGATTCGCCGGCGTCGTCGGTCTCGGCCTCCGGCGTGCGGGCGCCGGGTGCTGAGGCGCCCGTGTCGCAGGCGGCGAGGGCGAGGCAGCATGCGCCTACAGCAAGGATCAAACGCATCCGTGGAACTCCGGCGTGCCGCATCGGGCTGCATAGAAAGCCGAATCCGGGCGCGATACAATCCTTGCGACAGACGGTCAGCCTCGGGCCAGAACGCCGCGCACGGAGCGGTCGAGCGCCACGGACCAGGGCGTCCATGCAAGGCCGAGCAGCGCCGTGGCGCGCGCGCCTGAAAGCTGCGCGTTGAGCGGGCGGCGGGCCGGGGCGGCGAAACTTGCCGTGGGCACGGGTTCGACGGCGGCGAATGGACCGCCCAGGGCGCGCGAGGCGTCCAGAATCGCACGGGCCATGGCCGCGCGATCCATCAGCGTCGGCGCGGCCAGATGGAGGAGGCCGGCGTGAGCTGCTGGCTCCCCGACCTTGAGGCGGGCAAGGGCGATGAGGGCGCGGGCGATGTCGGGCGCGTAGGTGGGCGGGCCGCGCTGGTCGTCGACCACGCGCAGGACGGGCTGGCTGCGGGCAAGGGCGATGATGCGTGAAACGAAATTCTCCCCGTGCTCGGAAAAGACCCAGCAGACGCGTGTGATGCTGGCGTCAGGGTTTTCTTCCGCAACGGCCTGTTCGCCGGCGAGCTTGGAGCGGCCATAGACGGAGAGGGGATTGGGCGGGTCCGTTTCCGAGTAGGGGCCGGCCTTCGCTCCATCGAAGACGCAATCGGTCGACATGTGGATGAAGGAAACGCCGCGCTCGCGGGTGAGGCGGGCGAGGGCGCGGGGGCCGTCTGCGTTGACGGCAAAGGCGGCGTCGCGATCGCTCTCCGCGCGATCGACAAGGTTGTAGGCGCCGGCGTTGACCAGAATGTCCGGCTGTACAGCATCCAGGAAGCGGGCAAGGCTTTCGGGCGAGCGCAGGTCGGCCTCATGGCTTGCCGCCTGCACGAGTGCGATGCCGCCCGTCTCCGCCGCGCTGGCCGCGAGCGCGCGTGCGACCTGTCCGTTCCTGCCGATTGTCGCAATGCGGATCGTCATGACATCCATCTGTGACACGTGACGCGCGTGTGGCAAAGGGCATCGACGGCGACGTCCGAACGCCCTAGTTTCGGGCGTCTGACAAGGAGGGAGTCTTTCATGCTGCGTTGCGCTCTTGTCGCGCTGGCCATGGCGTGCGCGGGGTCTGTTGCGTTGCCGGACCTGATGGCGGCGGAGGCGCAAACGACCGAGGCGGCCCCGAGGACGACGCGCGCCGCCTGGTTCAGGCATCAGCCCTGGAACTCCAGCCTGCCTGACGTGAAGAAGACCGGCAGCGGCCTCGAATACGTGATCATCGCCAGCGGCCCCGCAAGCGGCCCGACGGCGCGCGCCGACCAGGCGGTTCAGATCTGGTACGAGGGACGGCTCAACTCGGGCGGACGCGCCTTCGATTCCTCCTTCCAGCGCGGGAAGCCTGACGTCTATGCCGTGAACGAACTTGTGCCGGGTTTCTCCGAGGCCCTGCAGCTGATGCGGCCGGGCGACAAATGGCTGTTCGCCGCCGGTCTGGGCGAGGGGGCCGTCGCGGCGCTGGCCTATGGCGATCGCGGCGTGCCGGGCCTGTTCGGCCCCGGCGAGAATCTCCTGTTCGAGATTCACCTGGTCAGTGTGGCGGGGTAAGCCTGCCATGCGTGTTCCTGTCCTGGGCGGGTCCCTGCTTGCGCTTGCGGCCTGTGGCGGGGCGTCCGCGCCTGATGCGGGCGGCAAGTCTGCCGACACAGCGGCCTGGGCGAAGTACGCGCCGTGGAACAGCGACCTGCCGGAAGTCGTGAAGTCCGGTTCGGGGCTGGAATGCGTCGTCCTGGCGTCCGGCCCGGAAACGGGCGTGTCGCCCAAGCCGTCCGACCGGGTGGAGGTGTTCTACGAAGGGCGTCTCAATGCCGGCGGCCCGGCCTTTGACAGTGCGTACGAGCGGAATGAGAGCGCGGTCTTTCCGGTTGACGGCGTTGTCGACGGGTTCAGCGAAGCGCTCCAGGCCATGAAGCCCGGCGACCGCCGCATCTGCTACCTGCCTTACCGGCTCGCCTACGGGGCAGCAGGCAAAGGACCGATCCCTCCAAACTCCGACCTGCTGTTCGAGATCGAACTTGTGAGCGTGCGTTAGGCGCAAGGAAAACGCCTCCCGCAGGGGGAGGCGTATATCCCTGTCGCCCTGTGCGCATGCCTATGCCAGCGAGGGATCGAGCTTCCTGCAGGCGTCGAGCAGGCCCCGCACGGCGCCGACGGACTTCTCGAACATGGCTTTCTCGTCGGCGTTGAGATCGAACTCGATGACCTTCTCCACGCCGCCGGCCCCGATCACGACCGGCACGCCGACATAGAGATCGGAGATGCCGTACTGGCCGGTGAGGTTCGCGGCCACGGGAAGGACACGCTTCTTGTCCTTGAGGTAGGACTTGGCCATCGCCACCGCCGATTCAGCCGGCGCGTAGAAGGCCGAGCCCGTTTCGAGGAGCGCGACGATCTCGCCGCCGCCGCCGCGCGTGCGCTTCACCATCGCGTCGAGTTCTTCCTGCGTGAACCAGCCCTGCTTCACGCAGTCCGGCAGCGGCACGCCGCCGATCGTAGAGTGGCGCACCATCGGCACCATGTCGTCGCCATGGCCGCCAAGCGTCCAGGCCTTCACATCCTCGATCGAGATGCCGGTCCGTTCCGAGAGGAAGTACGCAAAGCGCGCCGAGTCGAGCACGCCCGCCATGCCGACCACATGGCTCGTCGGCAGGCCGGAGAACTTCTGCAGCGC
>CAZTMG010000063.1:810-4145 GCA_964614815.1 uncultured Rhizobium sp. | reverse complement strand
GGTGATGCAGATGACGAAGGCCTTCGGGGCGTATTGCTTGATCGCGGCGCCGACCGATTTCATCACGCCGAGATTGATGCCGATGAGATCGTCGCGGCTCATGCCTGGCTTGCGCGGCACGCCGGCCGTCACGATGATGACGTCGGCGCCCGCGATTGCGGAGTATTCGTCCAGCGAGCCGCCGGTCATCTTGCCATCCTTGCCGTAGACGGCGGCGGCTTCGGCGATGTCCAGGCCCTTGCCCTTGGCGATGCCGCCCTTCATGTCGACCAGGACGACGTCGCCCAGTTCCTCGCGCGAACAGATGTGGGCAAGCGTGCCGCCGATCATGCCGGCGCCGATAAGGGCGATCTTCTTGCGGGCCATCACAAAGTCTCCTGCTGGATCTGCGGCAGGCCGTCCGCCCGCCCGGAAAACGAACGCCGGGAGCGTTAGCGCAACGCTTGCGGCTGGGCAATGCGTCCCGGTGCGTCGCTCCCGGAGGCTTGCAATCCGATTGGCTGAACCATGCGGGACAGGACTGCGCCGCACGGGCCTGCAGCGGCCGTCACGCTGCGGAGGCTGTCGCCTGCTCGCGTTCGGCGGCGAGGTAGTCGGTCGAGCGCATCTCATGGAGGCGACTTGCGGTGCGCTGGAACTCGAAGGCGCCGTCGCCTGAAACATAAAGCTCGTCAGGCTGTGCATCGGCTGACATCACGAGCTTGGTCTTGCACTCGTAGAGCGCGTCCACGAGCGTGACAAAGCGCGCAGCCCAGGCGCGCTGGTCCATGCTCATGCGCGGCACGCCGTCAACCAGGATGGCGGCGTAGTGGCGCGCCAGCGCCAGGTAATCGGCGGCGCCAAGCGGCTGCTTGCACAGCTCGTCAAAGGTGAAGCGGGCGACGCCTGCCGCCTGCTGGCGCACGTGAAGCGTGCGGCCGTCGACATCCAGCGTTTCCGATGACGGACTCTCGCCGGCGGCGAGCCGAGCGAAGGCCGCATCCATCGCCTGTTCCGCGCCTGGCCCGAGCGGCGCATAATAGACAGGCGCGGCGATGAGCCGTTCGAGGCGATAGTCACGCGCCGATTTCAGCTCGATCACATCCACTTCCTGCTCAAGACGGCGGATGAAGGGCAGGAAGAGCTCGCGGTTGATGCCGTTGGCGTAGAGGTCCGACGGCTTGCGGTTCGACGTCGCCACGATGGTGACGCCACGGTCGAACAGCTGTTCGAACAGGCGGGACAGGATCATCGCATCGGCGATCTGGGTGACGTGGAACTCGTCGAAGCAGAGCAGGCGGGCCTTGTCCGCGATGTGTCTGGCCGCCGGCGCGATGGGGTCTCCCTGGCCCGTCTTGCGCCAGTTGAAAATGAAGCGGTGCGTTTCGAGCATGAAGTCGTGGAAGTGGACGCGGCGCTTGTCCTTGAGAGGCGCAGCTTCGAAGAACATGTCCATCAGCATGGATTTGCCGCGGCCGACAGGACCCCAGATGTAGAGGCCGCGCGGAAGCTTGCCGCCGCCGAACCATCCGCGCGATGCAGCAAGCGCGCTGGCGAGCGCATCGAGCCGCTCCACGGCTGCGGCCTGCGCCTGGTCTGGCGTCAGGCGGCCTGCGGCCAGGCGCTCGGCATAGAGCTGTGTCACGCGCGTCATGGACACGCCGCATAGCGGGGAAGGGGTCAAGAAGGAAAGCGGTTTCGCGTCGCGGGGCCTACCACTCGGCCGCCTTCCTGGCGTCTGCCGCGGGATCGCAGGCGGCGCCGCAACGCTGATAGTAGAGGTCGCGCAAGTCCGGCATGGGATTGGTTATCCGGTTGGGCGGGATGCCGATGGAGCTGGCCTCGTGCAGAAGGATCTTCCATTCGCCGTTGTCCAGTTTCTCCAGCACGAACATGGTCGAGGAGGCGTTCTCGTAGGTGGTCTGGGCCGCCGAGGCGTAGAAATAGCCGCGCTCCCATACGAAAGCCTTGGCGAAGCGCGGATCGAGCTTCAGCGACGTAATCTCGTAGTCGAATTGCAGCGCCCTGGCCGCAAGCTCGAAATTGAGGAACGGTCCGCGGATCGCCGCGGCGCCGCTGTCGCGGTCGGCCGGAACGGCGTAGCCGGGGGCGCCGTCGATGCCGCCCGGCGCCATGATGGCCCAGGGAGCATCCGCCGGCGTCTGGCTGACGCGCGCGTACCAGTCGGCGATTACGGCGCGGACCTTGTCCTCATCTGTTGTCTGGGCGGCGGCGACGGGGCCAGCCAGCACGAGGGCGGCAAGAGCGCCGCGAAGAAGCATCTGCATGAAAACTCCCTGCGCCGGCAGGGAGACTTGCGCACGATCCGGGCGGAAGTTGGGTGGCGTCAGCCTGCTGCGGATTTCGTCGTCTGCCCGGCGTCGGGCATCAGGCCATAGAGGAAGTCGCGAAACAGTTCAGGGCGGCGCACGAAATCGCCGAGCGGCAGCTCTTCCTTGCCGATCGCCTTGGGCGCACAGTCGACGCCGGCGCGCTTCAGGCTGTCCATCACCTCCTGGCGCTTGTCGCTGGCAGACACGATGGCGACCCGGAAGCGGCCCATGTTGGCGATCCGCGTGACGGTTGCGTCCTCGTCCGTCGAGTCGGGCAACATCAGGTCGATCACGACAAGATCGAACCGTTCCAGACGCAGCTTGCGCTCGGCGTCCAGCAGCTACGTCGCGATGACGAGATCGATGCCGTATCGGCGGCGGGAGGCGGCGGCGGCGGCGGCGGCAAGCAGCTCGCCCGCGCGCGCGTGATCCTCAACCCAGAGAACCTTCATGTTCGCTCCCCCTGTCCCGGGCTTCAGGCAGACAGGCCCGGGGCCGAATTGCGGTCAAAACGCTAGCATCTCGTTTCGCAACCGCGAATTGTGTGCAAGACAGTTTTCGCTCGCGAACCGTTACGAATGGTTAACAGCCGCGTGCGCGCGATTGCCCTACCATCGAGTCGCGGGGGAGCAAAGTGACAAACCTGCCCGAGACTGCCAGCGAACAGGGCCTCGCCGCCTTCATCGCGCCCGAGACCCGCCCCGGCCACATCGTGGACATCATGATCCAGGAGCGGTGCCCGACGCTCGCAAGGCATTGGTCGTGGCCGGTTGTTCGGCCGGTTCTCTATTCGCTGCTCGGCTACCGCAAGGCGATCCGCTGGGCCGACGAGATCAGGCAGCTGCAATCCGGAACGGCCTGTTTCGACTATCTGGATCGCGTCCTCAAGCTTCGTGTTACCAGCACCGGACTTGACCTGATTCCCCGTACCGGCCGTGTGGTCATCGTCGCCAACCATCCGACCGGCCTGGCCGACGGCTCGATCGTGCTGGCCGCGCTCAAGTCCGTGCGCACGGACATCGA
>CAZTMG010000063.1:0-796 GCA_964614815.1 uncultured Rhizobium sp. | reverse complement strand
ATGGCCAACGCCGATGCATGCCGCGTCAACCCGCGCTTCGCGGACGTGATCATCCCGGTGGAGTGGGTGCAGGAGAAACGCTCGATGGCGAAGACGCGCGAGACGCTGCGCCGGACATCGGCGACGTTCGCCAACGAGCGCCTCCTGCTGATCTTCCCCTCCGGCGCGCTGGCGCAGATGCGCAAGGGCAGGCTGGTGGACGAGCCCTGGCATCAGACGGCGGTGACGCTGGCGCGCAAGAACAGGGCGCCGATCACGCCGCTGCATGTGAGCGGGCGCAATTCGTGGCTGTATTACGCCTTCTGCGGCCTCAACCGGGAGTTGCGCGACATCACGCTGTTCCGCGAACTGCTCAACAAGCAGGGCGACAGGTTCCACCTCACCTTTGGTCCGCGGATTCCGCCCGAACACCTCGCCGGCGATCCGCAGGCGGTGACCGACAGGCTGCGCGACTATGTCGAAAACATCCTGCCGAACGACCCGCTCAAGCCGTTCGAGCCGCTGGCGGGCGCCTGACGCATGGCGGGGACGGCGGCAGTCGATGGGTCTGCTCGGCCGGAGCCGCCTTGCGTCAGAGCCAGCCGGCGTCCCTGACGGCCTTGAGATAGGTGCGGCTCACGGGCGCTTCGGCGCCGGACTTGAGCTTCAGCGTCACCTTGCCGTCGGTCCTGACCGTCCCGGCAAGCCCATGACGGGCGACCCACCACGAGCGATGGGTCTGCATCCCCTCCAGCGCCGCGAGTTCGCGCACGGCGTCGGCCAGCCGCATCAGGATCAAGGTTTCCCCGGCGCTGGT
>CAZTMG010000062.1:13277-13779 GCA_964614815.1 uncultured Rhizobium sp. | reverse complement strand
CCGCACCCGGTCGAGTTCGACATGTACTACAAGGCCTGATCGCGCGCGCGACAGGCATCGTTGCCGGGGGGCAAGGGCGGCGCTCGGGGAAACCCGGCGCCGCTTTCCTTTGGTGTGCGCCCCGCAGGAAGCCGCTTTCCGTTTGAGGAGCGTCGGGTAGGGTCGCGGAATGAGATCCTGGCCTTCCGTCCTCGCCCTGCTGCTCCTTTCGGCCTGCGCGTCCCTGTCCGACCGGGTGCACGCGAGTCTACAGCAACCGGGGCTGGAGGGCACGCGTTGGGGTCTGGTCGTCACCACGCTGGATGGGAGGGAGCTGGCGGCGATCAATCCTGACCAGCGTTTCCTGCCGGCGTCCAACACCAAGCTGTTCACGGTCGCGGCGGCCTTCCATTATCTCGGCGACATGACGCAGCCCGACCCCGCGCGCGGGACGTCGCTGCGCCTTATACCGGCGGAGGATGCGCCCCCGACCCTGTTCCTTGTCGGCGCGGGCGACCCGACC
>CAZTMG010000062.1:2484-13267 GCA_964614815.1 uncultured Rhizobium sp. | reverse complement strand
ATCGACGCATCGGATTGCGAACGGGATTGCCTGGCCGACCTGGCCGACGCCGTGCTTTCCAACGGCGTCACGGAGGTCGACGCCATCGTGGCGGATGAGACGCTCTATCCGCGCGAGCCCTGGCCGCCCGGCTGGAGCCAGGACGATCTGGTGACGCGCTCGGGCGCGCCGGTCTCGGCGCTGACGGTAAACAGCAATGAGGTGATCCTGGTCGTCCGGCCGGGCGGCAAGGCAGGCGCGCCGGGCGAGGTCGACTATCTGCTGGAGCCAGAGCTGTACGACATCGACAATCATGTCGAAACCATCCCGGCCGACGCGACGACGGAGACGCTCGTTCTGGCCGAACGGATTCCGGGCGACACGTCGGTGCGGGTCCATGGCCGGATCAAGGCGGATTCCGGCCCGGTGAGCCTGCCAGTGGCGGTGCATGACCCGGCCTGGGCGGCGGCGGTGCGGCTGGCGCGGCTGCTGGAAGCGCGCGGCGTGGCGGTGAGCGGCGGGATCGAGGCGCGCTACCGGCCGCTGAACCTGTTCGACGAGGCAGCCAAGCCGTTCGATGCGCCGCGCCCCGGCGTCGAGATTGCGCGGCTGGTTCCGCCGCCCCTGATCGAGGACGTCATCTTCCTCAACAAGCAGAGCCAGAACCTGCACGCGGAGCTTTTGCTGCGCCGCGTGGGCCTCGTGGCGGGCGACGGCTCGCGCGAGGCGGGACTGGCGGCAATCGCGTCCATGATGGCCGAGACTGGCGCGCCACGCTGGACCTGGGACTTCGCAGATGGGTCCGGCATGTCGATCTACAACCGCGTGACCCCGCGCACGGTCGCAGCCTTCCTGCGCTGGACCGAACGCCAGCCGTGGGGCGAGGATTTTCGCGCGACCCTGCCTATCGGCGGCGTCGACGGCACGCTGCGGCGGCGCTTTGCCGGAACCCCGCTGGAGGGACGTGTGTTCGCCAAGACAGGCACGCTGATGGGGACAAACGCGCTGTCAGGGTTCATGCTGGCCAGGTCCGGCCGGATGCTGGTATTCTCGGCCTACGCCAACGAGCGGCCGTCGGCGGCAGGCTCCGCGGTCGCCGCGCTCGACGCAGCATTGGTTTCCATATCGGAAACGAACTAGGCGAAGTTCGCCCGACCGGGTCGAACGGGCGGCAATCCGCACATGGTAAACGGCAGGCATGACGACGCCCCGCCTTCCTGCCTCCGCCATAGCCGCGCTGGCGCTCGCAGCGTGCGCCAGCATGCCCGCGCCCTCGCAGCGGGAAATTGCGGATGCCTGCGTGCTGCTGGGCAACAACCGCGCCTGGCATGACGCGCTGCGCGAAAGCGCCCGCACCTGGGGCGTGCCGATGGGCTTCCAGCTCGCGGTCATCAAGCAGGAAAGCAGCTTCAACGCCGAGGCCCGACCGCCGCGCGGGCCGAGGCAATGGTTCGGCCTTGTCGAGGGCGACTACATCTCGTCTGCGCAGGGATACAGCCAGGCGCTGGATTCGACCTGGGAAATGTACAAGGCGTCCACCGGCAAATGGGGAGCAAGCCGCAGCAGCTTCCGCGACAGCGCCGATTTCATCGGCTGGTATTTCAACACCACGGGCAAGCGGACCGGCCTTGGCCAGTACGACTACCGCAATCACTATCTCGCCTATCACGAAGGCGCGACGGGCTATCTGAAGGGCGCGTGGAAGAAGAAAGCATGGCTTGTCGATACAGCGGGCCGCGTCGCCGCACAGGCGGCGCGTTACGAGCAGCAGATCAGCCAGTGTCCGGCGCTGAAACCCGGCAAGTTCCTCGGCCTGTTCTAGCCGGCCGCGTCCCGCGATCGGGACAGGCGGGGATGGATACGGACAGTTTCGCACGCGGCCGGGGCGGAACGGAAGGCGCTCCTATTCCTTTTCGGCGTAGGGATTCCTGTTGCCCTTGAGAACGAGGCGGATGGGAACGCCGGGGAGGTCGAAGGCCGCGCGCATTTCGTTGATGAGATAGCGCTTGTACGTTTCGGGCATCAACTCCGCGCGCGAGGCGATGAGCACGAAGGTCGGCGGGCGTGTCTTCATCTGCGCCATGTAGCGCGGCCTGATGCGCTTGCCGTCGGGCGCTGGCGGCGGATGTTTCTGCGTGACGAATTGCAGCCAGTCGTTGAGATCGCGCGTGCGGATGCGGGCCGACCAGTCCTTGTGCACCTTGAGGCAGGCATCCATCAGCCTGTCGAGGTTGCGCCGCGTGACGCCCGAAACGACGACCAGCGGCGCGCCCTTTGCGTGCGGCAGGCTCGTATCGGCCTGATGCTCCATCTCCCTGCGGGCCTCTGCGGGATTGTCGACCGTGTCCCACTTGGTCACGGCGAAGACGAGGCCCCTGCCCTCGCGCAGGCATAGATTTGCGATCTGCAGGTCCTGTTTCTCGAAAGCGTCCTTCGGGTCCATGACAAGGACCACGACATCGGCGAAACGGATCGCGTGTGTCGTCTCCATGGTCGAGAGACGTTCGAGCTTGTCCTGCACCCTGGCGCGCTTGCGTAGGCCCGCCGTGTCGACCAGACGGATCTCGCGGCCGCGCCACGTCCACGCCACCGTCACGCTGTCGCGCGTGATGCCAGCCTCCGGGCCGGTGATGAAGCGCTCGTCGCCGAGAATGCCGTTGAGCAGGGTGGACTTGCCCGCATTGGGACGGCCGACGAAGGCGATGCGGATCGGCTTCGCCGGATCTTCGGGCGGGGCTTCCGCATCGGGATCGAAGGGGTCTTCGGGCTCGGCCTCCGGTTCGAGCGGAATGACCGCCCTGCTTTCGGAGAGCTTCGCCTCAACAGCCAGAAGCTGCTCGTAGAGCTCGGCCATGCCCTCGCCATGCTCGGCGGAGATGGGCGCGGGATCGCCCAGGCCAAGCCGCCAGGCCTCCATCAGGCCCTCATCGCCCTGCCGGCCCTCGCACTTGTTGGCGGCGAGCACGACGGGTCTGGACGACTTGCGCAGGAGCTGGGCGAAACGTTCGTCGACCGGCGTGACGCCGGCGCGCGCATCGTAGAGGAAGATCGCGACATCAGCCTCCCGGATCGCTATCTCGGTCTGGCGGCGCATGCGCGCCTCCAGCGACCCGTCCGTCACATCCTCGAAACCGGCGGTGTCTATGATGCGCAGGTCGAGGTCGCCAAGGCGACCCATGGCTTCCTTGCGGTCGCGCGTCACGCCGGGCTGGTCGTCGACAATGGCGATCTTCCGGCCGGCAAGCCGGTTGAACAGGGTCGACTTGCCGACATTCGGGCGACCGACAATGGCCACCGTCAGCGTCATGGCGGAACTCCAGGGCCGCGGGGCGGCCTACTTGATCGCGACAAGCTGCGCGTTGTCGGTGAGCACAAACACCTTTCCGGCGGCGGCGATGGGCTCGATGAAGATGCGCTGGCCCACCTTCATCTCGCTGAGCGTCTCCCCGTTCTGCGGCGACAGGCCGACGACATCGCCCTCCGACGAAACGACGACAAGCCGGCCCGAGGCGGGGAGCGGGCCTGTCCAGACGATGCGGTTCTCGCGGTTGCCGTCCTTGAATTCCGGCAGCTCGCGCTTCCAGACCAGCTTGCCGTCGATCTTGTTGAAGCAGGCGACAATGCCGCCCGTGCCAACCACGTAGACGTAGTCGCCAACGATGACTGGCCCGAGGCGCGAACCGAACAGACGGCTCCAGATGCGGGCGCCCGTACGCGCGTCGATGGCGGCAAGGACGCCGGAATAGCTGGCGACGTAGACAATGCCGTCCTGGATCACCGGCCGGCCGGCGATATCGTTGATGGCCGAGAGCGGAGTGTAGCGCCCGGTGGAGGTGAGCGTATCCGACCACAGACGGCGGCCGTTGGCCGGCAGGTAGGCGATGAGTTCGCCAGAGGAATAGCCGACGGCGAGGATGTCCTGCGTCACCGCCGGGCTGGGCGAGGAGAGCACGCGCGCCGTTTCCGACAGGGCTTGGTCGTTCCAGATGATCTCGCCGGTGTCGGTGTCGATCGCGAAGAAGTCGTTGTTCGACGAGGTGAGGAAAGCGCGGTTGCCGAGGATGGCGGGCGAGGACGAAAGGGGGCTCTCGACCCGGCGGCGCCAGATCTCCTTGCCATCGGCCAGGTTGAGGGCGGCGACATAGGCAAAGCCGGTTGCGACGATCAGCCTGTCGCCGGCGATGGCGAGGCCGCCGCCGACCGAGAACTCGTCCCAGTGGGGATCGAAGGCCTTGAGCTGGTTCTGCCAGAGGCGCCTGCCGTTCGCCACGTCGAATGCGGACACCTTCATGTTCGCGTCGATGACGTAGATGCGGCCATCCTTGGCGACGGGCGGGGCGACGATGCGCTTGATCTCGCCCGACCCCTCGCCGACACTGACGCTCCAGTCACGCCTGAACTCGGCCGCGGCCGCGAGATGGCCGGTGAGCTTGGCCGGCGTAAGCCCGGACTGCGGCCAGTCGGTCGCGGGCTGCGCCACGGGCAAGGCAATGGCGACACCCGCCAGCTGGGGATCGGGCGTCAGGGTTTCCTGGAACGGATTGATGGTGACGCGGGCGGCCTTCTCCTCCTCGGAAAGGACGACGGGGCCGCTGCCGCAAGCCGCAAGGAACATGGCGGCCGGAACCAGCAGGAGAAGGAAACGCGACAAGGAAATCATTGATGGGGGGGTCCGGGGGGGGAGGGGGCGGAGGCGGGGGGGGAGGGAGAGACAGAAGGGGAGGCGGAGGGGGGGGCGGCCGGGGCCGGCGCAGGCGCAGGCGCAGGCGCAGGCGCATCGAGATTTACCTGGCGGGCCGGAAGCGTGGCAAGCGCGCGGCTGACGCGATCCCGCATCGCAACCGGGGCGTTGAGATCGACGCTCAGCGCCTCGAACGTGTCGCGGGCGAAGTCGATGTCGCCCTCGGCCAGCGCCTTGGCCGCGATCAGCTCCCTGGCCAGCAGCGCGATCTGTCCGGTCTTGTCCAGCAGGGGCTTGAGCGAGGCTTCGAGATCGGCGCGCGTGGCGGTGTCGGCCGTGAGATAGCCGAGCTTCAGAAGGGCGAGATCGCCCATCACGCCCGCATCGGCGGCGGCGGCGGTCTTGAGATGGGCCTCGATGGCGGCGGGATCGCCGGTCAGCTCGCGCTCGATGCCGGCGAGCATGTGGCCGGCGAGCACGGCAAAACCGGTATCGCTGCCGGCGAGTTCGGCGAAGCGCGCACGCGCAGTGGCGAGATCGTTCTGCTCCAGCGCAACGAAGCCCGCATCATAGGTCGTGGCGGCGGCGGCGATGGCCTGCGACCGCTGGAAGCGCATGAACTCCCACACGGCCACGGCGACCACGACAAGCGCCACGCCGGCATAGATGAAGGGCGACCACCGCTTCCACCACCTGGCGAGGGTTTCCTCGCGCAGGGACTGCTCAACTTCCTGAAAGACGTCGTTCACGCGCGGGGGTGCTCCAAAGGTGGGGCAACTTAGCCATGTGCGACCGCCCCTGCAAATCGACAAAGTCGCTGGAATTATGGCGCTTTTTTGAGGGCGTAGGTCTCTTTGTCGCCGGGAAAGGCCCGGGCCCGGACATCGGCCGCATAGCCATCCACGGCCGCGGCGATGGACGTGCGCAGATCGGCATAGCGCCGGACGAACCGGGGGGTCCAGTCGAACATGCCGAGCATGTCGTCGGTAACCAGGATCTGGCCATCGCAGGCGGCGGAGGCGCCGATCCCCACGGTGGGGCAGGAGACCCGCCGGGTGATCTCGCGGGCAAGGTCTTCGGCCACGCCCTCGATCACCATGGCGAAGCAGCCGGCGGCGTCTGCGGCGACGGCCTCGGCGATGACGCGGCTGCGCTCGGCGTCGGTGCGGCCCCTGGCCCTGAAGCCGCCGTCCACATTCGTGGCCTGCGGACGCAGGCCCACATGCGCCATGACAGGGATGCCGCGGTCGACCAGGTGGCGGACAGTGGCGGCGGCATATTCGCCCGCCTCGATCTTCACGGCCTGACAGCCGGTTTCCTTCATGATCCGCGAGGCGTTCAGGAAGGCCTGTTCGAGGCTGGCCTCGTAGGAGCCGAAGGGCATGTCGACCACGACGAAGGCGCGTTTCGACGCGCGCATGACGGCCTGGCCATGCAGGATCATCATGTCGAGGGTGACGCCAACGGTGGTGGGCAGGCCGTGGACGACCATGCCGACACTGTCGCCCACGAGGAGAATGTCGCAGCGATCGTCGAGCAGGGCCGCCATGGGGGCTGTGTAGGCCGTGAGACAGACCAGGGGGACGCCCCCCTTGGCGGCGGCGATATCCCGGACGGTCTTGCGGGCGGAGTGGGTCTGGGCGGACATGGGGAGTGTCTTCTGCGAGCGTGGGGGCTGCTTAGGCCCCCTGCCCCGCCAGCGCAATGCATGACGCGCAGGGGTAACGCGGAGGGGACGGGCCTTCGCGGCTGACGCCTGTGAGCCCGCCCCCGTCCTTCGAGACGGCCTTCGGCCTCCTCGGGATGTGGGCTCAACGCGGGCCGCGATTGCGGATCATCCCAGCGGATCGACGCCGAACAGGCGGTAATGAAGCTCGTAGACCAGCAGCCCGTAGAGCGCAGCGCCCACTGCGAGCGCGATCAGGTCGCCCAGGACGTTGGGCTGGGCGTTGGCGGCGCCGACATCCCCGCGGCGCTTCACCGCGATACGATCCACCACGCCGAACAGCAGGAAGGAGCCAAACAGGATCAGCGAGCCGACATCCCAGTTGACCAGCAGGTGGGCGAGCGCCCACAGCTTCACGGCGGCCAGCATCGGGTGCTTGACCGCCTTCTTGATGAAGCCGGTGGGCGGGGCGTAGGCGGCGACAATCAGCACCATCGCCGGCAGCATCAGCGCCATGGCGACATGGCGCATCCAGTCCGGGGGGAAACCCAGCGTGATCCAGGGCTTCAGATAGGCATAGCCCCAGACCAGCGCGACGAAGCCGATGACGGCGACAAGCGAATAGAACGCCATGTAGGGCCCGCGGCCCATCATGCCGGCGACGCCATCCTCATCACGGCGGCGGAAGGCGGTGTAAAAGTGCGTGCCGAAGAAAACGAGCAATCCGCCAAAAAAGGCGGCCAGGTGCGTCAGGTCCATTGCCGGCTCCGACCGTGCGAGCAATCCCCTTCCCGGCCGGGATCAGAGCAAAGCCGCACGCGCGGCGCAATCAGGATGTGACCGCCGGGCCGCTGCGTAAGGCCATGCGTACAAACGGAAACGGCCCCGGAAATGTCCAGGGCCGTCGGGGTTGATGCGGAAGAGCCAGGCCTAGGCGCGGCGGCGCTCGCGGCCGCGCTCAAGGCTTTCGATATAGCGCCGGTGCTCTTCATAGGGATCGAGGACGCGGGCTTCGCGGTGACCCAGCAGCTTCTCGGCTGCGCGGGCCTCCTTCTTGGCCCTGGCGGCCTCCTTGATTTCCTTCTTGCGAGCCTTGCGCTCGGCGCGCTTCATGGCGTCAATCGACTGCTCGGCCGCGATGCGAGCGGCCTCGGCGGCCTGAGCGGCGGCGATACGCTCGGCCTCGGCCCTGGCTTCGGCTTCCTCGCGGGCGCGCTGCCGCTCCAGACGCTCTGCCTCGCGCTGGGCGCGGATCGCCTCCAGGCGCGCCCGGCGTTCGGCCTCGTGGTCGATCGGCGTTTCCGCCTGGACCATCGGCTTTGGCTTGAATTTTTCGAGAAGAGCTTTCTTGGCGGCGAGCGAGGCGGCTTGCCGGTCGGCAAAGGACGAGTTCTTCGGCTGCATCTAGGCTTTCGGAATCAACGTTCTGGTCGTTGTGGGGATTGGAGCGGCTACATAGTTGGCGAGAGCGCTTTCGTCCACCCCCCTGCGGCAATTCGGTCGCATAGGTCGCAGGCGGCGGGAACGCGACGCCATGCACTAATCAAGGAGGTTGTTGACCAGCGAGGCGGACAATTCCGCCTGTGACATGAAGGTCATGCAGCCGGGGCGCGTGCTGGACCAGATGCTGGCCCATTTGCGGGTGACGCCCATCTCCTGCGCGAAGAATATCCGCTCGGTGGCGCCCATCGCGCCCTGCCACTGGATGTCGTTGTAGATATCCTGGGAGAGCGCGGGACCGGAGCCGCTGAGCTGTGTCGAATACATGTGGACGCCGTATACGGCGCCGGGTTCGACCTTGCGCAACATGCCGCCCAGAAACGCCGTCGAGCAGGCCGACGCGCAGCCATGGCCGGCCTTCACCATGGTGATGACGCCCTCGGCGCGCAGGGTGTGGCCCATCTCGACGCCAACGCGGCTGTTGCCGCCCGGCGAGTTGAACCAGACCTCGGCAACCGGGGCATGGCGTTTCAGCGCGGCCTTGAGATTCTCGTTGGCCTTTTCATCTATGGCGCCATTGGCGAAGAGGATGCGCTCGCCATTGAACTCGCGGACAGTGAACGTCATCCGGTCCGGGCCGCTCTGCATGCCGTCTATGGCGGTCCATATCCAGTCGGGCGTGTCGCGCTCGGCCGCGAGTCGCTGGCGGTATTCTTCCGGCGTTTCGTCAAGCAGCTGATCGGGCCCGCAGACACGGGCGCCCATTTCCAGCCTGTCGCCCGAGAGGACGCCGGCGGAGAGCTGGGCGCTGGCCGGAAGCGATGCGATGCACGCGAGCGCAAGACCTGCAAGTCCAGCCGCGGCGCGCATCATCCCGCTCCTTTCGCCCCAGCCCCGATCAGGCGCTGACCTGTTGCCAGGACCCGCCGGGGCTCTTGCACATCTGCACATCCTCGTACGATTCCTGGCCGTTGCGGGTGACCGCCTGACGCACCTTGCGGCACTGGCCGCCATTCGACGTGTCAGACACCTGCAGAAGCGTGGTCCTGCCCGAGACCACGCCGGGCTTGGTGGGGCTGTCCCACACCACGCTGGGCGCCTCGGAAGCAGGCACGGGCTGGGAGGCGCGCAGCGGCGAGGAGGCCGGCACGTCCATGGCGAGGACCTGCTGCGTCGACTGGGCCAGGCGCTCGCGCTCACGCTCGTCGAGGCCGCGGCCGATATTGCCGCCGATCCACGCGCCGAGGCTGGCGCCGGCGACAACGGCGATCGCCTTCATCGTATCGTCATCTTCGCCGGCAAGGGCGAGGCCGAGGCCGGCCCCGGCCAGGCCGCCGAGCAGCTGGCCCATCTGCTCATTGGTCTCGCAGGCGGACACGCCAAGCGCGCCTGCCACGGCGATGGCCGCAGTCTTCATTGCGATCTTCATGTCCGTACCCCCGGGGTGTGATCGCCAATCTATGCGGCCCACACGGCATGCGGTCAACGGGGCGGACACGGCGCGGCTGCGCGTTTTCCCTTGTTTCAGGGCCTGTTCCAGAGGGAAATCGCGGAGGGCGTTCAGCCGCCGTTCAGGACGTCAGGCCGTCGCGCGAGTCCCGCCCGGCCTCAGGCGAAGATCGCAGCATAGTCGGCCGGCCTGAAGCCGACGGCGAACAGGCCGCCCCGGTCGAGCACGGGGCGCTTCACCAGCGCGGGGTTGGCAAGGATCAGGGCGATGGCCTTCGGGCGGTCGAGCCCGGCCTTGTCGATGTCGGGCAGGCCGCGCCAGGTCGTGCTCGCCTTGTTGAGAACCTTTTCCCAGCCGAGCTGTTTCACCCACGACTCGACCAGGGGTTTCGTCAGCCCGTCCTCGCGGACATCGTGGAAGGCGTAGGCGACGCCCTTCCCCTCCAGCCATTTGCGGGCGGCGCGCGTGGTGTCGCAGGCGGCGAGGCCATAGAGCGTGACGCGCGGCGACGGCATGGGCGATTCCCCGGGTGGCTGACGGCGGTGGTGTGCGCAAGGCCGGCCGCCGGCGCAAGAGCCCGCCTGCCCCGGCGATTGCGCAACCGGCCGCGAAGGCGCAGACTTGGGCCAGTCGACTTGGGCCCAGCCGACCTGGGCCCAGCCGACTGGGGCCAACACGGGAGAAACGCCATGAGACAACCCTGGCGACTTGCACTGGCGGCCGCCAGTCTTCTGGTCGGCGCGGGATGCGCGTCCCAGACGGCGCCGGCGGGCGCGGCGTCGCAGGCCGCAAGCTGCATCAACCCGTCGCGCATCCAGAAGCAGGAGATCGTCAGCGACCAGGAAATCCGCTTCACGCTGGCCAATGACGAGGTGTGGGTGAACACGCTTCCGCGCAGATGCCCGAACCTGAAATTCCAGGGCGGCTTCACCTGGGAGGTGCGCGGCATGCAGGTCTGCTCCAACGAGCAGGTCATCCATGTGCGCGAGGACGGCACGCCCTGCCAGCTGGGCCCGTTCACGCGGGCGACGGCGGCGGCCGGCCGCTAGGTCCGTTCGTCCCCGCGGGTCTTCGGCTGGGCCTCCAGGAAGGCTTCGACCTCGTCCAGCGTGGCGGAGTATTCGTAGCCGTCATTGCCGAAGACGATCTTCCGCGTCTCCTCGTCCCGCAGCATGTAGCCGCCATGCCTGGCGACCTTGCCGAACGGCCTGGCGCACTTCACCAGCAGCACGCCATAGCGATAGCCGAGCCGCTTCACGCGGCGCTCCTGCGAGGCGATGGCGTGCTTGCCCTGTCCCATGTCGGACGCGCTCCGGCCTGTCCGGCAAGCCGGACCGATGGCGCTTGCGATAGTCATCCGGGCGCCGCACGGCAAGCCCGTCTGCCTCGCCCGGGCGACAGCAGCCAGGCAACCGGCCCCGGACCCGATCGGCCATGGCGTTGCCGGTTCATGTGCGCGCGATCAGCAGATAGGCCATGTAGGCCGCGAACGCGACAACGAACAAGACGCCTTCAAGTCGCGAAACGCGCCGCCCCGACATGAAGACGGGCGCGCATGCCACCGCAG
>CAZTMG010000062.1:0-2470 GCA_964614815.1 uncultured Rhizobium sp. | reverse complement strand
CGATCATCACCGGGATGTCGATGAACAGCAGCTCGCCGGAAACCGCGACGCCATCGGAAGGAACCAGGCAGGTGACGCCCAGGATGAAGGCGATATTGTATGTGCTGGAGCCCATCAGGTTGCCGATGGCGATGTCGCGCTGATTCTTGAGCGTGGACACTACGGTGGTGACCAGCTCCGGCGCAGACGTGCCGATGGCGACGATGGTGAGACCGATGAAGGCGTCCGACACGCCCCAGATACCGGCGAGGCTGACGCCGCCATCGACCATCCAGTCGGCGCCGAGAACAACGATGACAATCCCGCCAATCAGCATCGACGCCTCGCGCGCCATCATGGCGTCCACCCGCGGACCGAATTTCTCGACGCCGAACTCCTCGGCATAGGCTGCGCGAATGGCGCGGCTTTCATTCAGCGCCGAGCGAACGACCAGCGCCGAATAGACGGCTCCGATCACGAGCAGCAACGCGCCATCGAGCCGCGACAGCGATCCATCCACGGACATGGCGAACATGGCGATCGCCGCCGCCACCATCGCCGGCAGGTCAAGCCGGATCGTCTGCAGTCCAATCTGCAGCGGCCGCATGGCGGCGCTGAGACCGAGGATGAGCAACAGGTTGACCACGTTGGTGCCGGCGATGTTGCCGATCGCCATCGGACCATTGCCCTGAACTGACGCGCCGACGCCGATGGCGAGTTCCGGGGCGCTGGTGCCGAGCGCGACGATTGTCAGACCGATCACAACCGGCGGAATGTTGAGACGAGCGGCCAGCGCACTGCCGCCGCGCACAAGCAATTCCGCACCGACGATCATCACGATGAGGCCGCCAGCGACGAGAGCCAGCGACAACAAAAGTGGATCCCCGACCACGCCTCGCCCCCCCGCAAACACCTGCCAGGACCCTGCCTGTCCAGAGCCTCCCGTCATTCGCCCGGATTGGCCGCGTGGGTCAATGAGCCACGCAGGATGACCGCGCCACGCCCGGACACGCGGCATCGACCTTCGCAACGTCGATCCCGCGCATCGTCATCATCGACTCGAAGGCGCGCAGGGCCTCGGCGCCGACACGTCGCCACGCCTTTGCCCCGACGCAGCCGCCCCCTTGCCCGCCGCAGGCGTTGGCGCCATATACTGAACTGTATGGTTCAGTATTTGACAACCCGGCTCGACGCCTCGTTCGCCGCGCTTTCCGACGCCACGCGGCGAGGCGTGCTGGAGCATCTCGAACGCGGGGCCGCCTCGATCACGGACCTCGCCGACAGGTTCCAGATGACCCTCACGGGCATGAAGAAGCACGTCAGCGTGCTGGAGAAGGCCGGACTTGTCGTCACGCGGAAGGTCGGCCGCGTGCGGACCTGCCGCCTCGGCCCGCAGGGACTGGAGGCGGAAGCGGCGTGGATCGAAAGGCGGCGGCAGCTCTGGGAGGCGCGCTTCGACGCGCTGGACGAGGTTGTCGAGGATCTGAAGCGGAAGGAGAAAGCCGATGGGCGCCGCGGGCGGGACTGAGACGACTTCCACGACGATGAAACGCATTTCCGATCGCGAGACGGTCGTCACGCGGACGATCAACGCTCCCGCGCGCCTCGTGTTCGAGGCCTGGACCAACCCGGAGCACTTCAGACGCTGGTGGACGCCCAGGTCCTACGGGATGACCATACATGCGTGCGAGATCGACGCCCGCACGGGCGGCAGCTACAGGCTGATGATCAGCCATCCGGATTACGCGCCCGAGCCCATGCCGTTCTTCGGCCGGTATCTCGACGTGACGCCGCCCACCCGTCTCGTCTGGACGAATGAGGAAGGCGGCGCAACCGGGCCCGTCACCACGGTCACCTTCGAGGAGACGGACGGCCGGACGCTGATCGTCATGCGCGACCTCTATCCGTCGAAGGAAGCGCTCAACGCCGCCATGGAGTCCGGAAGCACGGGCGGCTTCGAGGAGACGTTCGACCAGCTTGAGGTGTTTCTGGCTGCACGCAGCTGAAGCGACGGACGGCGCAAGCCCTGCTCCGACCTACTCCCACTCATCTATTTTTGGCTATGTTAATGCGCTGATTTTTCAGCGCAATTTTTTTCGATCGCGCGTCGCGATCCGAACTGCGAACCGACAAAATTTCTTGGTGCTGATTTTCAACAGAAAATCGCGCGATTCAGGCTCAACGAGGTTTCAGCGACTATCGACAACGATCGGTCGATTTTTCGCTTCGTCGATCACGCAGCGCATTGCACGCCACCGTGAGAAATACCGTCATCGCTTTAGCACGACCAGCAGCCATTCGCCATCGGCTCGCACGCCAAGTTTCTCGCTTAGTACCATCTCGACGGCGTGAAGGCGTGATCGTCGTCGTCGCCGAACAAATGCGCAGCCGCGAACCGCTCCTCGATCGCCTGCGCAGAAAGGCGCGCCTCACGCTTTGCCAAGTGATCCCGTGCCCAAGCGAGGAAGGTCGAAAGGCGTGGTGTCGATTC
>CAZTMG010000061.1:4283-13818 GCA_964614815.1 uncultured Rhizobium sp. | reverse complement strand
GGCTATTGCGCCGGCGGCGCGGCGGGAGCGCCCGGGGCCGTATCGGCCGGCGCCGCCGGAGTCGATTCGATGGTCGTGGCGCCGGGCTCGGGCGTCGGCAGGCCGGCGAGCTTCGCCTCGATCACGGCCTTGAGATAGTCCCAGCCGCGGTTCTCGATCCGCTCGTCATTGACGAAGAAGGTGGGGGTGCCCTTGACGCCCCTTGCGGCGGCGTCGTCGCGCGACCGCTTGATCGAGGCGATCAGCTCCGGCTGGGCGTCGATGCAGGTGCGCATCTCATCGATCGTCAGGCCGTTCTGCTGCGCGACCGTGGTGAGCACGGGCAGGGCCTGGCCTTCACGCGCAGCGTCGAGCAGGTCGGCCTGCGCCGTGAAGATCGCGTCGACCAGCGCGTGATGCTTCTCCGGGCCCTTGCAGCGCGCGACGGCGGCCAGAACGACGCCGAAACCATCCGCCGCCTTGTTGTTGGCGTCGGCCTCCAGGGGGAAGTCGCGATAGATGTACCGTACCTTGCCGGTGTCGATGTATTCGCGCTTGAGGCGCGGATAGACCTGCTTTGCGAAGTCGCGACAGACGTGGCAGGTCAGCGCGGCGTACTCTACCAGCGTGACCCTTGCGTTGGGATCGCCCTGCGGCGTGTCGCCGATGACCGGCGTGACCGGCACGGGCGTGAAGTCCGCCGGTTTGGCGCCGCCGCCGCCGCATGCGGCCAGCAGGCTCGCGGCCAGGAGTGCGGTTGCGAAACGGATGGGCGCGTTCGTGTCCTGGGATTTGCGGAGGTTTTGGCCAAACCGGAAGGGACGGTCAACGTCGCCCACGCTCCCGAAGGCGTTACCGCTTCCGCATTCCTGTCAGGATGGCCTCTCCCAGTTCGCCAAGGGCGGTCCTGAGGGCGGGCGACTTCACGGGAGCCAGCGCCCGCACGAGGGCTTCGCGCTGCTGGGGCGCAAGGGGGCGGGGGATCACGAGGGTGAGTTGCCTGGGCGGCGCGGTCTGGATGATCTTCAGCGTCCGGATCTTCGAGCCGGAGGCCAGGTTCACCCGTTCGAGGATATGCTCTTTCGAATGCTGGATGATCGGCGCCGCCGCCGACGGCACGGCCAGGTGGAGTACATTGCCGCCCTTGCCGCGCGAGACGCGCAGGGGGGAGGTGACCGCCGCCAGCTTCAGGCCCACGATTTCCGGCCAGCGGGCCTTGAGGGTTTCGGGGGCGGGGCCGGCTTCCTTCAGTATTGGACGCAGCGCCTTCTGCAGGGCGACGCCCATGGGCTTGGCCGGGCGGTAGACCGGAACGGCATGCGTGGCGGCGAGGCGTTGTTCCGCCTCCCGTTCCTTTTCGCGTTCGTCCCAGTCGATGGCCATGGCGCAACTTGCCAGCTTTCGCGTTTCATCGGAATGGGCGGGGAGCAGACCCCGTCGGGATTTCATGGCCGCTCACAGCCTGAAGAACATGCTCGCCGCTGTGGATCGCTGGTACCGGCGGCAGGGGCGGACGCTTCCCTGGCGCGTGGGTCCGAAGGAGCGCGACGCGGGGGCGAGGCCCGATCCCTATCTCGTCTGGCTGTCCGAAGTGATGCTGCAGCAGACGACGATTCCCCATGCGACGCCGTATTTCGAAGCATTCAGACAGCGCTGGCCGACGGGCGCGGCGCTGGCGGCGGCGGGTAGGGACGACATCTCGGCGGCGTGGGCGGGGCTTGGCTATTATAGCCGGGCCCGCAACCTCCATGCCTGTGCAAAAGCCGTGGCGGAGCGGGGCGCCTTTCCACAGGACGCGGCGGGCCTGCGCGCGCTTCCCGGCATCGGGCCCTATACGTCAGCGGCGATCGCCTGCATCGCGTTCGACGAACGCATCGCGCCGGTGGACGGCAATATCGAGCGCGTCGTCTCGCGGCTCCACGCGATTGGCTCGGATGGGACGGACGCGGGCTGGCGCGCCGCCAAGCAGGCGATCGCGCGCCACGCGCAGGACATGGCGGATGCGCTGCCGCCGGAGCAGCGCGCGGGCGATCTGGCCCAGGCGTTGATGGATCTGGGCGCGACCGTATGTACGCCGCGTACGCCCAACTGCGCCATGTGTCCGTTGTGGGATCACTGTGTTGCGCGCCGGCAGGGCGAGCAGGAGCGCTATCCGGTCAAGGCGAGCAAGAAGCCAATCCCCACGCGCCATGGGGCGGCCTTCGTGCTGGCGCGCGGCGGCGAGGTTCTGCTTGTGCGCCGTCCGGCCGTCGGTCTGCTGGGCGGCATGATGATGCCGCCGACAAGCGCCTGGACGGAAGCCGCGGCCGTCGACAGGCTTGCCGAAGCGCCCGGCCCGTTCGACTGGACCTTTGTGGGGGAGGTCCGCCACGTGTTCACACACTTCGCCCTAAGACTGGACGTTTGGCGCGCCGATGCGGGGTCGCGCGCTCGCGTGGCGGGCGAATGGCTGACGCACGCAGCCGCGCTGGCGGCGGCGCCCACCGTGGGGCGCAAGGCGCTGGCAGTGGGACTGGGCCTGACGATGCCGCAGGGGCGACCGGCCCTTCGGCGTCCGTCGCAGGGAGGCGCACGACCGAAACCTGCATCGAGGGCATAGCACATGCCCGGATCGAAACGGGGGCGGGGCGACCGGTCAGCAGCCGCCCCGCCATTCGCGGCCTTGGGTCTAGAAGGCGCGCGAAACCACAAAAGGGACTAACCAAAATTGACTCAAACGAGTCCCGAAATGCAAAACGCCAGAGCGTCAGCTCCCGGGCGCAAGCAGAAATCGCGGCCTCGCGGCCGAGATCAGCACCGCCGGCATTCTGGGGCGCCAGCCTCGATGCATGTAAATATCGAGGAACAATCATTACGCCCAATTTAGGTCGGTTCGGGTTGACGCCGTCGCGTGTCAACGGATTGTAACGAATGCCTCGGGGAGTCGGGAGAAGTGGCATTCGGCCCGGCGCCCCACAAGCGGGGGATGCCTGTGCATCTTCATTCGATCAAACATGTAGGGGTCAAACTGTGAAACATCAGACGAAGGCGCACTTGCTGCGCTCAACGCTGCTTGCAGCGCTTTCCTTCACGCCGGGGCTCGTCACTTCGGCCATGGCCCAGGAGACGGGCGCAGGTCCATCCGACGAGCGGGATGTCGTCGTCATCACCGGCTCGCGGATCGGGTCGGCGAACCTGGTGACGACCAGCCCAGTCACGGCCGTAACGTCCGAGGACATCCAGGCCCAAGGCGTTACGCGCGTTGAGGACCTGGTCACCCAACTGCCGCAGGCGTTCGCAGCGCAGAACTCGACCGTCTCGAACGGCGCCTCGGGCACGGCCACCGTCAGCCTGCGCAACCTCGGCTCCTCGCGGACGCTGGTGCTGATCGACGGCCGCCGCATGCCCTACGGCTCGCCGAATGACGACGCCGCCGACCTCAACCAGATCCCGGGTCCGCTCGTCGAGCGGGTCGAGATCCTGACAGGCGGATCGTCCGCCGTTTACGGGTCCGACGCGCTGGCCGGCGTCGTCAACTTCATCATGAAGCAGAACTTCAACGGTCTGCAGTTCGACGCCCAGGTCGGCATGTACCAGCACGAGAACTCGTATGACGACACCAACCTCCGGACGGTGATCGCCAACCGCGGCGTCACCAACCCGTCGCAGTTCAGGCTGCCGGAAGACAATGTGGATGATGGCTACTCCCGCGAGATCACGGCCATTTTCGGCATGAATGGCGACGATGGCCGCGGCAACATCACCGGCTACATCTCCTACCGGAACAATGACTCGATCCTGCAGAAGGATCGTGACTACTCGGCCTGCTCCATCGGCGCGGCCACCGCGACGGGCTTCACCTGCGGTGGTTCGTCCACCGCTTTCCCGGGCCGTTTCACGGACTTCGCCACGTTCGACTATACGCTTGACTCGTCGGGCAATTTCATTCCCTGGAATGCAGCCCGCGATCAATACAACTTCGGCCCGCTGAACTACTACCAGCGTCCGGACGAGCGTTATGCGATGGGCCTCATGGGGCGTTACACGCTCAATGACTCGGCCGAGGCCTACACGCAGCTGATGTTCTCGGACTACACGTCCAATTCGCAGATCGCGCCTTCGGGCAACTTCTTCGCGACCTCGTCGATCAACTGCGGAAACCCGCTCCTGTCCGCCTCCCAGGCGGCTGCGATCGGTTGCGATTCGACGGAGATCGCCAACAATACGCCGACGACCCTGTATATCGGCCGTCGCAACGTCGAGGGCGGCGGGCGCCAGGATTACCTGAACTACGAATCCTATCGCGGCGTTGCCGGCGTCCGCGGCGACCTGTGGTCCGACTGGACCTACGACGTGTTCGCCCAGTACTCGAAAGTGGCGTTGTCGCGCGTCTACCAGAACGACTTCTCCATCTCGCGCCTCAACCGCGCGCTGAACGTCGTGAACAGCGGCGGCAACCCGGTGTGCGCCAGCGTGCTGGACGGCACGGATACGGCCTGCGTGCCGTACAACCCCTTCGCGATCGGCGGCATCACGCAGGCCCAGCTCGACTACCTGCAGATCCCCCTGATGCAGACCGGCTTCACCAAGCAGCAGGTCGTGTCGGCTTCGGCTGTGGGTCCTGTCGGGTTCACCTTCCCGAGCGCCAAGTCCCCTGTCGAGCTTGCCGTCGGTCTCGAATACCGCGCGGATGAGCTGTCGTCGGAGACCGATACGGCCTTCGCCACGGGCGACGGCGCCGGTCAGGGCGGACCGACGATCGGCCTGTCGGGCGAGACGGACGTGGTGGACGCCTTCTTCGAGGCGCGCGTTCCGATCGTCGAGGGCATGCCGCTCGCGGACCAGATCACCATGGATCTCGCCTATCGCCGGTCCGAGTATGACAATTTCGGCTCCGACACCTACAAGATCGGCGCCGACTGGGCCCCGATCCCGGACCTGCGCTTCCGCGCCAGCTTCCAGCACGCCGTTCGCGCGCCGAACGTGATCGAGCTGTTCGCGGCGCAGGGCGCGAACCTGTTCGACATGGATGACGATCCGTGCGACTTCACCGACCCGGCCGGGGACGGCACGGCGACAGCCGCGGCTTGCGTCGGCACGAACGCCTGGCAGGTCACCACGGCGCAGGCCAACGGCGGCGCCCTCTCCAGCCCGGCCGGCCAGTACAACTTCCTTGGCGGCGGCAACACGCAACTGTCGCCCGAGGAAGGCGACACGACGACGATCGGCTTGGTGTGGCAGCCTGAATTCCTGCCTGGCTTCGACATTTCGGTCGACTATTTCGACATCGAGATCG
Organism: uncultured Rhizobium sp.; assembly: GCA_964614815.1. Taxonomy (GTDB): domain Bacteria; phylum Pseudomonadota; class Alphaproteobacteria; order Caulobacterales; family Hyphomonadaceae; genus UBA7672. The sequence goes on along the minus strand of CAZTMG010000061.1, from coordinate 8,564 downwards.
AGAAGCTCGTTTCGACGACGGGCGCCATCAACACGATCAACGCGTGCTACTTCTTCGCGGATCTGAACTCCTGCAACCGCATCACGCGCAGCGGCAACGGCACGCTTTGGGTGGGAACCGGCCAGGTCGAGGATCTCAACACCAACATCGGCGGTCTCGCGACGTCGGGCTACGACATCAACGCGAACTACCGGTATGATCTGGGCGCGCTGGGCGGCCTGGAGTTCAACTTCGTCGGGACGCTGCTCGACAGCCTGGTCACGGATCCGGGCCTGGCGACGGCGACCTCCTACGATTGCGCGGGCTTCTACGCCAACCAGTGCGGCACGCCGAACCCGGAATGGCGCCACCATTTCCGGACCGGCTGGAACACGCCCTGGATGGATCTGAAGCTCGCCCTGACATGGCGGCACTTCGGCGAAGTCTCGCTCATCAATCCGTCGACGAACCAGGCGCAGCTGGGCCGGGTCGACTCGGTTCTGGAAGCCCAGAACTACATCGACATTTCCGGCAACATGCCTCTGGGCGAGAACATGAAGATCCGGTTCGGCATCAACAACCTGCTGGATGACGATCCGCCGCTGTCGGCTTCCGTCGGAACCACCGGCAACGGCAACACCTATCCGCAGTCGTATGACGCGCTCGGGCGTTTCCTCTTCCTCGGCGCAACTGTCGACTTCTAGGATTGCCGACAAGGCGGAAGGGGCGGATCTCACGATCCGCCCCTTCTCTTTTTGACGTCGCCAGGCCCCGATCGTCCCTCGGTCGTGACGGCGGGGCGTCATCGCGCTTGCGGTCATGCCCCGGGCGGATCAGGGTTGACGCGCCGGGATCGCCGGGCGCGCCCGCTGTCGCGCCACGGCTTGTCTGGCCATGCGGAGGAGGCGTCAATGACACGCGAACAGGCGGGTGCGGCCCAGACGCTCGCCGCGCAGGGAATGGCGGCGCTGGCGCGTGGGGATGGCGTTTCGGCGCGGCAGGCCCTGGAAGGAGCGATCCGCATGGGCTGGCCCGGCGCGCCGGTCTGGCTGGCGCTCGCGTCCGCCTGCCGGTTGACCGGGGACATGCAGGCGCGGCGGGCGGCGCTCGACAAGGCGCTGGAAATAGCGCCGTCCCATCCGCGGGCGCTCCTCCTGGCCGGCGCGTTCCACGAGGAGCAGGGAAGCAGGGCGGTTGCGCGCGGGTACTACGCCGCCGCGCTTCGGGCGCTGGGACCCAGGCCTGCGTCTCCGGAGATCGCGGAAGACGTTGCGCGGGCGCGCGCCTTTCTTGCCGACAATCCGGATCCCGTCGAACAACGCATACGCGCGGCGTTCGCCGACATTGACCTGGGCCCGACAGCCGAAGACGGACTTTTCCGCCAGTCGGTCGATCTGCTGCTCGGCAACGCACTCCCCTGTTATCAGCGACCGACGCGCTACTACTATCCCGGACTGCCCCAGAGGCAGTTCTACGAGACGCATGAATTCGCATGGGCCGCCCGGATCGAGTCAGCGACGGCGGCAATCGCGGCGGAACTCGCCGCGCTCCTCGCCGATCGCCAGACCTTCGCCCCCTATGTCGAGATGGCCGGGCGTGAGGCCGGCATCAAGGCGCACAAGCTGCGCGGAAATCCCGACTGGGGCGCTTATTATCTCGTCAAGCAGGGACAGCCTGTTCCCGACCATGTCGATCGCTGTCCGGCAACCTTCGCCGCGCTTGCCGCGCTTGGAGATCTGGCCAGGCCGGCTCCGGCGCCCTCGATCCTGTTTTCGCGTCTGGCTCCGGGCGCCGCCATTCCGCCCCACCACGGCCAGTACAACACGCGCCTGATCTGCCATCTGCCGCTGATTGTCCCGCCGCAGTGCGGCTTTCGTGTCGGAAACGAAGTGCGCGAATGGCGGCCGGGGCGGCTCCTGATCTTCGACGACACCATCGAACATGAGGCCTGGAACCTTTCGGACCGCGAGAGGATCATCCTGATCTTCGAGATCTGGAGGCCGGAACTGTCGGATCGCCAGCGCGGCCTGGTATCAAGGCTCATCGCGACGCTTGGCGGCCAGCCGGCCGGGGAGGAGGCGTGACTCTGCCTTCGCACGCCTGGACAGGCGGTTCTCGCCGTTCGGGACCGCGCGCGGAGGCGCACGGCCCCGAGGCGACGCGCCGACGGTTGCGGACAGCGGACGGCCTCGCGCCATGAACCGCGCCACGATAGGACAACAGCTGAGGCGTGCGGCGGATCTGCGGACGGCTGGCCGGCTGCGCGAGGCCATCGCGCTGTATGAGCAGGTGCTCGCATTCGCGCCCGAACTGGCGGACACCTGGTATAATCTGGGCTGGCTGCGCCGGCGCGTCGGCGAGCCCGAGGCCGCCCTGTCGGCCTATGACGAGGCGCTTTCCCGCGGCGCGCCGGGCGGGGAGGAGATCCATCTCAACAAGGCGATCATCCTTTCCGAGGATTTGCGGCAGCCGGATGCCGCGCGGCGCGAACTCGAACGCGCGCTCCGCCTCGATCCCGCATATACGCCGGCCCTGCTGAACCTGGGAAACCTGTGCGAGGAGCTTGGCGACAGCGAGGGGGCGATATCCGCCTACGAGCGCGTTCTGGCGCTGCAACCGGACCATGCAATCGCCCTGTCGCGGCTCGCCGACATGGGCGGGCGCTGGGCGAATGGCGGTCAGACCGTCGAACGTCTTCGCGCCGCCCTCGGCAAAGCCTCCGATCCGGGCGACCGCGCCTTGCTTCTGTTCGCTCTGGCGCGGCGGCTTGATGCGGAGGGAGAGCATGATGAAGCCTTCGCGACGGCGTCAGCGGCACAGGCGCTGAACCGGCAGGCCGCCGGGCCTTCGGCTGTCGCCTACGATCCCGGCGCGATGGAGCGTCGCGTGGCGGCGCTATGTCAGGCGTTCGACAGACCCGAGCCGCCGCGCGCGCAGGATCCCCGCCCCATTCCCATCTTTATCGTAGGAATGTTCCGTTCGGGTTCCACGCTGCTCGAACAGATCCTCGCAGGGCATCCCCTGGTCGGCGCCGGAGGCGAACTCTCCTTCATTCCACGCATCGTGCGCGCCGCGCAGCCCTATCCAATGGCGGCGGCGCAGGCGAGCGCGGCTCAACTCGATCAGCTCGCCGAGGCCTATTGCGCCGAAACGCGCAGGGCCTTTCCAAGCGCCCGCTTCGTCACCGACAAGCGCCCGGACAATTTCGAGCATGTCGGGCTTATCAAGCGCATGTTCCCCGGGGCGAAGGTGATCCATACGCGACGCCATCCGCTCGACATCTGCCTGTCGACCCATTTCCTGCATCTCGATGCGTCGATCCCGTGGGCGGCGACGCCGGAAGCAACCGCGCACCAGATCATCCAGTGTTCAGCGCTGATGAAGCACTGGTGCGGGATCTATCCGGAGGACATCCTGACGCTCGACTATGAGCGTCTCCTCGCTGATCCCGAAACGGAGCTGCGCCGGGTCCTGGACTTCCTCGGCCTGCCATGGTCCGGAAGCTGCCTCGATTTTGCGACCGGACGGAGCCAGGTGAGGACGGCCAGCGTCTGGCAGGTCAGGGAGCCGTTGCATACCCGCTCGGTCGGTCGCTGGCGAAACCATGCCCGGCGCCTGGCGGAAGCTGCAAGGCGGCTTGCCGATGCGGGTCTCGTGACCGCCGTGGATGGCGATCCGGCCGATCACCGGCCATAGCAATGGATCATGTCCGGACCGCCTGTCCGCAGTCTATGCGTCCAGCACATTCCGGTACCGCTCGCGCAGGACCTTCTTGTCGATCTTGCCGGTGGCTGTGAGGGGGACCGGTGCGAAGATCACCCTGTCGGGCTTCCACCACTTCACGATGCGCGGCTCGAGAAAGGCGTAGACATCGTCCTCGCTGAGCGTCTCGCCGTCATGGCGTTCGATCACGAGGATGGGCCTCTCCTCCCATTTCGGATGCGGCACGCCGACAACGGCGGCGGTCTTCACGCCCGGTCAGCCGGCCGCGATGTTCTCGAGGTCGATCGAGGATATCCATTCGCCGCCGGACTTGATGACATCCTTCTTGCGGTCGGTGATGCGCATGAAGCCGGCAGAGTCGATGGTGGCGATGTCGCCGGTGTCGAACCAGCCCTCGGCATTGACGGCGTCCGTATCCTTCCGGAAATAGCGACGGATCGTCCACGGGCCCCTGACCAGCAGCGCGCCCGAGGTCTCGCCATCCCACGGCAAGTCTGCGCCATTCTCATCGACGATCTTCAGCTCGATGCCGAACTGCAGGCGGCCCTGCCTGGTCCAGATCGCTTCGTCCATCGCCTC
>CAZTMG010000061.1:0-4225 GCA_964614815.1 uncultured Rhizobium sp. | reverse complement strand
TCTCGGTCATCCCCCAGATCTGCAGCACACGGACGCCGAACCTTTTCTTGAAACTCTCCGCCATGGCGCGCGGCACGGCCGATCCGCCGATGACGACGCGTTGCAGTCTCCCAGGCGTCTCGCCCGTCTTTTCCAGGTGCGAAAGATACATGGTCCAGATCGTCGGCACGCCGCCGGAGAAGGTGACGCCCTCCCGGACGATCAGCTCCTGCAGGCTGGCGCCATCCATCTTGTCACAGGGCATCACCAGCTTGCAGCCATTGATCGGCGCGGCGAAGGGCAGCCCCCAGGCCGTTGCGTGGTAGAGCGAGGAGCAGGGCATCACCACGTCGAATGCGTCGAAGCCGAAGGCGCTGGCGAGGCCGGAGGCCATGGCGTGCAGCACCACGGCGCGGTGCGAATAGAGTACGCCCTTGGGATCGCCGGTGGTGCCCGACGTGTAGCACAGGAAGGCGCCAAGGTTCTCGTCCAGGCGCGGCCAGGCGATGTCCGCGCTTTCGCGCGCCAGCAGGGTTTCATAGCTCAACGCGCCGATCGAGCCCGGAGCCGTGCGCTCTTCGTCCGACAGCATGATGAAGGTCTTCACCGTCGTCAGCTGCGGCGCGAGGCGCTCGACCACGGTGAGGAAGTTGCGGTCGAACAGGAGGACGGAGCTTTCGGCGTGGTTGATCGTGTAGACGATCTGCTCGTCGAACAGGCGGGGGTTGGCGGTGTGCAGAACCGCGCCGATCCCCGGCACGGCGTAGAACAGCTCGAAATGCCGGTGGGTGTTCCAGGCAAGACTGGTCACGCGGTCGCCCTGGCCGACGCCCAGCCGCCTCAGCGCGCCGGCGGCCTGCGCCACACGACGGTAGCTGTCGGCGTAGCTGTAGCGCCACATGGGTTCATCCACGAGGCGGGAGACGATCTCGCGCCGCGCATGCGCGGTTGCGGCAAATCTCAGGATGTCGATGATCTGCAGCGGCGGCGTCTGCATCAGGCCTGCGGTCATGGTCGCGTCCCCATGTTTGGCGGGCAGGTTAGAGCCATGGCGAGACATGCGGAAGCGGCCTGCCTGAGCGGCGCAGCCCCGATGAAAGTCGGATAGGACTTTCACCGGAGCCGCACCCCGGCGGCGTCTGATCGGGCGCCCGGAGGGATGGCGCGGATCAGGACATGGCCGCCTTCACGGCTGCGGCCGTGATGGGAAGGTGACGCAGACGCGCGCCACAGGCGTTGAAGATCGCGTTGCCGATGGCGGGGCCGACTACGGTGGTCGCTGGTTCGCCAAGGCCCACGGGAACCTCGCTGCTATCCACGAAAGTGATGTCCAGTTCGGGCGTATCCGCAAGTCGCAAGGGCGTGTAGGCGTCGAGATTGAGCGCCTTCACATTGCCGTTTTCGAACTCCGTCCCTTCGTGGAGCGCCAGCGAGAGGCCCCACAGCGACGCCCCCTGCATCTGGGCAAGGGCGCCGTCCGGGTCCACGATCGTACCGGCGTCCACCACGAGCGTCAGCTTTTCGACCTTCACCTTGCCTGTCGGCCTGTCGACGTGGACGCGCGCGACGCACGCGATCCAGGTCGGCATGTCGCGCTCCTGGCCGAAGGAGGTTGCAAGCCCGAGACCCACGCCGTCGGGCAAGGATGCGCCCCAGCCGGCCTTTTCTGCCGCCAGCTTCACGACATTGGCCTGGCGCGACGCTCCGCCGACGGAGTTGGGGGACGCGCCCGCATTCGCGCCCTCTGCCTTCAGAAGATTGAGCCGGAACTGGACGGGGTCGAGCTTAACCTTGTGCGCCGCCTCGTCCATGAAGCTTTCGAGCGCCCAGTTTGTGAAACCCGGCCCCACAGAGCGCAGCCAGCCGGGTCGGAAGGTCGCGTTGGCAAGGTCGTTGGAGACCGCCCGCACCTTGTGCGCGCCGACCGAATACCAGTGATTGGCGCCGTTGATGGCGAACGGATCGTAGGGCTTGTTGTCTTCCCCCGGCGGCATGAATACCGGGATCATCACCTGCGTGGGCCAGCCGCAGGCGACGTGCTGCTCCATGCCGATGACATTGTTGCTGCGGTCGAACGCCATGCGCATCTTCTGCACGGACGGCGAGCGGACCGAGTCGAATCTGGAGTCGCTCTCGCGTGAGAGAACCAGCTTCACCGGCTTGCCCACGGCTTTCGCGGCGAGCGCGGCGCCCACGGCGTAGTCGCCATTCAGCCTGCGGCCGAAGCCGCCGCCGAGCATGTAGGTCTTCATCACGATGTCCGTTTCGGGAACCTCCAGCGCAGCAGCAAGCCAGGGCAGAACAAGCGATTGCCACTGATTGCCGGTATGAATCTCCCATTTGCCGTCCTTCTGAAGCGCGAGCGCGTTCACCGGCTCCATTGGGAAGTGCAGGGCGGTCGCCGTGGTGTATTCGGCTTCCAGCGTCGACGCTGCGGAACGGAACACCGGTGCGGTGTTGGTGTTGCCGGTCGCGAGCACCACGCCCTTGCTCGGGTCGTTGATCAGCTTGCGGCCATGGTCCTGGATCTGCTTCTCGGAGACCGTCATCGCGTCGGTCGGCTGGTATTCCAGCGTCACCGCCTCGGCGGCCTTCTTCGCGGCCCACCAGGTTTCCGCGATCACCACCGCCCATCCGGGCACGGTATTCGACGGATCCTTCAGCACGACGGTCTGGAGATAGCCCTTGATCGCTTTTGCAGGCTCATCCATCACGTAGTTGACTTGGCTGCCGTTGCGCGTCGGCGGAATGATCGGGTAGCCATAGACCATTCCTTCCACACTGGCGTCGATGCCGTACTTCGCGGCGCCCGTTGTCTTGGCGACGATGTCGAGCGAGGCGACCGGCTTGCCGATCAGCTTGCGTTGGTCGACCGGCTTGGGCGTCAGCGCATCAAGCTCCTCGGGCGTGTAGGTCTTGGCGAGGCCGCCGCGCCGGACGATGTCCCGATAGGAGATTCTCTTGTCTCCCGAGACAATCTCGCCGTTCGTGGCGGAGCAGGCCGCGGGATCAACTCCCAGCGCCTTCGCACCCGCCTCGATCAGCGCCGCGCGGCCTGCTGCGCCGGCCCTGCTGTAGAGCGGATAGGTTTGCCAGACGGACCATGATCCGCCCGTCACCATCAGGCCCCACTTGGGGTCCGAGTCGACATGGCTGATGCGGACGTTTTCCCACGGCGCTTCGAGTTCCTCCGCCACGATGCGGGCGAGCGCCGTGCCGACATGCTGGCCCATCTCGGCGCGGATGATGTTCACCGTCACGATGCCGTTGGCGTCGATCGAATACCATTGCGTCGGCTCGTAGGCCGGCGCGTTGGGATCGCCTGTCTCGCAGGCTGTCAGGAAGGAGAAGGCGATTCCGGTTCCAGCGGCGGCGACCAGGAAGCCGCGGCGCGAGAGGGCGGTTGCCGGTTCGGCTTTGTCGAGGCGTGTCATGGCGATCAGCCTTTCATCGCAGCGGCGGCCTGCCGCACGGCGGCGCGGATACGCGGATAGGTCATGCAGCGGCAGAGATTGCCGGACATCTGCGTGTCGATCTCGGCGTCGGTCATGGCGGGGTTGGCCTTGAGGGCGGCAGCCGCCTGCATGATCTGGCCGGACTGGCAGTAGCCGCATTGCGGAACCTGAAGCTCCTGCCATGCCCTCTGCACCGGGTGCGCGCCGTTGGGATCAAGCCCTTCTATGGTCGTGACCTCCGCGTCCGCGACGGCGCTGACCGGCAGGATGCAGGAGCGTTGCGCCTGGCCGTTGAGATGCACGGTGCAGGCCCCGCACATCGCAATCCCGCATCCGAACTTCGTGCCGGTCAGCCCCATCTCGTCGCGGATCACCCACAGCAGCGGCGTGTCCGGCTCAGCCTCCGATGTCACTGTCTTTCCGTTGAGCGTGAAGCTTGTCATGCGCGTCCTCCCGACCACCGCAGCCGGCGTGTTGGTCAAGGCGCACGCCAGCGAACAGACGCATCTTTGACGGCTGAAACGGGGTGTCCAGCAGGGGGCAAACCGGCCTGGATGCCTGAAGTCGGCGTCTGAAGCCAAAAGACGCAACGCGCAGAAGGCGCTGCATGCAACGTTATGTTTCTCCGAGAACAGCGGAAATATTTTTGCCGGGTCGCCCTGGATGAGAAACGCGACGGCCTGTTGAGAACCAGTCGCTCCACACGGCAAGCTGATCCCGGCGCGCCCCGCGTGTCCTGGAGCGACGCCTGTTCACAATCGAAGTCTGGTCAGTGGGGGGCGGGGGCGGCG
>CAZTMG010000060.1:8486-13864 GCA_964614815.1 uncultured Rhizobium sp. | reverse complement strand
CGCCGGAGAACACGATCTTGTCGGGCGCGCAGCCGGCGCGCAGGGCGAGCGCCACCGCGCGCTTGGCCTCGGGCTGGCCGACGATGAAGCGGTCAAGCTCGGAAACGATTTCGCGCGGGGTGAATTCGGACATGATGACCATGAGCTAGGGTGTGGCGAGCCGTTTCGCTAGCTCAAGCCCGCGGGGGCCAGCAAGCCGGCAGGCGGTCCCGCGCCGGACAAGGGGCCGGCCTTCGCCCGCATCGCTGCGCGGATCAGGCCGGTTCCGGCGGGAAAATGCGGCCGAAGACTCCCTGCTGCGGGACAAGTTTCAGGATGCCGCGCCGGGCCGTTCGCCAGCCGCCGCCCAGCAGCACGATGGCGCCGCCGACGATCAGGGCGGTCAGCATCAGCGTGTTGACCCCGCCCCCGCCCAGCTCGTTGACCAGGACCCACAGCGCCGTGCCGAAGGTGGCGAGGCCGGAGACGATCAGGGCGCGGCGGTTGAGCGCCAGCGAGAGGAGCGCGAAGGCGGCCAGCACCGCCAGCATCACCGTCGCGTCCGCCATGCTGGCGGGGGCGAAGCCCGAGCCGAGCACGAGCCCGCGCGCGCCGAGAATGATCTGAGGCGCGGCCGCCAGATGCAGCCAGAAGGCATTGTCCGACGCGCGGGTGGTGCGGGTGGGGTCCTTCATGTCGAACGCGATCGCCGCAACCAGCGTGGCGGCGCCGGCGACCAGCATGGCCAGGCCGCTGCCGATCGACTGGCCCTCGCCGGCGAATCTGATGACGGCGGCGTAGAACAGGCCGGCGATCGCGCCCGCCAGCAGGAAGAGCGAGAACGGCAGGCGGAATCGCCAGAAGATTCCGGCCGCCGCAAGCGCAGCCGCAGCAAAGCCGGCATAGCTGATCCCGGTCACGATTTCCCAGGGACTCATGACGCCGCGATCGACGCCAATGGCGGTCGAGACCGGATCGATGAACAGGCTGGCGAGGCCGGCGGCGGAAACCGCGGCGGCCCAGACAATGGCGACGGAGAGCGCCATGGACGGCAGAAGCAGCCGGCGCTTTCCGCAGAAATATTCGGCCAGCAGCCAGGCGCCAGCGATGACGGGAATGGGCGACAAAATGACGGCGAACCGGATCGAGTCCGCCAGTGCGCGAGCTTCGGCGATGGACTGCGGATTAACGCCGTTTCCAAGGCCAAGGACGTTGGCGACCGAAATGGTCGACAGGAAGCCGAGACCCGTCATCAGGATCACGATGCCGATCGTGAGGAAGATGTCGTTGAAGTTGGAGAGGAAGCGCAGGTTTTCCGGATCGAGCATGCGCTCGGGATCGTTGCGCGACTTCAGGAAGGATTCAAAGCGCCTGGCGGTCTCGTCGCTGATCGCGCCGGCCTCGACGGCGGCGCGAATGTCCGTGCGGTCAAACATTCAGGATTTCCATCACGAAGTTGCTGTTTGTGTAGACGCAGACGTCGGCCGCGATCGTCATCGCCTTGCGGGCGATCTTTTCGGCGTCGTCCTCGTACTCATACAGCGCTCGTGCGGCGGACAGCGCGTAATTGCCCCCTGAACCAATGGCCGCGATCGGATGCTCCGGCTCGAGCACGTCGCCCCTGCCCGTGATGACGAGCAGCGACGACGCATCGCCCACGATGATGAGGGCTTCGAGGTTGCGGAGGTATTTGTCGGTGCGCCAGTCCTTGGCGAGTTCAACGGCGGCGCGCTGGAGATTGCCGGGGAAGCGTTCGAGCTTCTGCTCCAGTCTCTCGAAGAGCGTGAAGGCGTCAGCCGTGGCCCCGGCGAAGCCCGCGAGAATCTCGCCCTTCTCGCCGATGCGCCGGACCTTGCGGGCATTGCCCTTCATGACCGTCTGGCCCATCGACACCTGGCCATCCCCCATGACGACGAGCTTGCGGCCCTTCCTCACGGCGAGAATGGTGGTTGAGTGCCAAGCGGCTTCGTCGGACATGCACGTACTTTCCTGACCGTTGCGCAGTGTATCTCGTGCGGACCGCGCCAACAAGCAAATTTATCGAAAAACGATAATTTCTCAACATTGTCTTCCCCGCCCATCAGCTTGCGGCCGCGAGTCGCCGGTCGCCAACCCCGTCTCGCATCAGGGATGCCGGCGTGTTGCGAAGGCAAAGGCAAACGAATTGCGGAATCGTCCAGCGCCATGGCCCCGGCGGTTCGCGCACTTCTCGCACTTCTTGAGGACGGGCGCGACGTTGCCCATTCGGCCGAGCATCCTTCAGACCCGGGCGGCGCATCGCTTCCGGCAGAAGCTCATGGCGATGGCCGCATTTTCCTGACCAAGGATCACGACATTGCAGCGCTCGTGTTTCGCGATTCTGCACAACACGCTGGTATCTTGCTGATTGATGATCTTGCCAGCGTGGCGGGGAAACAGGCCTGCTGCGCGCCTGTCTGCGGGTCCCATGGCGACGCGCTTGCCGCTGGCGCGTCCCTGCGCGCCGACGCAAGCGCCACCGCCATCGGGGAACGTTGAGCCTCCTCAGGCCGCAAACCGATCCGCCTTGCGCGGGCTGTAGCTCCGCACGAAGGCGTCGAACTCGTCGGCGGGCAGCGGCGGCGAGTAGTAGTAGCCTTGCCCGATCGTGCAGGCGCGGCGGAGCAGGAAGTCGGCCTGCTCTTTCGTCTCCACGCCCTCGGCCACGGTCTCCTGGCCCAGCGCCTCGGCCATGGCGAGGATCATCTCGACGATGGCGGGAGCGTGAGGATCGGTCGACAGCGCGCGGACGAATTGCTGGTCGATCTTGAAGACATCGAACGGCAGGCGCGTGATGGCCGCGAAGTTGGAATGGCCCGTGCCGAAATCGTCGATGGCGAGACGGACGCCGCGATTGCGCAAGGGCCACATGATGCGCGCCACGCGATCGGCGTCGGCGACGGCGGCGCTCTCGGTGATCTCCAGTTCGAGCAGGCCGGGCGGCAGGCCTGAATCATCCAGCGCCTGGTAGACGGAATTGACGAAGTCGGGATCGTCGAACTGGTGCGGCGAGACGTTGACAGCGACGGAGGACTCGATGCCGCGGCTGTTCCAGCGGGCTGCGGCGAAACAGGCGTCCCGCATGACCTGCCTGCCGAGTTTCGCGATGAGGCCGAGCTCCTCGGCAATGGGAATGAAGACGCCCGGCGAGACGACCATGCCGTCCGGCCGGCGCCAGCGGGCGAGCGCCTCGGCGCCGACAAGCTCGCCCGTCTCCAGCTTCACCTTGGGCTGGAAGACCGCGATGAACTCGCCGCGTTCGACGGCCACGCGCACTTCGTCCTCCAGCTTCGCCTGGGCGCGGGCGCGTTCCAGCAGCTGTTGATCGAAAAAGGCGAAGCTGGAGCCGGTCTGACGCTTGGCTTCCTTCAGCGCGATTTCCGCCTGTTTCAGAAGTTCGCCTCCGGAAGCAGCGTCGCGCGGCGCCGTGGCGGCGCCAAACGAGGCCGAGAGGCGCACGTGTTGGCCCTCTGCGGTGAACCCCTGCGCCACGGCTGCGCCTGCAGCGGAGATGAAACGGGTGATGGCTGGCGCGTCGACGCCCGGCAGGATGATGCCGAACTGGTCGGCGCTGATGCGCCCGATGAAGACGTCGCCGAGTTTCGCAACGGACGCGGTGGCGCGCAGACGTTCGGCCACGCCCGCGAGCGCGATATCCGCCACGCGCGGGCCGTAGGCCACGTTGATCTCCCTGAACCGGTCGAGATCGCAGATCGCCAGACAGGCAGGCCCGCCCTGTCCGACGACGGCCTCGAGGCGGGAGATGAATCGCAGCCGGTTGGGCAGGCGCGTCACCGGATCGGTATAGGCCATCGCGAGGGCGCGGCGCATGGCCGCCTCGGACCGGTCATGCGTCTCGTCGATTGCGGCGAGCAGGGGTTTGAGCAGGCGATCGTCGGAGGAGTCCGCGAGCTTCGACTTGTCCTTCGGGTCGCGGCCGCGGATGCGCTTTTCCAGATCGGTGACCGGCCTCAGGGCGCGGCGGGCGAGCGGCGGCAGAAAGAAGGCGCTGACGGCCAGGGCCAGCACGAACACCAGCAGATGGTAGGCCAGAACGCCCATCCAGGTCTCGATCAGGGTGCGCGGCGTCATCGACAGGATGGCGGCGCCGACATGCCTGCCGTGGCGGTCGATCACGGGATGGACGCCGATCAGCGTCTCGCCTTGCTTCAGCACCCGGGGTTCAAGGCTGGCGACCGTCTTGGGGTCGATGCTCCGCGACAGGGCGAGGCCTTCATCGGAGCCGCCGATGAGAACGCCGTCGAGTCCCACCACCGCCGCCTCCCCCCCCGGCAGCGGATCCGCCATCCCCCGCGCCAGATCGCCCACGCGGCCAGGATTGCCGTACTGGATCGGACCGACGACGATCGTGGCGAGCTGCTGGGCTGCTCCGGCCGCATAGACAAGGCGGGAGTTGTCGAACGTATTGCGCAGCAGGATGGGCGTGATGATCCATTGCGCCAGCGTGGCGGCGATGGCCGCGCCCAGCGCGATCAGCGCGACCCGGCCTGCGAGACCAGGTCCCCTCCCCGCGCGGCGGGAGGCGCCGACCGCATGCGCGGGCGCGGACTTCGCCGGGGCTTGTCTGGCAAACATCGGCGCCGTCCTCGCGCGAATCCAGTGGCTTTCGGGCCGCCGGAACCCTAAATGCAGCCTGCGTTCAGGATTCCTCGACCGTCGCGTGCGAAGCTAGGATCGGGATGCGAATGCACAGTTAATGCCTTTGACCGGAAGGGGCCCGCCCATGGCGGAAAAAGCGCGCAAGGCGGAGATTGTCCGCGAAACGAAGGAGACGCGGATCAAGGTCTCCGTGAACATCGATGGCTCCGGGAAGGCGTCGGTTTCAACCGGCGTGGGGTTTTTCGACCACATGCTGGAGAGCCTTGCCAGGCACTCGGCGATGGACATCGCCGTGGAGGCCAAGGGCGACCTCCACATCGACCAGCACCACACCATTGAAGATGTGGGCATCGTTCTGGGGCAGGCCTTCAAGGAGGCGGTCGGCGGCTATGGCGGCGTGATCCGCTTCGGTCACGCCTACCTGCCCATGGACGAAACGCTGGCCCGGGCCGCCGTGGACCTGTGCAACCGGCCCTACCTGATCTGGAAGGTGGGTTTCACGCGCGACAAGGTCGGACATGTCGACACCGAGCTGTTCAAGGAGTTCTTCCAGGCCTTCGCCATGAACGCCGGGGCGTGCGTGCACATCGAACTGCTCTATGGCGAGAACTCGCACCACATTGCCGAAGCCTGCTTCAAGGCGCTGGCCCGGGCGCTGCGCATGGCCGCTGTGGTCGACGACCGCCTCCAGGGCCAGGTCGCCAGCACCAAGGGCTCGCTGTGAGCAAGTGACTTTCCCGGCCCCACGGGCTAAAGGGCCG
>CAZTMG010000060.1:6915-8449 GCA_964614815.1 uncultured Rhizobium sp. | reverse complement strand
CGGGCAATGTCCGATCGGTGCAGCGCGCGCTGGAGGCGGCGGCGAACCATCATGAAATCCGGCTGACGGCTTTCCTGACCGACGACCCGGACCGCATCCGGCAGGCCGACCGCATCGTGCTGCCCGGCGTCGGGCACTTCGCCGATTGCGCTGCGGGCCTCGTAGCGCGACGCGGCGTGCAGGAGGCGCTGAACGAGGCCGTGTTCCGCAGCCGGCGGCCTTTCCTCGGCGTATGCGTCGGCATGCAGCTGATGGCGACCTGGGGCCGTGAGGATGTCGAGACGCGCGGACTGGGATGGATACCCGGCGTGGTGGAGCGCATCTCGCCAGAGCCTGCCCTGCCCGTTCCGCACATGGGCTGGAACGTGCTCACCGACATCCGGCCCCACCCCGTCCTGGCCGGTCTGGGCCCCGAGCCGCACGTCTATTTCGTTCACGCCTACGCGATGAAGCCGGAATTGCCCGATCATGCGCTGGCGCGGTGCGACTATGGCGGTAGATTCGTTGCTGCGGTGGGGCGGGACAATCTGTTCGGCACGCAGTTCCACCCCGAGAAGAGCCAGAAGGCGGGCCAGCAGGTGCTGGCGAACTTCCTGCGCTGGAAGCCGTAGCAAGGGGTCGATGAGATGAAGCTCTATCCCGCCATCGACCTGAAGGACGGCGTTTGCGTACGCCTGCTGCGCGGCGAGATGACGACGGCCACCTCGTTCAACGACGACCCGGCCGACCAGGCGCTGCGCTTTTCCGCCATGGGGTTCGAGGCGCTTCACGTGGTGGACCTCAACGGCGCGTTCGAGGGCGTATCGGTGAACCACAACGCCGTGTCGTCCATCCTCGACGTGATGCGGGCGCCGGTGCAGCTGGGCGGCGGCATCCGCGACATGCAGGGCGTGGAGCGCTGGCTCGACGCCGGGATTGCGCGGGTGATCCTTGGCACGGCGGCGGTGCGCAATCCGGCCTTCGTCAAGGAAGCGGCGCGGGCCTTCCCCAACCAGGTAGCGGTGGGGATCGACGCGCGCGGCGGCAAGGTCGCCGTGCAGGGCTGGGCCGAGACCACGGACATGGAGGCGGTCGAGCTTGCCCGCGTGTTCGAGGGATGCGGCGTGGCGGCGATCATCGTCACTGACATTTCGCGCGACGGTCTCAAGACGGGCGTCAACGTCGAGCTGACCGGACAGCTGGCCGATGCGGTGTCGATCCCGGTCATCGCCTCGGGCGGCGTGGCCAGCGTCCACGATATCATTGCGCTCAAGAACCGCGCCGGCGCGCCGATCGAGGGGGCGATCCTCGGTCGCGCGCTTTATGACGGCGACATCGACCCCGCAGAGGCGCTGCTGGCGGCGCAGTGACCCGCATGCCCGCGCGCTTGCCTTCCGGGCGCCTTCGGGCGATTGGAAAGGCATGCTGAAGGTTCGGGTCATCCCCTGTCTGGACGTGAAGGACGGGCGCACTGTGAAAGGCGTCAACTTCGTCGACCTGCGCGATGCGGGCGATCCGGTAGCGCTTGCCCGCGCATACGATGCGCAGGGGGCGG
>CAZTMG010000060.1:0-6905 GCA_964614815.1 uncultured Rhizobium sp. | reverse complement strand
ACGAGCTGTGCTTCCTCGACATCACGGCGAGCCATGAGAAGCGCGGCGCGATGATCGACGTCGTCGAGCGGACGGCGGACGCCTGCTTCATGCCGCTGACCGTGGGCGGGGGCGTCAGGACGCCCGACGACATGGTGGCGATGCTGAAGGCGGGGGCCGACAAGGTGGCGATCAACACAGCCGCCGTTCTGGAGCCCGAGATCCTGACGGCGTGCGCCCGCAAGGTGGGATCGCAGGCGGTCGTGATGGCGCTGGACGTGAAGCGCATCGAGGGCGGCTGGACCGTGCATACCCATGGCGGGCGCAACAATACGGGCAAGGACGCGGTGGCGTTCGCCAGGCGCGCGGCGGAGCTGGGCGCGGGCGAGATCCTGCTGACGTCGATGGATCGGGACGGCGCGAAGTCCGGATATGACATCGAGCTGCTGCGCGCGATCCGCGACGTGGTGCGCGTGCCGATCATCGCCTCGGGCGGGGCCGGCAATGTCCAGCACATGGCCGACGCCGTGATGCTGGGCGGGGCGGATGCGGTTCTTGCGGCGTCCATCTTCCACTTCGGCGAGGCGACGGTGGCCGACGCCAAGCGCGCGATTGCGGCGGCGGGCGCGCCGGTGCGGATGATCGGGGAGGCCTGACATGGGGAACGAGGCGCTGGGGCCGGCGGCCTATCTCGGCGAGGTCCTGAACGACCTGGCCAAGACCATCGATGCGCGGGCGGGCGGCGACCCGGCGATGTCATGGACGGCCAAGCTGCTGATGGGCGGGCCGGCGCTGACCGCCAAGAAACTGGGCGAGGAAGGCGTCGAGGCGGCGATTGCCGTCGCCTCGCAGGGGGATGAGGAGGTCGCGAAAGAGGCGGCGGACGTTCTCTATCACCTGCTTGTCGCGCTGCGCTCGCGCGGCGTGCCGCTGGATGCGGTGGCGAAGGTGCTGGCGGATCGGCAGGGCGTTTCGGGGCTTGCCGAGAAAGCCTCGCGCGGCTGATTGAGGGAGAGGGACGATGAGCCAGAGCAACCACGAGCGCATTGCGGAACTGGACGCCTATTCGCGCGAGCTGGCGCGCCTGGCGCCGGACGCCATAAAGGCGTTCGGAGCACTGAGCCGCGAGGCGCAGAAGGCGGGCGCGCTGGATCACAAGACGAAGGAACTGATCGCGCTAGCGATCGGTGTCTCGACGCGCTGCGATGGCTGCATTGCCTATCATGCGCGCAATTCCGTGCGCGCCGGGGCGAGCCGGCAGGAAGTGGCCGAGGCGCTGGCCGTGGCGGTGCAGATGGGCGGCGGGCCGGCGATGGTGTATGCGGCGGATGCGTTGCGGGCGTATGACGAGTTCGCCGCGGCCGCAACCCCGCCCGCGCAAGGCGCATGAACCTGACCGTCCGCCCCGCGACGCCGTCGGACGCTCCGGCCATGGCGGAGCTGATCAACGCCATCATCGCGATCGGCGGCACGACGGCCTATGAGGAGCCGTTCGACGCCGCCCGGATGGAAGCGGAGTACATCGCCCTGCCCCAGCTGGCGTCCTGCTTCGTGGCGGAAGCGGATGGGGAGATCGTGGGATTCCAGGGGTTGATGCGATCATTCGATCCGGACGATCCCCTGCCCGACGACTGGGCGACAATCGGAACATTCGTGCGCGTGGGGCTGCAGCGCAGCGGGGTCGGCGCAGCCCTGTTCGCGCGCACCGTTGAAGCAGCGAAGGCGGCTGGCATTGCGGTGATCGACGCCACCATTCGCGCCGACAATACCGGCGGACTGGCTTTCTATGCGGCGCGCGGGTTTGTCGATTATGCCCGGCTGGCGGGTGTGCCGCTGAAAGACGGAACCCCCGTCGATCGCGTGCGGAAGCGGTTCGAGATCCTGGCTGCGGGCTGAGGCGGCGCGCGGGAGCGTTCTCGCTGGCGGCGCCAGCGAGGCAATCGGAAACCGGCAGTCGGGATATGCGGGCGGCGCGCGCGCCTGTGTGAGCCTGCACGCGCGCTTCGACGGACGGCCGCTGCGCGACGTCCCCAGGATGAGCGCAACCTTCGCGTCTGCGGCCAGTGAAACGCCCAGGAACTCATGGCGATCAACCGCGCGGAGCGCGGCGTCCGCCGAGCCATGGGCCGCGAAGGGACTCCACAAGTCAATGCCGGCGCGTTTCGCGATCCGCGCGGCGTGGCGGCGGATTCGGGCTTCGGGGTCGCGCAGGAACACTGCGATGGCGAGGAAGCGGCGCTGCATCTGGAAAGGCGTGCGGGGACACGGACCGCCATAGTCGTCCGGCGGATCGGCGAGGACAGCGTCTGCGTCATCCAGCGTCCTGCCCGCGAGAAGCAATGCCGCCCCCTGCGCCAGCATCTGGTCGCGCCGCCATTCGAGACGGCGGAGATCCTCCCAGCTGTCCGTCCAGCAGGGCTTGAAGCGCGTGGCGGCGCGGATGCGCTTCAACCGGGCAATGCGATTGAGGAGCGAGACGAGCCATGCGACGCACACGGCCAGCGGCGCGAGCCAGCGGGCGCTGGCTGCGCGGGGCGTCTGTCCGGGCTGATGCGTCATCGCCTGCATGGGCCCAGTCTCGCACCGCCCGCGCAGGCGTGGGACGCAGGCGACCGGACCTGTCTGAATCGAACCGCGCAGCGCGTTGAAATTGTTCAACACCGCTCCGAAAACGCGTGTCCAGAATCAGACAGGTTCAGCGACCGGGACGCAGGAAGAGGTAGGCGGCGCCGGCGCCGCCATGGCGGGCGTGGGCGGGCGCATAGCCGGCGATGAAGGGGCGCAGCTCCGGATCGGCGATCCAGTCGAACAGGCGGGCGCGCAGCACGCCGGCGCCCAGACGGCCCTTGCCCGTGATGACAAGCACGCAGCGCGCGCCCTGCCCGGCCTGTCGCAGCACAAATTCCACAAGCTCGCGGCGGGCGGTGTCCTGCGTATGGCCGTGGAGATCGAGGCGGGCGTCGATAGCATGCTGGCCGCGCCGGATGCGACGCTGGCCGGAAAGATCCTCGGGCGGGCCGGGACGACGTGGCCGCTTGCTTCCCGTTTCCGATGGCGGCGGAGCGGCGGGCGCGCAGGGCGAGGGCTCGCCCGGCTCGGCGTCAACCGGATCGAGCGCACGGCCGGGCGCAAGCCGCACAGTGCGTGCGACGCGATGCCAGAGGCGCCTTTCCTCGGGCGTGAGCCAGCGTGTCATGGGCGATCAGGCGCCGGCATGGCGGATCAGGTGGCGGTGGTGACTTCGTCCAGCAGCCAGTTGGGATTATCCGACCGCAGCGAGCGCTTGAAGGTCCAGATTTCCTTGGCCTGACGCAGGTTTTCGCCATCCGACAGGTCGCTCTCGAACGCGACAAGGATACGCGCCATGTGGGACGCATCGACCGACGCCTCGATGATGCGGGCCTGTCGCAGGCGGACGAGACGCAGGGGCTCGGTTCCGGCGCGCTGGCGCGCGACGATGGCGTCGCTGTAGGCGTCGAACACATCCTGGTCGACGAGTTGCTTCAGCGTCTCGCGGTCGCCATCGGCGAAGGCCGTGACGATCATTTCATACGCCTTCCGGGCGCCGCGGGTGAAATCTTCCGGCGTGAAGGACGGATCTTCGAGCGCGATCGCCTCCATGCCGGCGGCGGCGGGGCCTGTGAAGGCCGGGCGCTCGCGACGCCTTTCGGCGGGGTCGGCGCCAGTCTCATCCTCGCGACCGTGCGCGGCGACGGGCGCCTGACGATAGCGGCGCGCAGGCGGTTCAGCCCCGGTTTTCTGGCCGAGGACGGCATACAGGCGGGAAATCACGAAAACCGCGATGGCTGCCAGGATTATGAGGTCGATCGACAGAGAACTATCCTTCCGGTAGCGGATCGGGCGGACGCCGCTCCTGCCACGCCATCCCTATCATCCGCCGTTTAATATAGACACAAAACCCGGCAAGTCAGCCCGTTGTTGCCGCCGTCGCGGCAGCGTGATAGCGGCCCAGCCTTGTTCATTGCCTTTTTCCGGACTCATTTCGCCCATGACCGACGCCGCCCCGGAATCCGCCAGTCAATCCGGCCAGCCGGCTGGACCGCCCATGATCCGGGTGCTCGCCCAGTATGTGAAGGACCTGTCCTTCGAGAATCCGGGCCTGTTTGCGACCCAGCAGGGCTCCAACGCCCCCGAGATCGAGCTGGGCATCGACGTGCGGGTCGAGCCTGGCCCGCCGGAGCAGCAGATCTTTTCCGTCGAGCTGAAACTCTCCGCCCGCGCCCGGCGGCAGGACCAGGTCGTGTTCATCGTCGAGCTGGTCTATGGCGGCGTCGTGCAGCTGCAGGACGCGCGGCGCGAGGACGCCGAGCCGATGCTTCTGATCGAATGCCCGCGCCTCTTGTTCCCGTTCGCGCGCCGAATCATCGCGGACATCACGCGCGAAGGCGGCCATCCGCCGTTGATGATCGACCCGATCGATTTCGTCGGCCTCTATCGCCAGCAGCGCGAGCGTGCGGCGGCGCAGGGGCAGCCGCAGGGCTGATCCGCCTGCGCTAACATTCCAGCACCATCTTCATCGCGCCATCGCGGCGGTCGTTGAAGAGCGCATAGGCATGCGGACCCTGCGACAGCGGCAGGCGGTGGGAGATCATCGCTTCGGGCCTGAGCCGGCCCGAGCGCACCAGCGGCACAAGTTCGGGCCAGTGGACCATCACCGAGCACAGGCTGGTGCGGAAGGTGAGACCCTTGTTGAACGCGAGCGCCATCGGAAAGGGGAACTGTTTCGTCTGACTGACCCCGATGGTCGAGACGACGGCCTGGCGTCCGGCCAGCGACAGGGCGAGCTTCAGCGTTGCGTCGGCGCCGACGGCCTCGATGACGCTGCCGGCGAGCATGCCCCCGGTATGCTCCTTGAGGAGCGCCCTTTCATCGCCCGGATCGAGCGCGACGGCGCCGAGCCTTTCAGCCATGGCGCGGCGTTCGGGCACCAGGTCGGCGGCATAGACCCGCGCGGCGCCGAGCGCGTAGGCGATCTCCACCGCCATCAGCCCGATGGGGCCGAGGCCGACGACAGCGACCGTGGCGCCGGGACGGATATCCGCGTTCTTCGCGCCAAGCCAGGCGGTGGGGAGATTGTCGGTGAGCATCAGCGCCTGGTCGGCCGTCACGCCTTCGGGGATGACCGCGGCGTTGTGATCCGCGTGCGGAACCATGACGGCTTCGGCCTGGCAGCCGGGAAGCGCGTGGGAGAGGCCATAGCAGCCGGCGGCGTTGCGCGCGCAGCGCACCGCATCCCCCGCCCGGCAGGGCGCGCAGAGACCGCACCCCACGGAGGCGGAGATCATCACCTGGTCGCCCACCTTCAGAGTTTCGACATGTGGGCCGATCTCGACCACCTCGCCGACCGCCTCATGGCCAACGCAGAAGCCGATATCGTCGCTGAAGCCATGGCCCTGATAGATGTGAAGGTCGCTGCCGCAGATGCCGCAGGCCTTCACGCGAACGAGGGCGGCGTGGGGAGCCGCGATTTCCGGGTCCGGAACGGATTCGAAGCGGATGTCCCTGGGGGCGTGATAGGTGAGCGCTTTCAAGGAGTCCTCCCGCTCCGTTCCGGAGCAAGCCTGCCCCGTCAGCCAAACCTTTTCCAGAGCGCGTTGTCGCCCAGGGTTTCCACGAAAGCGGCGTGGGCGGCTTCCTCCTCCGGCGTCAGTCGGGGAGAAAGCGGCGTCGGGCGGGGACGCTGGGGCTTGTAGACGACCTGGCCGTTGCCCGCAGCGGCGGCGCCGCCGGCGAAATCGAAGGCGCGCTCGCGGCCGCCGCGCAGCTCAAGATAGGCGCGGGCGAGCAGCTGGGCGTCGAGCAGCGCGCCGTGGAGGACACGATCCTCGATCGAGATGTTGAAGCGCTTGCACACGGCGTCGAGCGAGGCCGGCGAACCGGGCCGGTGCTCGCGCGCCAGCGCCAGCGTGTCGATGAAGCGCTCCCGGGGGATCGGCGGGCGGCCGAGGCGCAGGAGTTCGGCGTTGAGGAAGGCGCGGTCGAATTCCGCATTGTGGGCGACAATCATCGAGTCGCCGAAGAACTCCATCAGACGGTCGACCACCTCGCCGAAGGCGGGCTGTCCGCGCAGCATGTCGTTGGTGATGCCGGTGATGCGGACCGTGGCTTCCGACACCGGGCGGCCGGGATTTATGTAGGCCTGCAGCTCCCGGCCCGTGGGCAGGTAGTTCACCAGCTCGATGCAGCCGATCTCGACGATGCGATCGGCCTGCGCCGGGTCCGGATGGTCCGGGTTGAGGCCGGTGGTTTCCGTGTCGAAGACGATCTCGCGCATGGGTTCGTCCTAGGTTGCTTCGCGCGAAATTGCGATACGGTGGCGCAGCTGGGTGAGGATGTCGTCCACACATTCCTCGGCATGGGCGAACCCCAGGCTGGTGTCGATGACGAAATCGGCTTTCGCGCGCTTGATCGCATCGGGAACCTGGCGGGCGAGGATGGCGTCGAACTCGGCCTCGCTCATCTGGCCGCGGGCGAGGACGCGGGCGCGCTGGACCTCCGGGGGGGCGGTCACGACGAGGATGGCGTCGGCGCGCGTCTCGCCGCCGGTTTCGAACAGCAGCGGAATATCGAGGACGACAATGTCGTGGCCGTCCTCCATGGCTTTCCGGAGGAAGGCGAGCTGCAGGCCCCCGACAATGGGATGGACGATCGCCTCGAGGCGTTTCATCGCGGCGGGATCGTTGACGACGCGCCGGCGCAGGGCGGCGCGGTCGATGCCGCCATCGGCGCCGGCGACGCCCGGAAATTCGGCTTCCAGCGGGGCGACGGCCTCCCCGCCCGGAGCATAGGCGCGATGGACGGCGGCGTCGGCGTCATAGCCCGGCACCCCCCGCGCGGCGAACATGGCGGCGGTGGCGGACTTGCCCATGCCGATGCAACCGGTCAGCCCAAGGATGATCATGAGG
>CAZTMG010000059.1:0-14225 GCA_964614815.1 uncultured Rhizobium sp. | reverse complement strand
GGGCGCCATGTTCGCGGCCCATCCCTACAACAGCCTGCCCGATCCGCTGGACCGGGTCTTCGCCTATCTCGACCTGCGTCGCGAGATCCTGCGAAAGTTCCATGGCGTGTCGCCCGCCGAGCTGGAAGCGGCGCTGGAAGCCAGCCGCACGCGCCTGTCGTCGGCCTACGGCGCCCTGCCAGCCGATTTCGAAACCGCCAGGCAGCACGTGGCCGCCCTAGAAAAGGCCGGATCGCTGAAACCGCCGGTCCTGGTCCAGCTGCTGCGCGAAAATCGCCGCACGGCCTTCCTCATCGCCTTCGCCAGGCTGGTCGATGTCGAGTTCGATCTCGGGCGCAGACTGCTTGAAACGCGGGATATCGATGCGCTCGCGATCCTCTGCCGCGGCTCCGGATTCGATCGCGGCCTGTTCGTCACCATCTGCATCCTGATCCTGGGCGATTCCGGCGGACTTTCCAGGACCGAGGAGTACGGCAAGCTCTATGAGCAGGTGCCGGTTTCGGCCGCCCAGCGCGCGCTGCGCTTCTGGAAGGTGCGCGCCAAGAGCGCGAGCGCCCAGCAGGCGGCCTGACGCCAGCCCGTCGGCGCTCCTGCGCCTGCACGGATCAAGTCGCGCGGGAATCATGATGGCGGGAAACGCGTCGCAGCCGAGCGATGCGCGGTCCGGCGCGCGCGCCTGCCCGGGACCTCGCCCAAAAGCAGTTGCGCAATTGCTCCAAAGTCGACGCTCGCCTAGCTTCCCACGCGCTGGGCATGGGGGCCGGAGACGTGGATGCCCAACCCGGTTATTCGTTCCGAGGCGCTCAGCATCGGGGAATTGCTCAAGCTCGGCGCGTTCAGGCCTGCCCGCGTCCAGCGCGACTATTGCTGGACGGAACAGCAGCAGGCCTCCCTGCTTGAGGACCTGATCGCGGCCTTCGGCGAGTTCAATCTCGATCCCGAAGTCGAACCCGACGCCCTGCCGGAGGGGCGAGACCTGCCGCACCATCCCGCGCTCGACCTGCCGGAGCTGGACCCCGACCTGGAGAAGACCCAGCCCTATGTGTTCGTCGGTACGGTGGTCCTGCACAGGACCGGCGAACATCTCGATATCTATGACGGCCTCCAGCGCGTCACCACCTTCACGGTCTTCTTCGCCGTCCTGCGGGACATGATGGAAGCGGACAGGAAGCACCCCGTTCACGCCATGCTGGCCGACGAGTCTGGCCTCTGGCGTCTCAACCTGATGATGAAGCACAACACGCTGGAGGCGGACATTCTCGCCCCTGGCCGCACGGCCAAGCGTCATCGTCCTCATCCGCAGCTCACCGAGGCCAGCCACCGCCTGCGCACCTGCGTGGCCACCGCCCGCGCCATGCTCAAGGGCTGGAGCCGCAATCGCCTCGCCGCCTTCACCAGCTTCCTCGCCGAAGCCGCTATCGTCACCGTGACTCAGGTCTCCGACCGGCGGATCGCCGCCAAGGCCTTCGTCAGCATCAACTCCGGCGGCCTGCCGCTGAAGCCGGAGGAGATCGTGAAGGGCCAGCTGATCGACCTGACCTCGACGTTGCCCGACGCGGACGACGCCGCCAAGCGCATCCTGACGGTCTGGACCGGCATCCAGAACGATCTCGGTCCGGAAGGTTTCGACGCCTTCCTGCGCTCGGTCGATTTCATCGAGCGGCGCATGCCGCAGTCATCCGACTACTCCATCCAGCTCATGGAGCACATCCGCCGCCACTATCCCGGCAACCATGGCGTGCGCTGGGCGACCGACCTGCTGCTGCAGTACCGCGCCGCCTTCAAGTGGATTCATGAGGAGAACAACGCCGAGGTCGCGGACGGGGTTCACGCCAGTCTGCGCCGCCTGCAGCTTCTGAAATGGGATCAGTGGCGCGCCTACGCCATGCTGCTGAAGATGCGGTCCCGTCCCGGCGACCTTCCGGGCCGCATCGATGCGCTCGATCGCGTATGCTTCGCACTCACCGTCTCCACGCCCGACCCGCGCCGCCTCGCCGAGATGATGGGCCGCCGTGTCGAGCGCTTCGCCAGGGGCGGATTCAGCCGGCAGGCCGGCTTCACCTTCACGCGGGCGCAGAACGAGCGGCTGATCCGAAATCTGTCCGGCCCGATCACCGAAAGCCCGCGCCGCTCCACCATCATGCGCTGGATCGAGGCGGCCATGCATGGCGACCGCGTGCCTCGCTATATCGTCGACTCGCGCTCATCCGTCGAGCATGTGTACCCCCG
Organism: uncultured Rhizobium sp.; assembly: GCA_964614815.1. Taxonomy (GTDB): domain Bacteria; phylum Pseudomonadota; class Alphaproteobacteria; order Caulobacterales; family Hyphomonadaceae; genus UBA7672. The sequence continues at coordinate 11,996 of CAZTMG010000059.1, read as the reverse complement.
CAACCCGGAGAACAACTGGACCGAGTTCGAGGAAGGTCTGGAGTTCAACGAGCTTGCGACGCTGCGCGAGATGACAGGCAATCTCTGCGTGCTGCCGCAGGACGAGCTCGGCAATGCGCCCTTCGAGGAGAAGCGAAAAGCCTACGCCCGCTTCCGCAGCCGCTTCGCCAACGAGATCGCCCGGCAAAAGGTCTGGACGCCGGACGCCGTGCGGGAACGCACCCGGCGCATAACGGACCTGACGCTTCGCTTCCTCGACCTGGAGATCACGGGCGGCTGAGCGCGTCTCGCCCTCGCCGCGTCACGTATCCTGCTTCTGCGTCCCGGAAATCCGCGCCGCGTTGATCGCCTTGGCCTGCTGATACGCCTTGCGCGTCCGCAACCTTTCCGCATACGCCTCGAAAGCCGGCCGCGACGGGATCGACTTGAACGCCAGCCCCCAGTCAACGGTGCTGCCGACATAGACATCCGCCGCGGTAAACGCGTCGCCGCACACATATGCCCGGTCCTCGAGCATCCTCTCCAGGGTGCCGACGGCCGCATCGAATGAACCGAAGCCCGCCATGCTGTCGCGTCCGTCCGGCACCTGCCAGCCCAGCGCCCTCGCCGTCACCGCCTGCTCGATCGGTCCCGCCGCAAACAGCACATAGCGGTAATAGTCGCCGGCCTTCCCGACCGGCGGACGCAGCTTCGCTTCCGGAAAGGCGTCCGCGAGATAGAGACAGATCGCCGCCGCCTCCGTCACCACCACGCCATCGTGCCGGATCGCGGGAACCTTTCCCATCGGATTGATCGCAAGATAGTCCGGGCTCTTGTTGCCGGTCGGTCCCCAGTCAAGCCAGTTGGTTCTGTAGGGCTGGCCGACCTCCTCGAGCATCCAGTGGGCGATCTGTCCGCGGCTCATCGGATTGGTCCAGAACTCGATCATGGGGCGCTCTCCTGCAGCGCGGCGACGATGCGCCCGGCCGTGGGGTCATGCAACCCCGCACCCGCCGCGCCTCCCGCCAGCGTGCTGTCAGCAGCATGTCTGGCCAGCCGCGCAAACGATGCCAAGCTCCCGCCGAGCCGGCGCATGCGCGTCAGGCTCGCCCCGACGGGCGCGTCAGCCCGCCGCCGCAGACCTTGCCAGGACGGGCCGGGCGGAGCCGGGATCAATCCCGCCTAGATCCGCTCCTTCGTCTTCGTGAACCGGATGGCCGGGTTTCTCTCGCTGACATACCCCACATCCCACGCATTCTTCGCCAGATAGACCGGGGCGCCATCGAGGTCCCGCGCCACCGTTCCCCGGTTGGCGTCCAGGAAGGCGTCGAGCTTTGCGCGGTCATCGCTCGCGAGCCAGCGGGCGGCGGCCCACGGGGATGGCTCGAACAGCACGTCCAGATTGTTTTCCGTCGCGATGCGCTCCGCCATCACCTCGATCTGCAGCTGGCCTACTGCGCCGACGATCATGTCCGAGCCGACCTCCGGCGTGAACAGCTGCGTCACGCCTTCCTCGGCCAGCCCCTCCAGGGCCTTGCGCAGGTGCTTGGACTTCATCGGATCCCTGGCGCGCACGCGGCGCAGGATCTCGGGCGCGAAGTCCGGCACGCCCTGGAACTGCACCGCGCCGCTCTCGCTCAGCGCATCGCCCACGCGCAGCTGGCCATGGTTCGGGATGCCGATGACATCGCCTCCGAACGCCTCGTCTGCGATCTCGCGGTCCTGCGCCATGAACATGACCGGCGAGGTGATGCCAAGCTGCTTGCCCGCCACTGTCTTCAGCCGCATCCCGCGCTGGAACCGGCCAGACACCAGGCGGAGGAAGGCGATGCGGTCGCGATGGTTGGGATCCATGTTCGCCTGGATCTTGAACACGAATCCTGAAACCTCCCTGTGCTCCGGCCCCAGCTGGACGGGTTGCCCTTTCAGCAAGGCCTTCTGCCTGCGCGGAGCCGGCGCCTCCCGCCAGATCGTCTCCAGCAACTCCTTCACTCCGAAATGGCGCAGCGCCGAGCCGAACACCACCGGCGTCATGTGGCCCTCGCGATAACTCTGCCGGTCATAGGGCTTGCAAACGCCCGCCGCCATCTCCGCCTGCTCGGCCAGCTCCGCCTGCTCGTCCGGGTCCATCATGTCATCGAAGCGATCCTTGCCGACACGCTCCGTCCTGAACTCCACCGAGCCATCATGCGACACGATGCGCTGGTAGCTGACGAACTCGCCGGTGCGCAGATCCATCATTCCGCGCAGCCGCTCGCCCGACCCCTGCGGCCAGTAGAGCGGCGAGGCCGTCATCGCCAGCTTCTGCTCGATCTCCTCCAGCAGCGCGAACGGGTCCTGCGCCTCGCGGTCCATCTTGTTGATGTAGGTGATGATCGGAATGTCGCGCAGACGGCACACCTCGAACAGCTTCAGCGTTTGCGGTTCGATGCCCTTGGCGGCGTCCAGCACCATGATCGCGGAGTCCGCCGCCGTCAGCGTGCGGTAGGTGTCTTCCGAAAAGTCCTCGTGGCCCGGCGTGTCCAGCAGGTTGAAAACGCAGTCCTGGTATTCGAACGTCATGACCGAGGCCGAGACCGAGATGCCGCGATCCCGCTCGATCTTCATCCAGTCCGACATGGTGCGCCGGCGCTCGCCGCGCGCCTTTACGGCGCCGGCCATGCGGATCGCGCCGCCCGCCAGCAGCAGGTTTTCCGTCAGCGTGGTCTTGCCGGCGTCCGGGTGCGCGATGATCGCAAACGTGCGCCGGCGCGCCGCTTCCTGTTCGGGTGTAAGGGCCATGGCGGGGGCTCTTATAGGGGTGCGCGCGAAAGGTCCACCGCCTCACCCCGCCTTCGCCGTGAACCTTTCGTCGCCCTGCCAGGCCAGCGTCCATTTCGCGCCCGGCCGCACGTTCTGCACCAGCGCCGGCTGGAACGCGGCGAGGCACGTTCCGCCCTTCTTCCGCACCGACGGATAGACCACCCCGCGCGATCCGCCCGCCCGCAACTCCGCCGCCAGCGCCTGCCCGGCCGGATACCCCACAGCCGGATCCGCGCTCAGCACCGCTCCATGCCGCGACCGTGGCGTCACGCCCCGCAGGTCATGGAACTCCCCCATGAACCCCGCGAGGAGAACCTGATAGACCGCCTCGTCCTCGAACACGCCGATCCGTTTCAGCTCCCGCGTGCGGTGGAAGCCCACCTCCTCGATCGCCGTCAGGTCCTCGAACGCGCAATACCACGCCCCCCGCGCCGGCCCGTTGAAGCGATTGCCCTCCGGCCGTGTGTAGGCGAAGGCGGCGTTCACGAACGTCGCCCCCCAGGCCTTGAACAGGAGCTCCCGCGCATCGAGATCGGAGAGCCCCGTCGCCTCCGCCTTCAGCCGCCGGCTGGTCATGCCCTCGATCCGGGCGAGGATCGCTTCTTCCTCGTCGCTGTCGACCAGCGGCCGCAGCACGGGCGGCTTGTAGTAGGCCGTCGGCACTAGCCTCACCGTGTCCGGCCGGTTGATCTCCGCCAGCGGCAGCTTCAAACGCCGCCCCGCAAGGCATCGACATAGCCGCGCGTCTCCAGGATCGCCGGCAGGCCGCCCGTCTTCATGTACTCGACCGGCGTGCGGTTCATGAACGGCGCGCCGCTGTTGGCCAGCTTCGGCCAGCGATCCGCCAGCTTGTCCGAAAAGTAGAGATGCAGCCCCTTGTACAGGCCGACCACGCCGCTGATCCGCATCAGCAGGTCCTGATCCGGCCTGGGGATCTCCCCGGCCTTCATCCGCGACCAGGTCCGCATGCTGACGCCGAGAAGCGCCGCCGCATCGGCATTGGTCAGGCCCCACGCGTCCGCCAGCCGCGCGAATGCTTTCGCCGCCACCTGGAATGTCCGCTCGCCGGCTTCGGCTTGCCGGGAGGGGCGGACTTCAAAGCCCGATGCTGCAATGTCCCGCACGCCTCTGGTCATGTGGTCATGCCCTGTCTTGCCATTTGTCTCGTTTATATACGCCAATTGGCGTACATTCTCAAGCTCCTCGAAGCTCCACCCAAAAAACCCGGACGTATGAGGCGCTTGCGCCGTCCATTCAGCGGTCGTTCAGGTGAAACGCGGCACAGGCGTCATGGGACCATCAACAAGGGGACGCTCCATGTCCGCACGCTTCCTCGCCGTCGCCAGCCTGGCCGCCCTTGCCGGCGCCTGCGCCTCCTCCCCGCCGAATCCCGGCGGCATGCGCACGGTGAGCTATGACCCCTCCATGCCCGGCCCGATCCAGGGCGTCGGCATCGAGGGTCAGGACATCGTCGTGATGGCCAGCCAGATGGCGCATGACATGCTCGCCACGCCCCTCATCGCCAGCCAGCCGGTCAGTCCCCGCGTCATCATCGACGCCGAGTATTTCTGGAACGAGAGCGCCCAGCGCATCAATCCGAACATCTTCACCGACAACCTGCGCGTGAACCTGCAGAAGGCGGCGGCCGGGCGCATCCGCTTCGTCAGCCGCGAATCGTTCGACATGGTCGCCGACGAACGCGAAGCCAAGCGCGACGGCGTGCTCGACGCCGGCACGCTGACGCCCGTGAAGGCCCAGATGGGCGCCGACTACCGCCTGCGCGGCCGCATCACCTCCACCGAACAGATCCAGCCCCAGCACGGCCTTATCCAGCGGTACAACCAGGTTGCGTTCGAGATGATCGATCTCGAAACCAGCGAGATCGTCTGGACCGGCATGTACAATTTCGCCCGCGCCGGCGCCGATGACGTCATCTATCGCTAGCCAGGCGGAGAGGGCATGCCTTCGCCGCGCTTCACGCTGGGCACAGCCTGCGCCGTCTGGGCGCTCGCGCTTGCCGGCTGCGTCACGGCGGACGACACCATCAGCGTGCCTGCGGCGCAGATGGACGCCTGGCTGGCCGACAAGCCCGTCGGCACGCATCATCTTTACGCCAGCGTGCTCACCGGCGGCCCGCGCAACCGCGTGCTGAACCAGGCGCGCGCCGGTCTTGCCGCATTCGAGGCTGGCGATCTGCGCGCCGCCGCCGCCTCCTTCGACGACGCGCTCAATCGCATCGAGACCATCTACGCCGACAACCCGCAGGCCGAGAAGGCGCGCTCCACCTTCGTTCCGGAACGCGCGAAGGACTTCAAGGGCGAGTCCTACGAACGCGCCATGGCGTATTACTATCGCGGCCTGGTCTATCTGGCGCAGGGCGACTACGGAAACGCCCGCGCCGTCTTCCAGGGCGGCCAGTTGCAGGACGCTTTCGCCGAACAGGAACGCTATCAATCGGACTTTGCCGTGCTGGATGTATTGTCCGGCTGGGCCTCGCAGTGTGAGGGCAACAACGTACTCGCCCGCGAATTCTACGGGCGCGCCATCGCCACCCGCCCGGACATCCACATTCCCGCCGCCGGGGACCGCATTCTCGCCATCGCGGACATGGGCCTCCCGCCCGCCAAGGCGAATGGCGGAGACCATGGCGAATATCTCATCTACCTGCCCCCGGACGACGTTCCCGAAGCCTCCGCCGCCTTCATCGCCGGCGGCGTCGCCTATGACGCGCACACGGGCGAGGATATCTACTGGCAGGCATCCACGCGCGGGGGCCGCCAGGTCGACAGGATCCTCGCCGGCAAGGCGCAGTTCAAGGACGCTGCGGCCGGCGTCGGCGTCGCCGCGCTCGCGCTCACCGATGTCGCGCTCGATGCCGCTGCATGGAACGCCTGGGACGACTGGCATGACGGCGGCGGGGATACGGATACGGCGCTGGCCTGGGCCGCCGGCCTCGCCATGGTCGGCGTCGGCGCGCTCGCCCTGTCGCACAGCACCCACGCCGAGGCCGACACGCGCTATTGGGACAATCTTCCCGCCCGTATCGACTACACAAGCCTGCCGCCCGGCGCCTTCCCAACCGAGGTCGTCTATCGCGACGCCGCAGGCGCCACGCTGGCCCGCGAGGATGTGCGCGTGCGGATCGACCCGAAGGGCAGGTGCGGCCTCGTCTACGCCCGCTCGCGCCGCGCCTCGGATGTCCCCGCCGGCCCGCCCAACGCGGCGCTCACCCAGTGGTGAGACGGCCTACTCCGTGAAACTCCAGTAGATATGCAGATCGTAGTCGGCGCTGGTGTCGAACGACTTTTCCAGCACGACCCGCGCATAGTCCGTCACCCCGAAATCCACGAGACCCGCCGCCTTGCCAGCGACCGGCGTTTCGCCCTCGAAGCCGATCACGCGATAACGCCCGCCGATCAGCGCCTCGGTGGAGACGCGCTCGACATATGTGTCCTTCGTGCAGGCCCACAACCGCTCGACGAACTCGTCCGCCGCATCGCTGCTGGCGGATTCGCCGGTGCACCAGAGATGATGCTCGCGATAGTCCGAAATGCTGTCCCTCTCCCTGGCCGCCATCAGCTTGCAGCCTGAAAAGCCCCCCGGCTGCTTCTTGGGCGCATAGGTGATCTCGTTCTTGTCCTGTGCGATCTGGGCGCCCTGCAGCGCCGTCACCTGGGCATGGGTGAGCATCATCAGCTGCGGAAGATCCGTGCAGGCCGTCGCCTGCGCATGCGCCCCGCTCACGCAGGCCGCGATCAGCGCGGCGCAGCCAACAAGGCTCCCAAACTTCATGAACCCCTCCGTCTGTCCGGCGTGATGGTGCAGGCCGCGCACATCCCGTCAACGCGTTGGTGCAGGCGGCGCCGGGCCCTGGCCCACGGTCGGCGGCTCTCCGCCCAACGAAGATGGGCCGCCCGGACTCATCCCGCCGGACGCTATGCCTCTCGCACGGATTCGGTGAGGAAATGCCGTCCCGCGCGGTCCTCGATCTCGACGACCCAGAGATCCCGGTCGCTCTTCAGCCTGCGCGCGATCATCCGGTCCACGGCGGACTCGTCCGGCAGATCGAGCCGCTCGAACGTCGCCGGGCCGTCCGGGGTGAAGGCCGGCGCATAGAGTCGCGCCTCGCCCCGCGCCAGCGTCACCTTCACCAGAACATCACCCCGCTCGGCGTCCCCGCGATGAACGATCGTCGCGAAGGCGCCGCCCGAATTGGCGCGCCGGAGCAGGGCCGAAACCCACAGATGCGAGGGAATTTCGCGAGGCATTGGGTCGTTTACCACAAATTCCTTGTCTGCCGCGCATCTGGCGTCCGTTTTGCCAATCCCGCGTAAACGGTTGTGGCAGCCCATGATGGAACCCGGCCTCCTGTAAACGTATCCTCAACAGCCCCGCCCTAGCGTCCGCCGCATGCTGGCGCGCGCCCCCATCCTTGCCGTCCTCGCCGTCGCCGCGGCGCCGCAGGCGTTGGCCGATGACACGGAGGCCCTGCGCCGCACCTGGCTGGAGCGCCTCGCCATCTCCGCCGCCGACAAGACCTGCAACCTGTTCTCCGAGGGCGAACGCTTCGCCCTCGCTTCCGGCATCTATCAGGCCGAAGGCGAACTCCTCCGCGCCGGAAAGAGCCGGGCGGAGATGCAGCGCCTCGCCGCACAGGTCACCGGACATGCCCAGGGTCTGGGCTGCAACAACGCCGAGGTGGTCTCCGTCGCCGCCACTGTGCGCGACAGCTACCGCCAGTTCGCCAGGACAAATTTCCTCGAATACCCTTCGCCGCGCTCCACCTGGGGCGCCTCCCGCTCCGAGCACGACCGCTGGGCCGCCAGCCAGACCGACAAGACCACCGGCGTCGTGTTCGGCCTGCGCCGCATCCCCGGAAAACCGGACCAGTCGCGCCTCGCCGTCGCCATGCCGGCGCGCGGGGTCACCCCGGCCGCCGCCCAGCTTGTCTTCCGCGACCCGGAGAAGATGTCCGAACCCTGGCTCGGCTCGCTCTCCGGCAAGTCCGACAGGCTCGCCCCCGCGCCGCGCGGGGCCTCGCGCATCGCCTGGGCCGGCAAGGTGATGAGCGGCAGGAACGAGGTCGGCGACCCGATCTGGATCTTCACCTTCGACGCCGGCGTCATCGACGCACTCGAACAACTCGATCCGCGCGAGGCGATCCAGGTGAACTTCCTTCCCGCACCGCGCGCGAAGGACCAGGCGACACGAAGCATCATCTTCGAGATTGGCGACTTCCGCGCCGCCCGCGCCTTCTCGATGATCCCGAAGCTGGAAGACGCCGCCCCTGTCAAGACCGCTGCGGCCGCGCACTGATCCCATGCAGACGCCACGCAGCTCAGGCCTCCGCTTCGCCATCGCGTCCGTCGCCGCGCTCGCCGCCGATTTCCTGCTCACGCTTGCCCTGCACGCCGCCTCGCCCCTGCCGCTCCATCTCTGCGCCGCCATTTCCTTCGCGGCGGTCGGCTGCGCCTTCTATTTCGTGCACGAGCACTGGACATTCCATGATGCGGCCTCGCGCAACTCGCCCGCGCGCATGGCGAAGAATCTTGTCGTGCTCGCCTGCGCCTTCCTCGCGCGCGTCGGCGTCATCGCCGCCCTGGAGCTGCTGCACCGGCCGGATAGCCTGCTGGCTGGCTGTTACGTCCTTGCCGGGGCCAGCATTTCCTTTTCGGTGAACTATCTGGCCAACCGCGCCTGGGTTTTCGTCCGCCGCGCACCGCATAGGCATTGATCGCGGCGACAAGTCAGGCAAGATGCCCGTCCCGCATCGGATTCCGGGTCGCGAGCTCCATGGCCGACATCGTCAACCTGAAGGACCACCGCAAGCGCAGGGCGCGCGCGCAGAAGGAGGCGGACGCCGCCGCCCGACGCCTCCTGTTCGGCCGCACCAGGTCCGAGAAGACGCGCGACGAAATGGAGAAGGCCTCAAACATCCGCAAGCTCGACGGCGCCCGGCGCGACAGGAAGGACGACTAGCTGCGCCTGCCGCCCCCGGAGCTTCACCCCCACACCAGCCCCTGCGCCGCATAGGCCGCCACATAGGGCGCATAGCTCTCCGGCGCGCGCTCCGCCCGCAAGCCGCCCTCGACGAACCTTATCCAGGGCTGCGCGCTGCGCGTCCACGTATCGCCCACCGGCCTCACCCAGCTGGCGTCGTCCAGCGTTCCCGCCCGCAGGCTGAACACGCCCGTCGACGGCTCCCCGCCATTGACGATCCGCGATCCGCACGCGCCGCAGAACAGCCCCCGCCGCACCGCACCCTGATCCGACGTCCACACCACCTTCGCAGGCGCGCCCGCCGTGAACCGCAACGCCGTCTCCGGCACGATGACGGACGTGTTGAACGCCGCCCCGCCGATCTTCTGGCAATTCGTGCAATGGCAGTTGTAGATCATCACCGGCGGCGCGCTGACTTCATAGCGCAACGCCCCGCACATGCACCCGCCTCTCTGTGGCAAACCCGGCATTGGCTCCTCCTGACGGGTGCCCAACCTACCGCCCCGCGCTGACAGGACGTGTCAGCATCAGACCCGCCGTTGCAACCGATACGTGCGCATTCTCCATCGCTTCGCTAGGCCTCACATTGTCGTATGCTGCGATGCAGCGAGGCATGAGACCGTCGAACGCGGTCGCGGAACAGGACCGGGACATCTCGATCACGGCCCGGAAAAATCCATGAAAACACAGTCCTGCATGCCGCGCGGAACCCCGCGTTCGTCTTGCCGTTAGCTCCCTGTCGACCTGCCAATGACGCAGCGCCAGCTTGAGACCCCTGGAGCCGCCATGATGCCGACCCGCCTGCGCCTCGATCCTGCCGAAGGATTTCATAACCATTGTCCCGGACGCTGGGGGCGTAGGATGCTCATGACGCGCATACCGCACATACCCGCAGCCGTAACCGCCCTGATGGCGGCGGTGGTCTTCATGACCCCGCGCGTCGTCATGCTGGGCTTGCGCTCGCCGAGCTAGCGCCAACGCGCTTGCCTCGCAGAACCCTGCGCGTATCCTTCGCGTGGGGAGGCGATGATGTTTGCAGGACACTACGCTGCCGCGCTGGCCGCGAAGGCGATCGAGCCGAAGGCGCCGCTCTGGACGCTCATCGCCGGCGCACAGCTCGTGGACATCGGCTGGGGCGCGCTCGTCATCGCGGGCGTCGAATACGGCAGCATCGACCCCGCGCTCCCCGGCTCTCCACTCGTGCTCGAACACATGCCGTGGACGCACTCCCTCCCTGCCGCCATTGTCTGGTCGCTCGCTGCGGGCCTCGCCGCCCGCCTGCTGCTGCGTCTCTCCGCCTCGGCCGCCATCGTGATCGGCGCCGTCGTCTTCTCGCACTGGCTGGCCGACCTTCTGGTCCATCGCCCGGATCTTGAACTCTATCCCGCCGGACCGAAGCTCGGTTTCTCCTTGTGGAACTACCCCGTGCCGGAGCAGGCTTTGGAGATCGGCCTCATCGCCATCGCAGCCGTCTTCTGGCAGGCCCAGCGCACCCGCGCCGGCCAGGACGCATGGCCCGCCGCCGCCTTCGTGCTGCTGCTGGTTGCAGTGCAGATCGTCGCCATGCTGTTGCCGCACGAGGCCGTGGACAGCATCGCCGGGATGGGGCCCAGCGCCATCGCCATCTATCTCGCGCTCACGGGCGCCGCCGTCTTTCTCGATGGCCGCCGGACCCCTGCACAAACCTTGCGCGATCCATGAAACCTCATCGATCGCGGTCAACCTCGGCTCAATCAAGGCGACGTAACCTCTCCCCCGGGATCAGCGTGGAGGGGGATGAGTCATGGCCTTCGGCAAGCGCACTGCGGGCGAGGCCCGGCCTTCCCGTCCGCCCGTCGGCATCGCAGCCCATGGCGATGCGGAGGCCGCAGCCCATGGCGGCGCCATACGCACGCGTGTAGCCAATTCCGGCGATCTCGATGCGAAGTTCATTGCGCTCGCCGTCGGCGTGGTCGTCCTTTCGGCCGGCGCAGCCATCGCCGCGCCATCGCTTCTGTCCCTGGTCGCGGGTCCTCACGTCCGTCCGATCGGACAGGTGATCGCTGGACTCGACCGCGAAGGCGTGAAAGACGCCCTCGTCCGCGAAGCCTTCCCGGACGAGGCCGGCCGCACCTTCATGACATCGCTGGCCGCCTCCTTTCCCGACCAGCATGCCAGACTCGTTGATCATCTCGCCGACGCCGCCATCGCCGGCCACGACCGCGATGGCCTCCTCCTCGCAATGAGCGCCTGGTCTGGCGAATTCGCCGGCGGCCAGATGCAGGCCATCAGCCGCACCGGCGCCGAAGGCTTCGACCGCGCCGTCAGCATCCTGTCGGATGGTCTGCGTGTCGTGGAATCGAAGGCAGGCGGCTGCACGCCCGCCGCCCTGCAGCGGATGATAAGCGATCCCGACGCCCTCGACAGCTTCACCAGCTATGGCGGGGAGGGCTATCGCCTCTCGATGCGGGCAGGCCAGGCGCTGGTGGATCTCGCCGCCCGCGGCCGCGATGCGCCAGCCATCGACGCCCGGCTCACGCAGGACGACCTGAACGCCCTGCGCGCCACCTTCTTCTCGCTGACGATGGACCCTCAGGTGCAGAACCTGATTCAGACGGCCGCCATGGCCAGCAACGGTCCCGGCCTCTCCATGCAGACCGACATCAACATCAATGTCTGCCAGCTGGCCCGGTCTGTCGTCCTGAAACTCGACCGCCTGCCCTCCGCCACCAAGTCCCGTCTCTGGGCGAACCTCACGTCCGGCGACGGTGCAGCCCTGTTCGGCGCCGATGCGCTCGGGTCTCCCTTCGGCGCCGGCGGCCTGTCGCCGATGGGAAGGGTGGACGTCCGGTAGGGCGCAGATCTCGTCCCTTGCGTTCGGGGGAGGTGACAGCCGACGCCTCGCGCCGGCGCCATCATCTATCGCTTCATCCCTTCCGCAAGCTCGTCCCGCACCCACCGGCCCGCCTGAGCCACCTCGCCCTCGACTGTCCACAGGACGCCGAAGCCCTGACGCTGTCCGTTCGACATCTCGCCTTCGTAGCGCAGGCCGCTGGCATAGGCGAGCACGCCGAGAGCCGGCCCGCCTGGTTGGCCACCGGGCGGAAGGAGGCCGCGCACGAATTGATCCTGCGACATCATCCTCGTGGTGCCGTCGCTTTGCGGGACGTTGAGGAAGCTGTAGGGTGCTTCGGCCGCCTTCCGCGCCCCGGCTTCGGCGCCAGCGGTCGCGCCAA
>CAZTMG010000058.1:10261-14483 GCA_964614815.1 uncultured Rhizobium sp. | reverse complement strand
CAGCTCGGCAATCCCCTGTTCATAATTGCCCACGCCGACCAGTGCCATGGCATCGACGATCTCCGCGCACTGGTCCTGCGCTCCATGAAGCGTATTCCGGTGCACATGGATGCGACGACCGGATCCGTGATTGGAACACGCTTCCGCTATTGTTTCGAAGGGGCTGGATCCTATCCCGCCATCCTTGACCGGCGCGATGATCTCGAAGCCGGGCAGGTGGCTCGCATTCCCGGCCAGGGCGGCGACCTCGACATGCTGGTTCTGGACCAGGACCATGGCGGCGTGCGATCGCTGGGCTTCCGGTGCGGATCGTTTGCCTACTGCAACGATGTCGTACGCCTCCCGGATGAAACGCTCGATCGGCTCCACGGCCTCGATACGCTCGTGGTCGACGCGCTGCGGTACAAGCCGCATCCGACCCATGCGAGCGTGGAGCAGGCCCTGAACTGGATCGCGTTTCTGAAACCCCGCCGGGCGATCCTGACGAACCTGCATATCGATCTTGATTACGCCAGACTGCGTTTGGAGCTGCCGGAGGGGGTCGAACCGGCGTTCGATGGAATGGAGCTGGAGATCCCGTCAGATGGCTGATTTTGTTCCAGACTTTATTGCCCATAATGTTGATTATGCGACTTGCGCCATGAGGGTGACGGGGCATGACTGACGACGACACGGCAGCCGGACCCAGCGCCGCATCCGCCGGCGGGGGCGCTCCCCTCCCCCTGTCGGGAGACGCCTGGGCGGATTTGATCGCGCTCATGGCCAGGCTGCGGGATCCCAAAACCGGCTGCCCCTGGGATCTTGAGCAGACCTTCGCCACCATAGCGCCATATACGATCGAGGAAGCCTACGAGGTCGCGGACGCCATCGAGCGGAACGACATGACCGAGCTGAAAGGGGAATTGGGCGACCTGCTTTTTCAGTCCGTGTTTCATGCCCGCATGGCCGAGGAAGCCGGGCATTTCGATATTCATGATGTGGTCCGTACGCTGGTCGCCAAGATGGTCGCGCGGCATCCTCATGTCTTCGGATCGACAACCGTGTCGAGCGCCGAGGCCCAGACCGGGGCATGGGAAGCCATGAAGGCGGCCGAGCGGGCGGCCAAGGCCCGTACTGGTCCGGCCAGCGCGATTGACGGCGTCGCCATGGCCTTGCCGGCGCTGATGCGGGCCGAGAAGCTCACCAGACGCGCCGCGCGCGTCGGGTTCGACTGGCCTGCAGCCGAGCCCGTGCTCGACAAGCTGCAGGAGGAAATCGACGAATTGAAGGAGGCAATGGCGGCGCCGGCGCGCGACCAGTCTCACATCTCGGAAGAGCTGGGGGACATTCTGTTCGTGGCCGCCAATCTTTGCCGAAAGCTCGGCGTCGATCCGGAGGTTGCGCTGCGCAACGCCAATTCAAAATTCGGCAAGCGCTTCCGTGCTATGGAGGCCATGGCGACAGCACAGGGTCTCGACTTCGCCAGCCTCACGCTTGACCAGCAGGAAGCCCTCTGGGCGGCCGTCAAGACGATTGAGCGTTCGCAGCGCGGCGCGGCGGAATGAAATCCGCCTGATCCGCCGCCGGCTTGTCCGCAAGCGGCGCGACGATAGGGTCCGCCTGCGTCGCCGGCGGCCGCAGCCGGTTGCGCAACGCCATCTGCCGCTCGGCATAGCTCAGCGCGTCTGGCGTATCCACATCCACCAGAAGCGGAGCGGGCGCATCCAGCGCCGCCACGCGGAATCTGTCCTGCATGATGATCGGGCGCGCGCCGTCGTCGCCATCGAGCTCGCAGAGCTGCGCGAAACACGCCGGCCCGAACGCTGTCGGAGGATGCACGCGGCCCACCGCGCCGGCATGAACCACATCCGCATCGCCAAGCCTGGAAAGCAAGGCCATGATCAGCCAGCCTTCGATGAAAGGCATGTCGCCCATGCACATCACGATCGCGTCCGGCTTGAACTGCAGCGCCACCTGCGCGCCGATGGCGATCGAATGCCCCAATCCTTGCTTCGGCTTCTTATTCAACGCCAGGACAAAGCGGTAGCGATCGGTCAGCGTGTCCCGCAATTCCTTCCGTTCGGGCGGACACACAGCGATGCGCGTCAGCGATGGCAGATGCGCCAGCACGTCGGCGGCGTGACCAACAAGCGGTCGCCCATCCAGCCGGGCAAGCAACTTGTCCTTTCGTCCGTAACGTCGCGACAGGCCCGACGCCAGCAGCACGATGACCGTTCGATCCAATGGCACACTCATCGTGTCTCTCCGCGCGCGAGCCATGCCATGGAGATTTCCGCCAGAGCCGATATCGCCAGCGAGCGCGGATCGCGCGAGGCGAACAGGCCGATCGGCCCTTTGAGCCGCGCAATGTCGTCGGCGCCGGCGCCCAGCGCATGCAGCGTCTCGATCCGCCGCTGATGCGTTTGCCGTGATCCCAGAGCGCCCACATAGAAAGCTGGACTGCGCAGGGCATCGAGCAGGATCGGCGCCTCCCATTCATGCTCGTGGAACAGGCACGCCAGCGCCGTATGGCTGTCAAGCGGAAGCGACGGCGCATTCGCCGGCGTCGTCAACCGGATCAGCTCCGATGCATACGGCTTGCAGAAGTCCAGGGTCGCCGGCTCCTGGCTGGCCACGACGAGTTCGACATTGGCTGGCTGGGCCATCTGGCTCATGGCGACAATCTCCCAGCCGCGGCCCGCCAGGACGAGCCGCAGGCGGGGCTCGAAGCGGCGGACGAACTCACCTTCGGCAGCTTCCTCCGACGACGCGATCAGCCGCAGGCTGGACCGTTGCGAGGCGGGATCGAAGGCAAATGCGAACGGCTCGCGCGCCCGACCAAGCGCAAGGGCCCGCGCCAGCACGTCGCGATCCGGGGAAGCATCCACATGCAGGTCAATGCCGCCGCCGCATGGCAGCCGCACATCGAGATAGGGCGATCCCGCTCCATACCGCAGCATGCGGTTGACGCCATCGCGGATTGCGCCTTGCGCCTCTTCTGTCAACGCCTGCTCCAGGCATCCCCCGGAGATGCTGCCGGCGAAGCGCCTGTCGCTGGCCACGGCCAGTTGCGCGCCCAGCGGCCGCGAGAACGGTCCGTCGAGACCGGTAATTGTCACCAGCGCCGCTGGCCGTCCGGCCGCAAGCTCGGCATGGGCGAACGCCAGCACATCGAGATCGCTGGCAAGGCCGGGCGGACGTGCGGCAGCGCTCATGCGAGCATGCCCATGGTCGATCGCACAGGCGCAATATGGGGATGCGACCGCCTGATCAGTCGCGCAATCATCGTCATGCCCTGTCTCCGGCCCGGCTCCCCAAGGCCGCAACCATGCCGCGCACGCGAGCCCTTGCCTTCCCCGCAAAGGACAGCCTAGCGCTAGAGGCCGGATTCGTAATGGCCGCCGCCGTGGTGGTCAACGCGCCCGGCCGGCAGAGAGATCGACAGTGGACACAAGGACGTATGCAGAGGCTCGCCTGGTCGCCGCCGTCGAAGGTCCGATCGGTTGGCTGACCTTCAACCAGCCCGAACGGCTCAACGCCGTCCGCCGGGGCATGTGGGATGCATTGCCCGAGGCCGTGGCCGATCTTGTGGCGACGCCGGGAGTTCGAGCCATTGTGATCCGGGGCGCCGGCGACAAGGCCTTTATCTCCGGCGCAGACATCGCCGAGTTCGACGTCCAGCGGAACAACGCGCGCGCCAATCATGCCTTCACCGCATCGGTCTCGGCCGCGACGGCTGCGCTGCTGGAAGCGCCGATCCCGGTCATCGCCATGATCAGGGGGGTCTGCATCGGCGGGGGCATGGTCATCTCCAGCGCCTGCGATATCCGGATTTGCGCCGATGATGCGCGCTTCGGCGTGCCGGCGGCGCGTCTGGGTCTTGCGTACGAGATGGACAATCTGGCGCGCCTGCAGTCCATTGTCGGGTCCGGCGCAGTCCTGGAAATGATCGCGACAGCCCGACACTTCACGTCGGACGAAGCTCTTCGTCTTGGTTATGTGAACCGGGTCGTCCCGGCGAATTTTCTCGAAGCCGCGATCCGCGATCTGGTGCAGGCCATCGCCGCCACGGCGCCCCTGACCTTCAAGGCCGCCAAGCTCTCCAGCCGTGCGGCGATCGATGGGTCGCTGGCGCCGGCTGCGCAGGCCGCCATCGACGCCTGCTTCGACAGCGCCGATTTCCGCGAAGGCCGCGCCGCCTTTCGCGAACGCCGCGCCCCCGTTTTCAAGGGACACTAGACCC